>JAFGJE010000184.1 GCA_016929245.1 Phycisphaerae bacterium
GGCGATCCAGGAACTCCGCTCGATCTTCGTCTACACGCACGACAGTTTCTACGTCGGCGAGGACGGCCCGACGCACCAGCCGGTCGAACAGATCGCCTCGATGCGGGCGATTCCGCGCGTGCACGTGATGCGCCCCGGCGACGCCAACGAAGTCGCCCAGGCCTGGCGACACGCGATCGGGCGGGAAGGCGCCCCGACGGTGATCTGTCTGACGCGACAAAACCTCCCCACGCTGGACCGCGTGAATCTCGGACCGGCGGAGGGCACGATGCTGGGCGGGTATATCCTGTCCGACGATCCAGGCGCGAACCTGCTGCTCGTTGCCACCGGCAGTGAAGTGCCCCTCGCGCTGGAGGTGGCGGCGAAACTCCGCGAGCAGGGACGGAAGGTGCGCGTCGTGTCCATGCCGTGTCTGGACCTGTTCCACGAACAGCCGAAGGAATACCAGGACGGCATCGTCCCGCCGGCGATTCAAAACCGCGTGGTCCTGGAAGCCGGCGTCGAGCAAGGCTGGGGCCGCATTCTGGGACGGACCGGCCTGTTCATCGGCAGGGAGGATTTCGGCACGTCAGGCCCGTACAAGGTGCTGGCGGAGAAATTCGGTTTCACCCCCGACGCGGTGCTGGAGAGAATCCATGCCGCGGGACTGTCGTCTCGATGAAATTTCCCCTTCGCGTGGAGGAAGTCATTTCCGGATGGTTTCCTCCACGGATTTGACACCGGATTCCCGGGGACGGGATTCTCTCGGAAAAAGAATCGCCCTCCCGAAAAACATTCCGGAACCCTTCCGACTCCACATCCCTGAGAATCCGAAAATTCCCGGGCGGAGACGCGCGGACACCGGATTAGGACGCGGACGCGCCGCTTTCTTCGACGGCTTCCTCTTCCACGGGGATTTCCGCCTGGAGAGGACTCATGACGGCCGGGTCGCTTTCGAGAAACTCCCGAAGCTTATCCTGCCACTTGCAGTAGTCTTCCCAGCAGGACTGCTCCTTGGCCGACTCCATGGACTGCTCGTAGGGGCGGTCCGACTCGACCAGGTGGACGGCGTTCTGCCCGGTACGCCACGTGCCGATGCGGCGCAGGCCCAGGTCCTGCTCCATGGCGTCGAACCAGGCGGGGATGTCCAGGAAGAACTTTTCGAAGCCGGATTCCTTGCCATCCGCGATGCGCATGTGGATCAAGGTCCGATAACGAGCCGCATGCCGTACGGACGCCCGATTGTCCAGCGGGCGGATCTGTTTGGCTTTGAGGCCTTGTTCGCTTCGAAGGAGTTTGTAGGAAACGCGTTGATCTTCCGCCAGCGCCTTGAACCCTTCCATGAGTATGTCGCTGAAATGGAAAAACACGTCCCCTTCCGGGCTTTCGATGAACCCATACCCCTTGGACTTATCATACCATTTTACACGACCGACGGACATAGTTACACTTCCTGCAGCACCGTGCTGCCAGAAATAGACGCTCAGCCCCATGCTCCGTGGTGGTGGTAAGACCGATGCGAGGCCAAGGCCCCATGTCAATCTCGCCAGCAAAACATGTTACGCAAAAGGCTGGCTCACAAACCCGATGTACAGACGAACCCGTACATCCTTTCCACTAAATAAACACCATTATCTTTAGCCTACAAACAACGGAAACGGCCTACTGACCGGATACGCTTACATCCTCTACGTCTATATGATTATACACCCCGGGGGGCGGTCTGTCCATGACGCGTCCCTAAAAAGATCGGGGAAATTCTGTAGGGGATTGGATGGGACATTCGGGGCGGATATCGGCCTCCTGAGGGACGATAGATGGTTTCGCCCAAAAAACATATTATATTACATGCTACGTCTATCATCGGTAATTGGTTTACGCGAGGAAACCCGATTTTCCTACCCCATTATAGCAAGACCATACGATCAAATTCGGAGAAAGGCAAATCGGAGTTTATTTTTTTTCCGGCGGGTGGGTTGTCCCGAAGGTATTGTCCCTCTTGACTTTGTTTGGGGATGGGATAACTGGTGTATCGAACGAACCATAGCACGGGCCTGCTTGACCCGGAGGAACATTGGGCATACTCTACCGGATATGAAGCCTGCCTCCCATCACGTTCCCTCCGCCGGCCGATTGCGGAACGAACCGGCGCTGGTGAGTATCGTCGTCCCGGTGTTCAATGAGTCGCCGAACCTGGCGCCCCTTCTTGAAGCGATCTCGAAGGCGATGGAAACACGAACGTATGAGTTGATCCTCGTGGACGACGGCAGCACGGACGGTACGGAGGAACTCATCGCCGCCCGCGCCGGTGAGGATGAACGAATCGCGGGACTTTGCCTCAGCCGCAACTTCGGGCATCAGTACGCCCTGGCCGCCGGATTACAGTATGCCTCCGGCGACGTGGTGGTGATGATGGACGGCGATTTGCAGCATCCGCCGGATCTGATTCCGGTGATGATCGACCTGTGGCGCGATGGTTATACGATCGTGCAGGCGCGTCGCGTCGACACCGAAGGAATCTCCCCCCGCCGTCGGTGGATCGGGAAGTTGTATTATCGTCTGTTTCGGTTCCTCTGCGGTATTTCGCTGGAGGAAGGAGAAAGCGACTTCCGCCTGCTCGATCGGACCGTGGTCGAGGAAATCAATACCATCCGGGAAGGCCAGCTCTTCCTGCGCGGGTTGATCGCCTGGATGGGGTATCGCCGGGCGACGGTGGACTACACCGCCCCGCCCCGTCACGCCGGGCGGAGCAAGTACAACCTTCGGAAAATGCTGCGTCTGGCGCGGGATGGGATTCTGAGTTTCTCCTCCGCGCCGATGCGGCTGGGGATTGTCGTGGGACTGGGCATGTCGATGCTGAGTTTTCTGGAATTCTTCTACGTTCTGATCGCCAAGGCGTTTGGCGCGACCGTGCCCGGCTGGGCGAGCACCATGGCGCTGCTGAGCCTGGTCTTCGGTGTGATTTTTCTGCTGCTGGGATTGCAGGGTGAATATCTCATCCGCATCTACGAGCGCGTCCAGCGCCGTCCAGCGTTTCTGGTCGAACGGGTGATCGGGCGTTCCGCCGTCGCCAAGGACGAAAACAAACGCACCCCGCCAACGTCCAAAGACGATGACAATCCCATGCGCGGCAAGGTGCTGACATGAATTCAGATCGCTTGAGGAAAATTTTATAACACGGGAAAAAATTTTCCCTTTCAACGAATGGTCATTGGAAACAGGCATCTTTAGGATTCTTTTCGCGGATTTCCGGTGACCTATTGCGATGAGATGATTCGTTTGAAATAATCGTTTCATCTCGATGAATTATGTCGTCTTCCATTGGAGTTGCGACAGGATCCATGATATCGGGAACCATCTCATTCAAAGCGGGAGAAATACCATGGACAAGGAAATCATCGTTCGGCTGCATAAATGTTTTGAGGATTTTGTTCATACGCATGACGAAAGCGGTGTGGAATACTGGTGTGCGCGTGATTTGCAGAAATTGTTGGGATATACCAAATGGGATAATTTTTCCAAGGTAATCGACAAAGCCATAACTGCCTGCCAAACCAGCGGATATGACCCCAAAGACCATTTTGCTGACGTCAGGAAAATGGTCGAACTCGGTTCCGGCGCCAAGCGGGAAATTCAGGACATCGCCCTGACGCGATACGCCTGTTACTTAATCGCCCAGAACGGCGATTCCTCCAAGGAGCCGATCGCGTTCGCCCAGACGTATTTCGCCGTTCAAACGCGTAGGCAGGAAATCATTGAAAAACGCCTGGCGGAAGCGGAACGAATCGGTGCTCGAAAAAAACTGACTGAATCGGAAAAGGAACTCTCGGGAATCATTTTCGACCGGTTGAAGGAAAATCAGAGTTTCGCTCGCATTCGCAGCAAGGGGGATCACGCCTTGTTCGGCGGACGAAGCACGCAGGAGATGAAAACAAAATTGTCGATTCCGAAACATCGCCCTTTGGCGGACTTTCTCCCCACGATCACGATTAAAGCCAAAGACTTCGCCAATGAAATCACGAATTTTAATATCAAACAAAACGACCTGCGAACGGAATATCATATCAGCGGCGAACACGTAAGGAATAACCAGGAAGTGCGTCGACTTTTGATGGATCGTGGTATCGTGCCGGAACATCTGCCCGCGGAAGAAGACGTGAAAAAAGTGGAACGCCGACTCGCCACGGAAGAAAAAAAACTCCCCAAACAGATCGATTCCCTTGAGTAATCCATGTCAGCATCTTTTTCAAAAATACTGGTTCGTTCCGCGTGCGGCCTGGTGCTGCTGGCGGTGGTGCAGTTCGTCGTGATTCAGGGGATCGCGATGGCGCGGTATCCCGGCGGGAATGAATGGAACCGCCGGGCGAAGGGGTACGATTTCTGGCGAAACACGCTGTCGGACCTGGGCAAGACGAAAGCCTACAACGGACTGGCGAACCCGATGTCCCGCGCGTCGCGCGGAAGCGCCACGGCGTTTCTGCTGTCCCTGGGATTGTTGTGGCTGGTCTTGCCGGGTCTGTTCCCGCGACGCAAACGCGTCGGTCTGCTGGTGCGCGTGCTGGGGATGCTCTCGTTGGGCGGAATGATCGGCCTGGGGTTTACCCCGGCGGATGAGTACCACGTCGGCCATGCCGTCGCCAACGGTTTCGCCGCCGTTCCGGGACTGGCAGCCTATCTGCTGTCCTGGTGGGCGATGCTGTTTTCCAGAGAATGTCCGCGATTCCTGCCGATCACGGGCGCGGTGTTCCTGATCGCGGCATGGATCCATTTCGGACAATACGTCGGGCACTTCTGGCTGGGATTCGCCTGGACGCCCGCGGCGCCGATGATGCAACGACTGGCGTTCCTGACGGGCTTGGTGTGGGTGATCCTCACGGTGGGGGTGGTTTTCCGGCGGGTTGGAAAAAACACAACAACACATCCGACACGGAGTTCCTGAGATACGGAGAAGAAAGAGAAAGGATTTCATTTTTCTTCTCCGTATCTCAGGAACTCCGTGTCGGATGTTCCGTTTCCGGTTTCTTCGGTTCTTTCGACGCTGACTTTTCGATCGTGTGTGAGAATTTTTTCTGGCGCTCGGTTATTCTTTTGTTTACAGTGACTTGCAGTAGTTGTTGGTTACTCTTTTTAGGAGCA
>JAFGJE010000185.1 GCA_016929245.1 Phycisphaerae bacterium
CCATCTATCACAGCGGCCTGTGGCGAACCTACTGGACACAAGAAAAAGCCGCCGCCTGAGGCCGCCATGATTTATCCTCGCACACTTAGATGCGCGCCTCGCCTCCTTTCCTTGACAAAATTCATACACGGGACTATGATTACATTGGTGGCGGTGAGGGTCGCCTTCCGGTCTGCGTAAAGGGCAAAAGCCCGCCTTCACTTTGAGAGTAACGACAACCTTCTTTTCTGCTCAAACCTTGCAGACCTTGAGCAAGTATGGAAAGGAAGGCTATCATGAGTCCGTCACTACCGGATCGTCCAAACCTCAAGCACCTCAAAGACCAGGCCCATACGCTGCTCAAGCAGCACAAGGCCGGGCAAGCCGCCGCATGTGAACCGTTGCGGTGTATCCATCGATTTTCCTCCTCCAGCGACGAGGAAATTCTCTCCGCTGATCTGAAACTCAGCGACGCCCTCTTTTCCGTCGCGCTACGCTACGGGTTTTCGAGTTGGAAGGAATTGAAACGTCACGTGGAAAGCAACCCCGCGCCGGCGGCGGAGATGAGGAAGTTCTGGCGGTCACTCCATGCGACGTTGATCGACGGTGTGCCGATGGTCGCGGCCCTTCGATACGTCAGTTCCAGTCTTGTTGACGAGAAAAATATCGAAACCGTCCGGCGCGTCATTAATCGTGTTCTTGCAGGCAGGAACTTAGCCGAAGCGATGGCGGATTCTCCAGCCGTTTTCGCGCCGTGGATTTGCGGTATGGTCCAGGCGGGGGAATTCGGGGGGATTCTGGATATCACCATCATGGGCATCGTGCGGGATATGGATCTCCTGTCGGGCGGAAAGCATCCCGCAATCCGCCAAATGGACGCCGCCCGTTACTGGCGAACGCTGGCTGTGCTTCTTGCCGCCGGCGTGCCGGCAGAGAAGGTCTGCGCGATATCCGCAAAGGTAGTCTCGGACAAACGGCTGCGGTCGAAACTCATCGCCGTCGGGGAGAATGTGGAAAAGGGAATGTTGTTCAGCGAGGCGTTACGATCCGTCGGCGACGTTTTTGCCCCCGAAGTGCGCGACGTCGTTACGGCGGCGGAAACCTACGGAACCCTTGCCGACGAAGCCCTTCGAATCGGCGAATCGCTTCTCGCGGGGAAGCCCGAACTCCTGACAGCCGACGCCTTGAACGTGGATAAGCAATGGTATAACGAGAAACGAATCCTGGCCGGCAATAGGAAATTTCGCGAGATGTTGGACGAAGCGATTGACAAAAAAGCCGATGAAGTGCTGTTGGAACCGCTTGCCGAAGGCGGCCGCGTTGTTTGCCGTTCCGACGGCCGATCCGAAGTCCTCGCGGAACTGGATCAGGAGATCTACAACACCTTCCTGGGTATCGCTCAGGGAATGCCCCAGCCGGGCGGCAGAATGATCGAACCAGGCGAATGGTTCAGCTCGATCGACTTATGGTACCGGAGAATTCGTGTCTCCGTGCACATTTCGCTAACCCCCTGGCCGAATCCGAACTCCTGCCGACTGAGAATCCTGGAGTATTGGACGTCCTCGCGACCGGCAGAAAAATAATTGTATAAAGTCGCATCGCGTGCAACTTGTTGCACGCGATGCGACTTTAGAATTCCTGGGGCCAGGTTTTGGGCATTTCGGTGTCGAAGAGGTTTGGTTTGTCGGGGTGGACGTCCCATGGGATTTTGCGGCTGAGCATCACATTTCCCGTCGGTGGGTAGTGGCAAGTCCCCAAACCAATTTCATCGCAAAAAACGTAGGGCGTGCAACTTGTTGCACGCGCAATCTTCATTGAGCATTTCGCTCATATTGTTCGAAAAGCCTCATTGCAAAATCGTATTCCTTTCTAAGTCTCGGAATATCATCCTCAGGCCATAATTTAGCAGTTTTCAAACAATCCCCAAAAATATCACAAGAAGGAATATCTTTGTTATCTTCAAATACCTGAATAAGAAAAGAATTCCATCTTTCCTGATCACATGGATGATGTCCCAAGTCGCATTGATTTGCCGACTTACAGAAGTGACTAAGTTTCTTAACTGCTTGTGGAGAAAAATAATCTTTGAGTCGGAATGTGTGAATGTCTATCGAAGTCATTCCATCAACAGTGTCAGCCGCTGGATTCGCAATATTTGAATTAAAATCATCAAGCATGCGACTGTAACATTCACATGGAATTGGATTCACTTGTCCCTTGTCAGGAACTATTCCTGTTACAGTCCAATGGCCAGGTTCGCTACGAGCAATACATAGTGTACAAGACGGATTTTCACCCAGTTCATCATGGTGAAAGTAGAAAAATCCATTATCTGCGGGTTTGCCATGCGTATTGTGATCTTGTGAATACCATGGAGATTTTGCCAATCGTTTCATTTTTTCATGAAGCTCTTCTTCACGGGTTCCTGGAAAGTAAATGTTTAAACGTGGATAGCCCTTCATAACAAAACCCTTCTTTCCCTTAAATAATGATTCCCTATTGAAGATTCCGCGTGCAACAAGTTGCACGCCCTACTCAATTGCCCACTACCATCAGCGGAAGCACCCACAAGCGAGTCTTTTTGAAAAAACTCGCTTGAAGGTGCCACATTTCTTGACCGACTACAGACTACCGGTGACTGGCTACTCATCATGAACCGGCCGCTTACGCGACCGGCTCGTTATTTTCCAGTCCCCAAACCCACTCTGCTTCGCCCTGCGTAGCGGCTTGCTACTCTGCGAAGTAAGCCTTTGCTACGAAGCACGAGTCGCAGAGCAGGGTCCCTATTTCTTCTTCACCACCTTCATCTTCAACCGATTGGGGTTGAACTCCGTGATTTCGAGTTTGGGTTCTTTGAGTTCCGTGAGGTTGTCGGCTAGGTTTTGGGTGGAGAACTCGTAGCCGATGTAGATGTTGGCTACGCCTTCGGTGATTTCGCGGAGACTGATCGCCTTCACGCCGCGGAGTTTCTCGGCGGCTTCCTTGAAGGTTTTGAAATCGTCGTAACTCATGCCGGCGATCTGCACCTGGATGTCGCGGGTGACATGCACCTGTTTTCGCCAGGCCTCCACGACGGCGGACAGGAGCTTCGGCGCGGATTCGTCGGCGAGCTTGTCGAGGACGGTTTCCTCGCCGCCTTTGCGCATGGATTTGCTGTTCGCCTGGTAGACTTTCGAGACCATCAACTGGGCGCTGTCGGTGCGGATGGCGCGGACGACGAGTTTCGCGCGGTATTCATGCTGCTTGATCTTTCTGTCGGCGACGGTGATTTCCGTCTCCCCGCCGGACTTGGCGGCCGCCGTGCCGAGGATCACCACGTCGGCGTCGAACTGCGCGCCCAGGGCGGCGACCCGCGAAAAGTCCTCCTGCGCGCTGGCGAGCATCAGGTCGCGCTTGTTGACATTCCGGGCCGTCCCGCGGTCCACGAGCTTGATGCCCTTATCGAGGAAGAAATCCTCGATTTTCGTCTGCACCGTGCCGCCTTCTTTCATTTCACTCGCGACGCGCCGCCAGGTTTTGGCGCTGTCGGTGCGGCTGTGGGTGGCGGTCCCGGTGAGGGTGTCTTCGGAGTGGGCTTCCGCTTCGTAGCGCGCCAGCCAGGCCTGCCGTTCGGACGCGGACATCACCGCCCAGTTGCGAGGGCGAACGCGCCCGCGCCGGCTGACCGTGCCGGAGACGGCGGCGGCGTCCGCGTCGTACCCGGCGACCCCGCCGGCGGTCGCTTCCCCGCGCGCGTGGTGCTCCGCCTTCAGGTCGATCGTGTCGACTTCTTCGCGCTTATTTTCCTGTTCCAGTTCGTTGACCATCTCGTAGGTCGTCTCGCCGATGACGACGATCACGCGCGGATATTTCTCCTGCGCGTAGGTGTGGGCGATGACGGCCCAGTCCTTCTCGAACTTCCGCGTGGAGACCAGGGCGGTGACTTTCGCGTGGAACGCGCCGTCCTGGATCCAGGTCTTGTCCACGTCGTATTCCTTCACGTAGCCCACGGCGTCGGCGAAAACCTGGTCGTACACGCCCTTGTAGTTTTTGGACTTCGATTCGCTGGTCAGGAACACACCGCACGCCTGTTCGACCGCCCGACGAAGGGCTTTGGCGATGGCTTCGTCCTTGGCTTTCTGGGTCATGCCGGCAGCCTGTTCGGTGACGGTAATCCATTGTTCGGGCGTTGGATTCTGGATCGGCTGGGCAAAAATCGCGCCGATTTCGACAAAACAAACGATCAGGACGACGAATTTCAAAGGTTTGGTTCCGGACATGTTCATGTCTCCTGTAATGTGTATCCCCATACAAACAAACAACTTGCAATATTCCAGCCCAGCGGCGCTTCCGTGGATTCCCTTGGAGGCATGGGAATCGCCTATCCTGTGGGATCGGAAAATATCGTAATCTTCTTGATTCCGCCTTGCAAATAAATATGATACAAAGGTTTACTATGGATTCGTATCGTTTTTCACAAAAAGGCCAGGTTACCATTCCCGGAAAGGACGAAGTGGTTTTCGCATGATTAAGGTTAAGGCAAGAGGCAACGAATCGATCGATCAGATGCTCAAACGTTTCAAGAAGATGTGTGAAAAAGAAGGTCTGACGAAAGACATCAAGCGCAACAGTTATTACGAGAAACCCTCGGAGCGTCGACGTCGCCGGCAGCGCAAGTCGGTGAAGCGCTCTTTCATCGGACAATAGTCCGCATAGAACGCCCATCCGGTCCGCGGAAAAGGATGAGCCCGTGAAGGTCGCGGGCGGGTCGCGCCGGAAGGGATAGGCTGAAAGCAGATTGACAGCAGGTTGTCGTCGCGCGTTCGTTTCGTGCCCGCAAGGCGCGGATCGTCCGGGCGGCGGGGTTTGCCGACGGCAGGATGAACAAACTCATGGATACGGCCGGGGCGCTATGGACGCGCGCGACGGGCCGTAATCCGTTTTTCTTGTGGAAACTATGACAAGGAGTCACCCGTGAACCATCCACACATGCGTACAAGACGCCGTGAATTCTCCTTCATGCTGATCGCGGCGATGTTGCTGACGATTTGCGGAACCGTGTTCGCCCAGGCGGCGAACACCCAGTCGACCCTGCCGGCTTCCGCCCCCGCGGCGGCGGCGGCGCAAGACGAGTCCGCTTCGACGGAGTCGATCGAGGCGCAGGAATCGAATTGGCCCCCGCTGTTATGGTGGATCGCGCCGGCCGGGGCGGTGTTGGCGCTGATCTTCGCGTGGATTTTCTTCAAGCAGGTCAAGGCCGCCAATCCCGGTGACGAGAATATGCAGCGTATCGCCGGGCACGTGACCAAGGGCGCCTACGCCTACCTGAAGCGCCAATACGCGGTCGTTGCGATCTTTTTCGTGATCGTCTGCGCGGCGCTGTATTGGATGGGTCAGGTCGGTTTGCAGCACGAGATCGTGTTCATCGCGTTCCTGACGGGCGGATTCTTCAGCGGCCTGTGCGGTTTTCTAGGGATGAAGACCGCGACGCTGGCGAGCAACCGCGCCGCCCAGGGCGCGAAGGAAGGGCTGAACCGAGGCCTGGTCGTCGCGTTCCGCGCCGGGGCGGTCATGGGACTGGTGGTCGTGGGCTTCGGATTATTCGATATTACCTTATGGTTCCTGCTGCTGACGCAGATTTTACCGAGCGTCATTCCGGGCTTTGAAATGGGCCTGGTTGAGGTAACGGTCGTCATGCTGACGTTCGGCATGGGCGCGTCGAGTCAGGCGTTGTTCGCCCGCGTGGGCGGCGGTATCTACACGAAGGCCGCCGACGTCGGCGCGGACCTTGTGGGCAAGGTCGAAGCGGGAATTCCCGAAGACGACCCGCGCAACCCGGCGACCATCGCCGACAACGTCGGGGACAACGTCGGCGACGTAGCCGGCATGGGCGCGGACCTGTACGAAAGCTACTGCGGCTCGATTCTCGCCACAGCCGCGTTGGGCGTGGCGGCCGCCTTCGGCATCGGCGCGGACGTGAAAGGCCAGCTCGCGATGCTGTCGGCCCCGATGGTGCTGGCGGGCGTGGGAATCCTGCTCTCGATCCTCGGCATCTACATGGTCCGCACGAAGGAAGGCGCGAGCATGAAACAGCTCATGCGGTCGCTCATGCGGGGCGTGGTCGGGTCCAGCGCGTTGATTATCGTCGCCGCCCTGGGTGTCTGCTATTTGCTGCTGGGCGATATTGAAGGCGTGTGGTGGTTCGGCATCTGGCTGGCGATCTGCGTCGGCATGGCGGCGGGGTTGCTGATCGGATACGCGACGGAGTATTACACGAGTTACGATTACAAGCCCACGAAGGAAGTCGCGGAGAACGCGGAAACCGGTTCGGCGACGGTGATCATTTCCGGCCTCGCCACGGGCATGAAGAGCACGTGGTTCAGCCTTCTGGTCGTGATCGCCGCGATTATCGCCGCCTACAGCTTCGCCGGCGGCGCGGACAGCATGTTGCTGGGATTGTACGGTGTGGGAATCGCCGCGGTCAGTATGCTCGCGACGCTGGGGATTACCCTGGCGACCGACGCGTACGGCCCGATCGCCGATAACGCCGGCGGGAACGCCGAAATGACCCATCAACCGCCGGAAGTCCGCCAGCGGACCGACGCGCTGGATTCGCTGGGCAACACGACGGCAGCCATGGGCAAGGGGTTCGCCATCGGCTCGGCGGCGCTGACGGCGCTTGCCTTGCTGGCGGCCTATGTCGAGGAAGTCCGCATCGGACAGGTCCGCGAAGGAAATACCGCCGTCGTGCAATACTGCGGCGAAGACATCGTAGCCGGTCAGGCGGCCCACTGCGGCGCGAAGAAAATCGCCGTCGTGAAGGACGTCCACAGCGACGACGACGGAAATCCCGTCGTTGAAACCGAAACCTTCATGCTTCTGACGAACCTGCCGAAAGGCTTCGCCATCGGGGAAATCGAACTGGCATGGGCGTCGGAATCCAACGACGATAACGTCCGCAAGGCGGTACTGGTGCACAAGGCCGCAAAAGCGAAGGACAAGGACGGAAACGAAACCGGACCGCTGACGGTGGCCGGGGCGCTGCTCGTGCCGGTTGAAAAGGCTTCGCTGCGGCAGTTCATGGATTTCTACGGCGTGAACCTGATGAACCCCAAGGTCCTGTGCGGGATCTTCGCGGGCGTGCTGCTGGTGTTCCTCTTTAGCGCGATGACGATGAAAGCCGTCGGAAAGGCCGCCATGGCGATGGTCAAGGAAGTCCGCCGGCAGTTCAAGGAAATCCCGGGCATTATGGAAGGCAAGGCCGAGCCCGACTACGCCAAGTGCGTATCCATCTCCACCGGCGGGGCGCAGAAAGCGATGATCATCCCGTCCATGCTGGCGCTGGTCGTGCCGATTCTGGTCGGACTGGTGCTGGACGTCGGCGGCGTGCTGGGATTGCTGGCCGGCGGGTTGACCTGCGGGTTCGCGATGGCGATTTTCATGGCCAACGCCGGCGGCTCCTGGGACAACGCCAAGAAGTACATCGAAACCGGAACGCACGGCGGAAAGGGCTCCGACGCCCACAAAGCCGCCGTCGTCGGCGACACCGTGGGCGACCCGTTCAAGGACACCTCCGGGCCGAGTCTGAATATTCTGATTAAGCTGATGAGCATGGTTTCGGTGGTCTTCGCGGGCCTGGTCGTGAAATACGCCCCGATCATCGGCGCGTGGATCGGTTTGGAATAAGAGATAAAAAAGAGAAATAAAGATTGACCACAGAGGCGCGGAGTTCACGGAGGAAGAGAAGAAAAGAGGATTTCTTTTTCTTTCCTCTGAGTCCTCCGTGTCTCTGTGGTCCTTTCTTCGATTTGGGATGAACACAGGTGGCTGGGACGAAGGCAAAGAAAGACGAAGCGAGGAACTGGGCGACGGCGGTGGCGAAGCTGATCTCAGATCGTCACGGCGAGGAGATTCTCGTGCTGGATTTGCGGGAGCACAGCCCGGTGACGGATTACTTCGTGATCGCCACGGGCACGTCCGACCGGCAGATTCGGGCGGTCGCGGATGAGATCGAAATCGTCGGCAGGAAGTCGGGCCAGCGGGTCTGGAAGGTGGCGGGGCGCGAATCCGGCGACTGGATCGTCATGGATTTCGTGGACGTGGTCGTGCACCTGTTCAACCAGACCCTGCGAAGCTATTACGACCTGGAACTGATCTGGGGCGAAGCCCCAAAGGTGGACTGGAATGCGTAAATCCATCACGAAGATCACGAAGTTCACGAAGTTCACAAAGAATATGATTTAATTCTTTCGTGGCCTTCGTGATCTTAGTGAACTTTGTGGTTTCGTATGGGTGGAGATATGCGATGAGCGTGGAATTGCCCTCCGACGTGGCGGAATTGAAAGACGCCCTGACCGAGCGATTCGTATCGGGCATTCGGGCGAGCTTTACCCCCTGTCCGCTGATCGGCCCGAAGTGGTTCCAGGGGTTCCCGCAAGGCCAGCCGGCGGACTTCCGCTTCTTCGGCGTCGGCAAACTCGCCAAAGCCGTCGGCAAACCCGCCGATACGATTATTGAAATTCTCATGAAGAACGTGTCCCTGGAAGGTCTGCCGGTGAACGTCAAAATCCGCGGCGGGAAGTTTATCGACGTGAATCGCAAGAAAGGGACGTAGGGACCCTGCTCTGCGAAGCTGCTACGCCGGGCGAAGCAGAGTGGGGACTTGGGACTAACATGTGGCACCTTCAAGCGAGTCTTCTCGCTTGTGGGTGCAGAAACTCCCAATAAATCTTCGTGAAATTCGGCTTCATTCGTGCTATTCGTGTTCACCTTGATTCGATTTCCCACGAAAAAGAAAGATACAATGAACATCAGGAAAACATTGGAGCAACGAATCTCCCGGGCATTGCAAACCGCCGGCGCCGCCGACGCGCCGGCGCTGGTCGTGCCTTCGGGCCGCCCCGAATTCGGCGACTACCAGGCCAACGGCTGCATGGCCGCCGCCAAGAAAATGAAAACCAACCCGGTTGAATTTGCTAAAGCGGTTTTAGAAAAACTTGACCTTAGCGATCTTGCGGAAAAAGTCGAAATCAAAGGGCCTGGGTTTATCAATATCTTCCTGAAACGGGAGTGGCTGGATGATCAGCTTGGTTCCATGAAAGCCGACGAAAAACTCTCCGTCTCCCAGCCCGAAACGCCCGAAACGGTAGTCGTGGACTATTCAGGCCCGAACTTAGCGAAGGAAATGCACGTAGGCCATCTGCGATCGACGATCATCGGCGACGCGCTGGCGCGCACGCTGCAATTCATCGGCTACAAGGTTATCCGCCAAAACCACGTCGGCGACTGGGGTACGCAGTTTGGGATGCTTGCAGCATTTTTAGCATTACAATATTCGATCAAACAAACGGAAAATGGTTTGTTTTTCGAGGCAGTTTCTCACATTAAAGATTTAGATGGGTATTACAAGCTGGCGAATGAATGGTTTAAATCGTCTGAAGAAAACCAACAAAAATCGAGAGATTTTGTCGTCCGACTGCAGTCAGGTGATCCGGAAATCGTTCCATATTGGAAAGAATTTTGTAACCTTTCATTATCACATGCTCGGACGATTTATGGACGTCTCGGAGTCTTGCTTGGAAAGAACGATGTTCGTGGTGAGAGTTTATATAACGACTACTTGCCGCAAGTCGTTAAAACCCTCGATGAAAAAGGCTTGTTGAAAGAAAGCGAAGGGGCGAAGGGTGTTTTTCTGAATGAGTTCAAGAACAAGGACGGCGATCCGTTCTTTATGATCGTGCAGAAGTCCGACGGCGGTTATCTCTACGCCACCACGGACTTGGCTGCCATCTGGTTCCGCTGCGGCAAGGGTAAGGAAGACGGCACGGTGGATTGGACGGCAGGCCGGGTTTTGTATGTCACCGATTCGCGGCAGGCGCAGCATTTTGCGCAGGTGTTTACGGTTGCGAAAAAGGCTGGATTTGCGGATCGCACGTGGCTTGGGCATCTTGCCCAAGCGTCGCAGGGGCATCCTGCCCCTGTTCAAGAGGCAAAGACCACGGGCGGGACGCCCGTGGCACGCTTGGACGAGACGTCCAAGCCACAGGTTTCTCTCGAGCATGTTCCCTTCGGTATGATGCTTGGTACGGACGGGAGACCCTTCAAGACGCGGGAGGGCGGAACGGTCAAACTCATGGACCTGCTCGACGAAGCTGAGAGTCGGGCCGGGGCGCTGGTGAAGGAAAAGAATCCTGATCTTTCCGAGGATAAAGTAAAAGATATCGCCCACAAGGTCGGCATCGGGGCGCTCAAGTATGCGGACCTTTCGCAGAACCGCACGAGCGATTACGTCTTCAGTTGGGACAAAATGCTCAGCCTCGAGGGTAACACCGCCCCCTATATGCAATACGCCTACGCCCGAATTCAGAGCATATTCAGGAAGCAAGACGAAACGAGCCCCGCCTGTCAAGGCGGGGACGACGCGGACAACGGCGCGATTCACGTTTCCGAACCCGCGGAGCGGGCGCTGGCGGTGAAATTGCTGCAATTCCCCGAAACGGTCGAATCCGTCGCCGAGGCCTGCATGCCGAACATTCTCTGCGCGTACCTGTATGAATTAGCCGGGGCGTTTATGAGTTTTTACGAAAACTGCCCCGTCCTGAAATCGGAAGGAGCCGTCCGCGCCAGCCGGCTGGCGCTGTGCAGGCTCACGGCGATGGTCATCCAGCAAGGCCTGGCGCTGCTGGGCATCGAAACTCTCGAGCAGATGTAGGCTTGCATTTTCGCGGCAAATCGGCGATGATATCTCCTCGATTTCACCGCCGGGAATCGTTTGCCAGGTTATGCTGCGGAAACAATCCATTTTGCTGTTATTGGGAGGAGTGTTCTTCTTGTGCGCCGTCGGGTGCGAGGAGGACGTTCAGACTCAAAAACCCCGTCCCGTGAACAATCAGCCGGGCAAGGCCGCCCCTATGTCGGCGACGACGGCTACCCAACCCGCCAAGGCGCCCGTGGAACCGGTCGAATCCCTAAAGTCACAACCTCAGCCATCCTCACCTTCTCCCAAGGCGATACAGGCGGAAAAGGGTACTCCCAAAGTTTCCAAGGCCACGAAATCCACAACCAAGCCGACGCCCATCCGCAAGGTTTCTCCGCCGCCGGTGGAATCCGCACAAAACCAGGCCGCTCCAGCCGCCAGGAGCGTGCAAGCGCAGGTGAAAATCATCGACTCCCTCCGCCAGCAGAGTCTGAAGCTGCAAATGAAGCTGGACGAACTCCAGGAGCAGAACGACAAACTCACCCGCGCGCTGCTGGACAGCCGCCAGTCCGGCAGAACCCTTCAGGACAACCTCCAGCGCAGCACGATCGTGCAGGAAATCCAGAAGCGCGAACTGCTGGAACTCAAGGAACGCATCGGGGACGTCGCCGTCAAGCCAACGACGAATTCCAAAAATCCCGCAGCCGCGCCGGTCGAATCCGGTTCCGCCCCGTCCGGCGATCCGATGGATATCATGCACCGGATCGCACGGCTGCGACGGCGGAACGAGAAACTGCAACTGCAATTGCAATTGGCGAAACTCGACACGCCCGACGCGCGGCGGAAGGTGCTCCTGAAGCTGGGCGAGACGACCGAGCAGAACGAGAAACTCGAAAAGCTCAACCGCAAACTGTCGCACATGGTCGTCACGCAGGCCGATCAGATCAAGGAACTGCAAAGCCGCGAGGAGAAGCTCAACAACCTGCAAGCCGACCACGCCGGGCAGATCGCCCGGATGGACCGGAAGATGCGCAAGGAGCTGGCGGCGCTGGAACTCCGCGTCGGGCGGGAACAAAAGCAGATCGCCTCGCTGAAGGACGAACTCGCCCGGCGGGAGAGTCGAATCCAAACGCTGCGGCAGGAGCTGGCCTCCAGGCCCGTGATCGAGAAGGTCGTCGAGAAAGTCGTCGAAAAGATCGTCGAGAAGCCGGCCCCGACGGTGGCGAAGGCCGAACCGCCCGCCGCGGGAACGTCTCTACCGGTCGTGGTTCTGGCAGCCGCACCGGTCGAACCGGCGACGGCGGAACCGCCGGTGACGAAACAGCCGGAGGAATCCCCTGCCGTCGTCAAAACGGCGGCAGCGCCCGTGCCGGTGAAGACCGTCGCGCCGCCGATCCAACCGCTGGCCACCAGCGTGCCGGTCAACCAGGCCGTCGGTGGAAAGATCACCGCGATGAAAGGCCTGATGGTTATGATCGACATCGGCAGGCATCACGGCGTGGAGGACGGGATGCGGCTGATCACGTACCGCGAGGATAAGTTCGTCGGGTATCTTCGCGTCGAGCAGGCGGGCAAGTTCGAATCGGCCTGCACCTTCACCCGCCAAATCCTACCCTCCAAGGTAGGCGACAATGTGATCGACCGATTGGAATAAACGGGGGAGTCGTTTGTCGGTCAATTGCGGAATGCGGATTGCGGATTGCGGATTGAAGATAACAAAGACATGCTCCGGATGTCATAATTTTCCTGAAACTCGTGCTTCGGAAATTAAGCAAAAAAACATCTACAATCCCTCCTCCTTCTTCAACGCCTCGGCGAAACGGGTGTTGTGAGGCTTTTTCAACTCCGCCTGAAATTCTTCCTCAGAATATTCAACAACATGCCCGGCTTTGGCGAGGATGAATCGTTTATTTTCGTGATTGTCCTTATAGTCGCACATCACAAACGTCTCACCGTCATCCGTTTCCAACGGAGGAAGATAGAAATAGGATATTTCTCTATCCTGCGTATCCAACGGACATTTGAAATTCTTTATGGAAGCAAATCCTTCTTTAATCATCTCTTTTGGAGAAGGGGGATATGCTTTATTGGTCTGATGATATAATTCAATCGCCGTACCCAGACCTTTCAGGCGGGTTTTGCATACGGCGCATAATTCCAAAACACGAGCACGATTCACGCTGGGGAGGATCAATGCACCAAAAAGGAAAAACAGTATGACAAGTTTTCCAAAGACAATCAGACTTCGAGGCTTGGTTGATATTATGGATTTACGTTTAGACGACAATGAAAAGAGAATAAACGTTACCACAAGAACAATGAGGATTGGAATTTGATACCATACGAATAAATCGCTAAACACCGCCGGCATACATCACCACCCTTTCCGAGAACGTCTCATTTGAGAAGATCACAACAACGCTGGTTCCCCCTCCTTTGTCCTCCCCCGGGTGTGTGAGAATTTTTTCTGGCGCTCGGTTATTCTTTTGTTTACAGTGACTTGCAGTAGTTGTTGGTTACTCTTTTTAGGAGCA
>JAFGJE010000186.1 GCA_016929245.1 Phycisphaerae bacterium
AATAACACGAACGCAATCAGCCCCATGGCGACGGGCAAAAATGTAACTTCCGAAATTCAGGCGACTTCCGACGGCAGTGCCATTCGACTATGGACCATTACGCTTCTATTGTGCCTGGGCGGTTTCGCCCTGGCCACGCCGGTGACGATCAACAACGCGAGTTTCGAGGCGAATTCCATCTATGACGGCGGCGCGAATCCGAGTGTCGCCTCCTGGGACCAGGTGGAGCCGACCGGCTATCCTGATTACACGTACGCCATCGAGACGTTCAATCCGAAATCCAGCCAAATGAGCCAGGACGCGCAACAAGGAACGAACGTTCTGACATTCTGGGGCGGTCCCGGTTCCTGGCCGGATCCCACGACGCTGTCGGCTTCGCAAACTCTCGCCGACACGCTCCAGGCCGACACGCGGTACACGCTGAGCGTCTGGATCACCCAGCGCACGGACCAGGCGAGCTGGACCTGGCCGACGGGATTCATCGAGCTTTGGGCGGGTTCGACCCTATTGGATTCGATCACGGTTACCAGCGCCAATCCGCCTTCTTCCACCGCCTGGGAAGAGAAGGTCATCACGGTGACCACGGGATCAAGCGTAACGCCGGGACAGAACTTGAAAATCGTTCTCGGCCGAACGGGTGTATACACGGAATCCCAGGTGACCTTCGACGACGTCACGCTGGACGCGACCCTCGTACCCGAACCCGCGACGCTGAGCCTGATCGGTCTGGGCGGCTTGGCGCTGTTGCGAAGAAGGAAGTAATATTGTGGCGCCTTCAAGCGAGACGACTCGCTTGATGGCGCCGCGGAATACCCCACGGAAACGACTTGCGTTTTCTCCTCGCAAGTCGTTTCCGTATTATGTGGACAATGGGTAAAATGTATGTTCCGTGACTGGAGAATGTGAATATGAAAATACTTTTCTTTTTGAAAGTAGCCGCGGGCGCAAGCCCGTGGAATTCAGGTGTTTCAGATGCAAAAGTCCCGTCAGGGACGATTGAAATCTCAATCGCCCCAAGGGGCTCTGAGAAATGAGTCACGCCTATGATCCCCAGGCTTGCGCCTGGGGCTACTATCAAAAACAAAATCCCGAAATTGGGACATGAATCACAAGACACGGTGAAACCATGAATTCACGTCAAAGAAACGTAAAACCGTTGACGCACGGGACGTCGGGCATTGACGGGCTGCTCCGCACGGATCGAAAAGCGCCCTGGCGGAACTACGCCCATACCCTCGTGCGATACGAAAACCGCCACCTGCCGACCGGGGATATCGACGGGATCCCCGTTGAACAGGCGGAGCAACTGCTGGCGAACCTCGGCGTGGACGCCCGATGGATTTCCGTCGTCCACGCCTGCCAGGGAGCGATCGTTCCCTCCGAACACCTGCCGCTCATGCCCGACGCGAAACCGGAATACGATCGGAATCTGCGGGAATGGGTGCAAATCCTGCACAACCGGCGGATGTGCGCGATCACCTGGTATCCCCTGTGCTACAACCACGCGGCCGCGGAAAAACACCCGGACTGGCGACAAGAGTTTCTCGTCCCCCCGCCGGAGGGGAACATTCACCACGAATTCGCCTGCTGCATCAACAGTCCCTACGGGCGGGCGGTCAAAAATTTCATCCTCGAATCCCTTCAGAAGTACGACCTGGACGGCGTGTATTTCGACGGTTCGTCGCTCACGCCCGTCTGGGAAAAACCTTTTCCCGTATCCTGCGTTTGCCCGCACTGCCGGGAAAAATTCCGCGACGAAACAGGCCTGGAGACGCCCACGAAGCTGGACTGGACAAGCCCGGAGTTCCGCCGCTGGGTGCAATGGCGGTATGACATGTTCTCCGCGTACTGGCAGGAACTGACCGACGCGATTCACGCGGCCGTCCCCGAAGCGGCGGTGATTTTCAACCATTATCATCGGGAGCGGATTCCCTGGGTGGGAGCCGTGCCGTTGAAGTCGTTCGGTCGGAATTTCCTTCGCGGAACGGAAGCCGACTCGCAGCCGTTGCGGGGGATGTTCTACACGCGCTGCATGCGCGCGGCGGGCAAGGAAGGTACGGAAGTCTGGATGAACATCAACCCGCACGGGCACATCAACACCCCCGCCGGGCCAAAGCACAATGTTAAACCGGTGCTGGATTTCATGCTCGCCTGCGCCGCGGCCGGCGGACACGCCGCGACCGGATGCGGAACGCCCGCGATCGAATGGCCGACGCTGCAACGTCTCGCCGACGCGCTGGGTCCCTTCCGCGCGTATCTCGACCTGCCGAGTGTTCCCCACGCCGCGCTGCATGTTTCCCAGCAGACGGACACGTTCGTCTTCGGGCGGAATCCGGGCGTCACCACGGACGCGAACTGGACGGACCATTACTGGGCCAGCCTGGTCGGATGGGCCGACGCGATCGCGATGGCGGGACGATATTGCGACGTGGTGTACGACGACCATCTGACCCTCACGAAGTTGAAGAAGTTCCCGCTGCTGATCATGCCCCTCGCTCCGGCGCTTGCGAAAAAACAATGGAACACCGTTCTGCAATACGTGCGGACCGGGGGTACGCTCGTGACCGGCCCGTGGTTCGGTGTATGCGACGAATGGGGCGAACCGCGCGGCGAACCCCTCGGCGGCCGCGAGATATTTCCCTTCGGATCGGAGTTCCCAACCTTCGAGGAACTGGATTCCCGGAAGGAACGGGGTTTGCGTGAAAAAACTCTTCCCCTCGACTGGAATTCCAGGCATCTCATCCGTCGCGCGAAAATGGCAAAAGGCGAAATCATTCAGCTCTCTCTCGACGTCGGAACGCTGTTTCGCCATTCGTCATCTCCGTTGGTCGTCAGCGCGGTAGCGGAGTTGCTGGAAACCCTCCCCCGGCCTTGCGCTGAACCCGTCAGCGAAGAACTCCTCTTAACGGGCGTGTTCCAAAAGAACCGCCGAACCGTCGCCGTTCACCTACAACCCTGCACATCTCCCTGGCCTTCGAAAAAACAACCCAACACGCACCAGCCGATCCGCGGGATTCTCCTGCGATGGAACGGGAACAAACCCAAACTCGCCCGCTGCGCCACGCCGACGCCGGGCCCAGGCCTGCCGATCCGCAAACGCGGCAAGCATTGGCGCATCGAACTGCCCCCCCTACCGCCTCACGGAATGGTGATTCTCATCGAGCAATAGGCGGATTTTGCCTCTCTTATACGCATCAACACTTGTTCTTCCAGTCTAACGGGCTGAGATATATCAGTCTTGAAGCCCGATAGGGCTGGCCAGCGTTTAGCCGGGGCGTGAGCGAAGCGAACCCCCGGAACAAGGATCTTTTTTGATCCGAGTCCCGGAGGGACGAAAGCGTACCGGGAACTTTCCATTTTGAAATATATCAACATCGCTGTCGTCCTTTCAGGACTCTTACATCCAATCCATCGTTCCGGGGGTTCGCCGCGCTCACGCCCCGGCTAAACGCTTATCGTCCCTTCGGGACGAAGAAACGAATCGAAATAACAACATTTCCTTCCGTCAATTCCCTCTTGGTTTTGGGAAGGCGTGTTTCGTACAATAGGGTAGTAGAAACACGCCGTGTCCGCCCAACGGAAGGGGCGCTGACGAATGAGTCTGGATATCGATCACATCCTGAACGGTTGGCCTTTCAAGCCCGGCGAAGTGAACGTCCGCCGCATTCTGGGCGAGGACGGACGGGAGAAAATCCAGCTTCGCCTGGATTTAGGCCTGTTGCAGATGAACACGACCGGACGCCCGGACGGCCGCCGCCCGCACGGTTTCGACAGCCTGCTGGCGTATCACGAACACACGCTCGAAGAACACACCGCCGCGCACGGCACGCAGGACGGATTTTCCCTCGATGAAGGCGTCTGCGAGGAACTGCGCACCGAGGGCGTGATGTTCTACCACCGCTACCTGGCGGAGTTCGTGCTGGGCGATTACGAGTCGGTGCAGCGCGACACGCGCCGGAACCTGCGCATGTTCGACTTCTGCGCCGCCTACGCGGAGGAGGAGTACGACCGGTTCATCTGCGAGCAGTACCGCCCGTACGTCCTGATGATGTACGCCCGCGCCCGGGCGCGATCGGAAATCCGCAAAAGCCGTCCCAAGCGCGCCCTGGCGGTCATCCGCCGGACGATCGGGGAGATCAAGGCCCTCCACGAACGCTTCGAACAGGAGGAACCCGACGAGTCGAGCATGGAGCTGTCCGTCCTGCGCGCGCTGGAGAGGGAAATCCAGTCGCTGATCCCCCAGGATCCGCGCCTGCGCTTAAAGAAGCAGCTCCGCGACGCCATCCGCGACGAACGCTACGAAGACGCCGCGGACATCCGCGACCGCCTGGAAAAAATCACCCGCGGGCGCCCGCACGGGTGGGAGGGATAGGAAATTCACGTCGTCACGCGGTGGGCCTGCTGAAGTTCGCGCCAGGTGGCGGCGCCGCGGTCGAGCAACCCCATGTTCAACAGCGCCAGGGACACCACGCCCCGCGCGTGCGCCGGGGACGCGCCGTGTTCGTCCGCCAGTTTCACGACGATCTCCTCCAGTCGTCCCGGCTGATGGAACAGGATCCCCAGTCGATAATGCTCGTCGATGGTATGCTGACTGGGCTGAAAGATTTCGTAGAAGATGCGGGCGGCGGGTTTTTCGTGTCCCAGTTCCTTCAGGCACACGCCCAGCTTGATCTGCGCCGAGAGGAACGTGGGATGCCTTCGAACGGCTTGGGCGAACTGCCGCGTCGCCTGCCGCGCCCGTCCCGCGACGCGCAGCAGCACCCCGTAATGAAACCGCGCCAGCGCGGAGGAGGAATCCTGCTCGACGCGCAGCGCGTGACACTCCAGTTCGTCCCGCAGGATACGCCGGCGATCCGGGGTGTCGTCCGGGTCGGTCGTGTCGAACACCCCGCCGTTGACGGCGAGTTTCCAGTGCAGGCGGATCATCTGCGCCAGCAGGAGCGAACTGTTGGGTTCGATAGAACCGGCGAGATGGAACATCTCGGCGGATTTTTCCATAAGCCCCGCCGCACCGCACGCGACGGCCATTCCGATGTAATTCAGGAGCACCTCTTCGTTGAGTTCGGCGGCCCGTCCGAAGCATTCGGCGGATTCGTCCCAGCGCCCGAACAGGAGATGATGCGTCGCCAGTTTCACCATCGCCTCGAGGTACGACGGCTGAATGTCCAGCGCCTGGTGGTAATACTTCACGGCCGGGGAGTCGTCGCCCACCAGTCCGTACAGGTTCGCCAGTTGCACGAACAGGTCGGGGAACGGGCCTTGCTCCTCGATGGCTTCGTGGGTGCGTTCGATCGCCTGGCGCACTTCGCCCTCGGCGACCAGGCGGAGGATTTCCTCGTCGCGGACGGCCCAGTTTTCCGGTTCGAGCACGATCGCGCCCTCGAAGGCGTCGATGGCCTGGCTCCACTGCCGCGCCCGGAAATACAGCGCCCCCAGTTCCGTGCGGAACCGCGTTTCCTCCGGGCGCAGGCGACAGAGAATATCGTGGGCGTGAATCGCGTTTTTCAGGTCCCCCGAGCGCAGCGCCACCGCGGAAAGACGTTCACAGGCCGGCTGAAACGTGTCGTCAATCTCGATGGCGCTTCGATAGAACTTCCCCGCCTCCCCGGGACGTTCCAGACGCTCGCAGCATAACCCCAGGGCGAACAGGACGGCCGGCTGATGCGGTAACAGGCGAAGCAGCGCCCGAAGCTCCTCCAGCGCGCCGGTGACGTCCCCCTGTTCGTCCATCACGCACGCCAGCGACGCGCGGGCGGCGGTATCCTCGGGATTATGAGCGCACGCCCGTACCAGGTGGGCCCGCGCCTCGTCCAGACGCGATTCCCGCCAATGGCACAGCCCCCAGGGAAGGTCCATGTCCTCGCTCAGGGGTTCCTGATAGGTGCGCAGGGTTAATTCGCCTTCCGACAGGAACTCGTCCTGCTGATAGAAACGGCGAAGAACGCCTCGCAGCTCGCAGCCTAGACCGCGGCCTAATACCTCCAGAAACACGCCCACCTGCAATCCTCACTTGTCTACCCCGGTACGGTTCTCATCCGAACCACCGGAGAAGAGCTATGGTTACATAGGTCCAACCGACGAAAGACCCACCCGGCATGCGTCGAATCCGTCGACCCGCCGGGATACGAATTTCATCCTCAACTACCTACTATGTCGTCTATATCCGGGGGATACTGTAGTAAAGAGGGGGAAGAAATCCCGTCTTTTATGAAACATTACTCATTGATATTAATGTGGTTATGTGTTTCACCTGTAATATTTCTTCTCCGGGTCATTTTTTCCAACCACGCTGTCGTTGTCATCCTGAGCGGAGCGCAGCGAAGTCGAAGGACCTTACGGTTTCATACGCGTAAGGTCCTTCGACTTCGCTGCGCTCCGCTCAGGATGACAGCAGGATGACAGTATGTTCAATTGCATATTTCCCGTTTCCTCCGTACACTGATGCATCGTATGAGCGACGAGATCATCAAGACGATTCGAAGCGACGATCCTTTAGGCGATCCGTTTTTCCGCGCGCTGGTGGAGAAACTGCGGGCGGGCGGCGTGGGCGCGAGCGATCCGCGGGACGTCCGGCGTGTGGTCGCGGATATTTTCGAGACGGTTCGGACGAAGAAAGATCAAGGTCTTTTGGAGCTGACGAAACGACTCGACGGCGCGGAGCTTTCGCCGGATCGCCTCCGTGTTTCCGACCAGGACATCCGCCGGGCGCACGAACAGGCCGACGCGGATTTTCTCGCGCTGATGCGTCGGGCGATTCGGAACATCCGCGAATATCAGGAGAGCATCAAGGTCGTCGCGCCCCCGCCGCTGCGGCGCGGCGGGCGGGAACTGGCGGTTCGCTATACCCCCATCGATCGCGTCGGCGTGTACGTCCCCGGCGGGCGGGCGCTGTATCCCTCGACCGTGCTGATGACGGCTGTCCCGGCCCAGGTCGCCGGCGTGAAGGATATCGCGCTGGTCAGCCCCCCCACCACCGACGGCGACATTCACCCGATGGTCCTGGCGCTGGCGGGCGAACTGGGCGTGAAGGAAGTCTACCGCGTCGGCGGAGCGCAGGCGGTCGCGGCGCTGGCGATGGGGACCCAAACCATCGCGCCGGTGCGGAAAATCGTAGGCCCGGGCAACGCCTACGTCGCCGAAGCCAAACGCCGGGCGACGGGACTCGTCGGTATCGACTCCATCGCCGGGCCCAGCGAGGTGCTGATCCTCGCGGACGATTCCGCGCGGGCGGACTGGGTGGCGGCTGACATGCTCGCCCAGGCGGAACACAACCCCGGTTCGGCGATTCTGGTCACCACGTCCGAATCCCTCGCGGGGCAAGTCGTCGAGCAGATCCCTCAGCACATCGGCGTACTGGAGCGAAGCGACGCGATCCGGTCGGCATTGCGGGAATACAGCGCGATCCTGGTTGTACCGGACATCGACACCGCCTGCGCCGTCG
This sequence comes from Phycisphaerae bacterium, assembly GCA_016929245.1. Classification (GTDB taxonomy): domain Bacteria; phylum Planctomycetota; class Phycisphaerae; order SM23-33; family SM23-33; genus JAFGEJ01. Next base: position 7,442 of record JAFGJE010000186.1, read on the forward strand.
CCAACGAGATCGCCGCGGAGCACCTCCAAATCCTCACCCGCGACGACGAGAAGGTGCTGAAAAAAATCCGCGACGCCGGGGCGATTTTCCTCGGCCCGTACACCCCCGTTCCGGTGGGCGACTACTACGCCGGCCCCAGCCACGTTCTGCCCACCGGCGGGACGGCGAAATTCTACGGTCCTTTGAGCGTCAACGATTTCCTCAAATCCACCAGTCTCCTGCGCTACGACGCTGCCGCCCTGCGGGAAGATGCCGAGGATATCATGGATTTCGCCACGCGAGAAGGCCTGTCCGCCCACGCCGAATCCGTCCGAACACGCCGAAACGCCTAATACCTCGGAACACGAAAAATGCCCCCTGAGAGTGAAGAACCTCACGCCCGCGAACCCGTGGGATCCTTCGACTTCGCTCAGGATGACAAATCATATCCGCCGACTCCTCTCAATCGATAGGTTTTCGATAAGTCTGTGAAAATAGATCATTTAGCCAATTATTTTTATTAATTGTATTATTAATATTTAATGAAATTTTGTAAGGTGATTCGCCGATAGACAATACGGTGAAACCGGACGCATATTGTGCCCGGAAAATTCTGACTGAATGTTGAGGATATCCTGATTTTTAATCGTATGTTTACTGTATCTCGAAGCAGGATGCCTGTCCACGCAAGGAGTACGGCGTGAACCAGTGCGAATATATGGAAAATTGCCCATTCTTTAACGAGAAGCTCGGCGCGCTGCCGGGCCTGGTGCATATGCTCAAAAAGCAGTACTGCCTACTCGTGAAAACCCGTTGCGCCCGGTATCGGGTCGTCCAGGCCCTCGGGCGGGAGCACGTTCCCCGCGACCTGTTCCCCAACGACGCCGAACGCGCCGACTCGATCATCGCGGAAGCGGAAATCTCCCGGAAACACGACGCCATCTGACCTTGATCCTGATTTTGGGGGGAACGTTTCTTTCTCACCTCGGCGCGGGTATAATCCCCGCCATGGAATCCGCAAAGCAATCTCCCTCAACGTCGGTCGATCTGTCCGTGGATCTCGCGGGCGTGTCGCTGAAGAATCCCCTTTTGACCGCCAGCGGAACGTGCGGCTATGCCGACGAATACGCCGATTTCGTGGACCTGCGCGAACTCGGCGCGTTCGTGACGAAATCCATTTCCGTCGCCCCGCGAAAGGGAAACGACTATCCGCGCGTCGTCGAAACCCGCGCGGGGATGCTCAACGCGATCGGCCTGGCGAACGTCGGGCTGGAAGCGTTCCTCGCGGAAAAAGTTCCGCTGCTGGAGACACTGGGCTTACCGGTGTTCGTGAACATCGCCGGTACGACGGTGGACGATTACCTCGCCGTCGCGGAGGCGATGCAGGCCGTGGACATCGTCAAAGGTTGCGAGTTGAACATCTCCTGCCCGAACGTCAAAGCCGGGGGGATTCAGTTCGGCATCGATCCTAAAGCGGTCGAGTCCATCACCGCCGACGTGAAGAAGGTCAGCCGCGCGAAAAAACTCATCGTGAAACTCTCGCCGAACGTCTCGGACATCACCGAAACCGCGGCAGCGGCCGTCGCCGGGGGCGCCGACGCGCTGAGCCTGATCAACACCTTCACCGCGATGGCGATCGACGTCGAAACCCGCCGCCCGATCCTCGCGAATCGCACGGGAGGGTTGTCCGGGCCGGCGATCCGACCCATCGCCGTGTACATGGTCCACCGCGTCTACACGCGAGTCGCCAAGCCGGCAGGCGTGCCGATCATCGGCATGGGCGGGATTCAGTACGCCCGCGACGCGCTGGAATTCCTGCTCGCCGGCGCGACCGGACTGGCGATCGGAACCGCGCTGTTCGTCGATCCGCGCTGCCTCGTCGAGATCAAGCAGGGCATCGCGGCCTACCTCGCCCGACACGGCCATAAGAGCATCCACGAAATCATCGGAACGCTCGAAGTGTAAACGTGGCGCCTTCAAGCGAGTGCAAGTGGCACCTTCAAGCTCGAAGACGAGCTTGAAGGTGCCACGACTCCATTCGTGATGACAATAAATACTCAAAAATAATGATCCCTATTCCCGTTCCGCCGGTTTAAAAATATAACACGTTTCCATGAGAAAGTATTTTCCCCCGTTGTCCGATGTTACTGAATAGCGGTATAACGGGAATCCGAATCCGGGAGTTGAGCATGACGAAACCTATTTGGTGGATCGGCGCGTTGGGGATCGTAACGACCCTGGCGGTGGTGATCGCAACCCACGCCGACCCGAAACCCTCCACCCAAAGCGCGACGAACCCCATCCGCACCGGCCTGAGCCGCCATGAATTCACCGCGAAGATCGACAAGACCGTCCACGGCGATTACCTCTTGTGTCTTCCGGAAACCTACGGAAAGGACAAGCTGCGCCTGCCGCTGATCCTCTTCCTGCACGGTTCGGGCGAGCGGGGAAAGAATCCCAACATCATCGGGAAATTCGGGCCGCCGCGGGTGTCGCTGCAACAAAAGGGATTCCCCTTCATCGTGCTGGCGCCGCAGTGCCCGGCGGGCAAGTGGTGGACGGACGTGGACGTCACGGAAATGGTGATGGCGCTGCTGGACCAGGTCTGCAAGGACTATCTCGTCGACACGAAACGGATTTACCTCACCGGCATGAGCATGGGCGGGTTCGGCGCGTGGGACCTGGCCCAGAAGTATCCCGATCGATGGGCCGCGTTGGCGGTCGTCTGCGGGGGGGGAAATCCGTACCTTCAGATGCGGGTCAAGAACATCCCCACGAAAGTCTTTCACGGCGCGAAGGATAAAAACGTTCCGGTCTTCAACTCCCACATGATGGCCGGCACGCTCAAACAGTTCGGCGGGCAGGTGGACTTGAAGGTGTACCCCAACCTGGAGCACAACTGCTGGACCGTCACCTACGACGACCCCGGACTCTACGAATGGTTCCTGCAACACCAGCGCGGAAAACCGGCCATTCCGTCGAAGATGTAGATATTTACAATTGTCATCCTGAGCGGAGCGAAGCGAAGTCGAAGGACCTTACGCTCCGCTACCCGTAGGATCCTTCGACTTCGCTTCGCTCCGCTCAGGATGACATCATATCTCAGCAATATCTCTCCGCCGCTTCGATCGCGTGGCGGGTCCAGACTTGCAATCGATCCATGTGGCTGCGGAGGGTTTGCAGTTCGCGGAGCACGATCTGGTAATAATACCCCCGCAACCGCTTCGCGCCTTCCATCAGATCGCGCCGGATCGTCTCGGAATCGTCGGGGAAGACCACGTCGGTCGCCTTCTGCCGCCACATGATGCAGTAATTCGTACCGACGGCCTCCTGCAGCTTCGCCAGGTCCGTCCACGCGCTGCAGACGAATATTCTTAGATTGTTAATGGAAAGCACCTGGTCGATTTTCTTCGTCAGATTCTCGCAACAGCCGTAGCACGACCAGGCGAATCGCTCGAAGATCGGTTTCTGGTAATTCAGGCAGAATTCGTCGAACATCTCCGGGGAGACCTGATCGAACTCCTGGCTGTTCCCAGCCGTGATGCAATTGGCGAGCGTGTACTTGCCGTCGGTCGGCGCCGGGCCGGGCAGGTCGCACTCCAGCATGGGCTGACGGTTGTTGGGCGTCAGCAGGCCGCTCGATTCCATCGCGTCCAGCCGGCGGAGTTTCGCGTCGCGGATGTGAGCCATCAGGCGATGGAGCAACTCCGGCTGGAGGACCATGTCCAGCATCATCCGCTCCAATCCTCGCAGTTCGACCGCGGCGGTGCCGATGGTGGCGCTGTCGAACCCCGGGTTGCATACTAATCGAACGGGATACACGTCGTTGAGCAGGTCGCCGAGTCGGTTCAGGTCGCGGTCGGTCCGCTCGCGGTCCAGCGCGTAGGTCGGGACGGCGAGGTTGTCGAAATCCTCTTCCGTTTGCAGGGGCGGCACGAGCTGCCAGGCGCCGTCGGCTTCGGCGGGTCGATGTTTGACGATTTCCACGCCCCAGGTGTCGGCCGGCTCGACGGTGATCGACGCCTGCACGTCGAAGGTTTCCTCCAGCGGGGTGTCGTCGCCGGCATGGATTTTGAACAGGTCCTGTCGGAAGCGATATTCCAGCGAGCGCAGCCAGGGGTCGGTGCACTGCAAGTCCTCCTCGGGGATCAGTTCGCCCCAGCACCCGACGGGGCGAAACCACACCGGCGCGCGGTCGGGTTTGCGCAGGGCGTTGACGTCGCACCAGCGTTGTTTGATCGCCGTCATCTCCTCCCGGCAGGCGGCCGCGTGCACCCGCTTCGCCAGGTCGCGGACGAGCCGCTTCTGCCGCGCGGGGAGGGTTTGTAAGGAATCCGAATCCGTCGATGTCTCACGAGTCAGCATTATCATCTCCGAAACGTTTCTTGTTTCCGAACTACTATATTATCCTACTATATTTGAATAATATCAATTGCATCGGGGATAATTTTATTGTATATTTCGAAACATGCCTTCCAAGTCGTTTCACGAAGACCCCTTCCGGGAATACCTGGAATCCCTCCTGCGTCATACGACCCTCACGCCGTTATGGGCGACATTCTGGCGCTGCAAAGCGGACTGGTCCCAGCCGTCGCGCCGTCTGACCGACACGATGTGGTATTACTTCTACCAAGGCCGGGGAATCTGTCGCTTCGGCGACGACCGGACAATCCTCCGTTTCACGCCCGGAACGCTGTTTCTCATCCCCGAAGGCGTGCCGCACGCCGTGACGCCCGATCCGAACCAGCGGATCGTCGCCGTGACCGCCCATTTCCACGCCCGGCTGTACGGGTCGGTCGATATCCTGAAGGTGCTGGAACTCGGCGGCGCGTACCGCGGGAAAACGGTTCGACCCTGGGCGGACGGCTCGAAGCAACTGGCCGAGGAATCCCTTCACCATCCACCCGGGTGGGTGTGGTCCATGGAGGCGATTCTCCGACAACTTCTGGTGGACCTGATTCGCCGCCGCAATCTTTCCCTGACGGAGAGCAGGCCGTTGCGCGTGTTGTCCCAGCTTTGGGGCGTGCTGGAATTCGTCGAACAGAACCTTTCCGACCCGCGCCTCCGCGTGCTCGACCTTGCCGAGGTGCTGGACTTCAGCGAAGTCTCGCTGCGAAAGCTCTTCCAAAAGGCGGACCTTCCCGCCCCGGCGGAGTTTCTCCGCCGGCGTCGAATCCAGCGGGCCTGCACCTTGCTGCGCACCACGCGGCAATCGATTCAGCAGATCGCCCGGTTGTGCGGTTACCAGGACACCCCGCTGTTCTACCGGCAGTTCAAAGCCCAGACCCGCACCACCCCCAAACTCTTCCGCGAACGGATTGAACCGTGACCCTTCACCGCACGAAGAAACCAACCATGGACCGCCTTGACCGCGGGTAGTCCGTCCTCCTATAATGACCCTACCATGACCCGACTCGATGTAAGGGAGTATTTCGTGACGGAACGGTACAGGCTGACATGGATCGGCGCGGCGGTGTTGATTTTCACGGCCCTCGGGTGCACGCCCAAGGGACATCATCCGGGGATGAGCACCGCCACCGACGTTCCACCGCCGATTGACCTGCTCCTGCCCAAAACGCTTGAAATACACTCCTTCACGCAGACCGAAACGTTTGATACGCGGCAGCCGGGCATCCGGGCGCGCGTCAAGGCGCGGGACGCCTACGGCGACGGCACGAAGGCGTTCGGACGATTCCGCTTCGTGTTGTACCAATATCAACCGCAGAAGCAGAATAAACGCGGCGACCGCCTGGCGGACTGGGAAATCGACGTGTCCCAGCCGGAGCAGAACCTCCTGTACTGGGATCGCCACACGGGCAGCTACGAATTCAAACTCGGATGGAATCAATCCGTCAATACGGGACAGCGATTGATCCTGGAAGCCGTCTTTAACAGCGAATTCACGCCGCGCCTGATCGCGGAACGGGAAATTGTCGCGGGGGAATAGCCCGCGAACGACATACGGACATTGGATCACCGACACAAGGAGATTGCGACATGAAACGAACGTTACTGTTGCTGTTGGCGATGGGGATCATCGCGGGACTGACGGCTGGGTGCGAAAAGAAGTTCACCCAGAAGCGGTTTGACACCATGATCGTCAAAGGGCAAACCAAGATGGAAGTGGAAAAGATTCTCGGAAAACCCGACGCCCGTTGGGAAACGTCCTGGAAATGGGTCGATTTCGACAAGGGCGCCAGCGGAAAGGTCGTGTTTGACAAGCAAGGCCGCGTGATCGGAAAGAAATGGACCGACTCCACGCGCGACGACCCCGATCCGGAAAAGGAATGGACCGAAGACGAACTGCCGCCCGCCGGAAAGGGAACCAACCCCTACGAGGACAAAGGCGCAGGCGGGGGCGGCGGGGGAAGCTCGGAAAAAACCGAGATGATGGTCACGGAATAAACGAAAAACCGACGACAATCGACATCGCGCGGCGGGAATGCTTTCAAAAATCCCGCCGCGCTTTTTTTGCGATTCCGGAACTGTCTTCTTTGATAGTAGCCCCGGGCGCAAGCTCACACCTTTACCCTCATCTTGAAAATACGCATAGATCAGTTTTGAAGCCCGATAGGGCTGGTCAGCGTTTAGCCGGGGCGTGAGCGTAGCGAACCCCCGGCTAAACGCTTTTGTCCCTTCGGGACAAGGAAAACAGGTGTTTATCTTTCCCCTGAGAGGTGCTGGTATGGTTCAGTTCATTGGACAAAAAATCGAACAATACTATTTGTGGGTAAAGGTGAGGGCTTGCGCCCGCGGCTATTATCAAACACCGAAGATTTTCATGTTCGCGCATTATCAATGACGAAACATGAATTTGATTCGCTAATCATTCTTCCCGGACGGTTGGGTGTCGGAAACGTTGTTCTCGTTCGACGGGAGGGACAGTTCCAGCGGCTTCTGGGCCGTGAAGGTTTTCCCCGTGAGGTAGTCGACGAACGTCACGTGCAGCGTGATCTGACGATGCGCGGGGTTGGCGTTGTCGGGGAGGCGACACTCGAAGCTGTACTGATTCGCCAGCATCCCGCCGGCCCAGTGTTGCGCGATGTCCTTGACGGGGAACGAATACGCCGCCAGGAGAGTCCGCTCCGCCGGCTGGGCGAGATCGAAGAGTTGAATTTTCACGTCCCCTGCGGCCTTGAGCACGTGCCCGTCCCTGTCCATCGGGCTGAGGAACACCTGCACGGCGTCGTGTCCGGGCCGGCGATCCAGGTTCACCCCCCCGCTATGCCTTCCGATCTCGACGGACGCGACCGTGAACACGTATTCCACGCGTTTCTCGCCGAGGGCCTGGAGGGTTTCGATCTGCTTCTTCTGGTCTTCCACCTTCGCGGAGAGGGTTTCGACCTGTTTTTCGAGTTCTTCGGCGCGGTCCCGTGCGGCGAGGTGCCGCTTTTCGGCATCCAGATCGTCCCCCCCCCGGTGGTTCTCACACCCCGCCAGGCCGAGGATCACCAAAAACACGCACATTCCGATTCGCCGCATGCTATTTCCCCAATTACGTCTTACTACGAGTCGCTTTTTGAATCTTGCTAATTCGATTCCGCAATTCCTCTCCCGCCTTTTGGAAAAAGGCAATCTCCTGATCTTTCGTCACCACTGTGCTATTCTTTCGTGTCGCCGTTGGTTTCCGGCATGCGTTCGAGGACTTTGTCCACGCAGCCGTACTGAACCGCCTCGGCGGCGCTGAGCCATTTGTTCCGTTCGCAGTCGCGTTCGATCTCTTCGGAACTCTTTCCGGTAGCCTCGGAGAGAATGTCGTACAGCCGCTTGCGCAGGCGGAGGATTTCCTGGGCCTCGATGTCCAGTTCCGTCGCCGGACCGGTCAGCACGCCGGAGATCAGCGGTTGATGCACGAGCACACGGCTGTTGGGCAGCGTGTAGCGTTTTCCCTTCGTGCCGCCCGACAGCAGCACCGCGCCCATGGAAGCCGCCAACCCCACGCAGTAGGTCGCCACGTCGCAACGGACGAACTGCATGGTGTCGAAAATCGCCAGTCCCGCCGAGACGCTTCCCCCGGGCGAGTTGACGTAAATGTGGATGTCCGCGTCCGGGTCTTCGTTCGAGAGAAACAGCAACTGGGCGACCACGAGGTTGGCCATGGCGTCGTCGACGGCCCCGCCGATGAAGACGATCCGGTCGCGCAACAGACGGCTGTAGATGTCATAACTGCGTTCGCCGCGCCCGGTCTGTTCGATTACGATGGGTACGAGATGCTGATTGCTGACCATGCTGTGGGTTCCTTGTTTCACGTTATTCTTTTTTCTTCGCTTCTTTCTCGATGATCTCATCCACGATGCCGTAGTCCTTCGCTTCGACGGGATTCATGAATCGGTCCCGCTCGGTCTCCTCGGCGATCTGCTCCGGCGTGCGGTTGGTGTGCTTGGCGAGCAGTTCGTTGAGGAGCTTTTTGGCTTTAAGGATTTCCTCGGCCTGGATCTTGATATCCGACGCCTGCCCCGTCACGCCGCCCCAGGGCTGGTGGATCATGATCTTGCTGTGGGGCAGCGCGAAGCGTTTGCCCTTCGTGCCGGCCGCGAGGATGATGGCCGCCCCGCTGGCGGCCTGTCCGACGCAGTACGTGCAGACGTCGCAGGAGAGAAACTGCATCGTGTCGTAGATCGCCAGGGTGTCGTCCACCGCCCCGCCGGGGGAGTTGATGTACAGGTGGATTTCCCGCCCGGGGCTTTTGGACTGCAATTCCAGCAGGCGCATAATCAACCCGCCCGCGGAACTCGGACCGATTTCCCCCCAGAGAAACACGATCCGCTCGTCGGCAAGACGTTCCTCGAGTGTCATTTCCCGCCGGGACGCGTAATCGCGGGATACGCTCGTGCCGTGGTTCCGCGGCGGAACATTATTGGGTCTCTGCATCATCGCCATGGTTCTCCCATCTGGAGCGTGGCTTGGACATCGTGTCCAAGCGTCCCACGGGCGTCTCGCCCGTGAAACGAATTTTTATTTTTTTATCGCTAACCGCGCAGGGACGAGACGTCCCTGCAACGCTTGGGCGAGACGCCCAAGCCACTACCTATTCATCCTTGGATTTCTTTTTCTTGGCCGCCTTCTTGGCCTGGGGCTTCTCGTCGTCTTTCTTCTTGGCCGGCTTCTTCTCGGCGGCTTTCTTCTCGGGCTTTTCTTCCTTTACCGCCGCTTGCTTCTTGTCGTCTTCCTTCTTGTCGGATTTCTTCGCGCCGCTCTTTTCGGTCTTCGCCTTCGCGTCGGCCTGGATTTCCTCGGCCGTCTTCTCCACGATCTTCGCCTCGGTCAGCAACGCGTCGAGCGTCCGTTCGTCGCGGATCGCCAGGCTGACCTGCTCCAGCGAACCGTCGGCCGCCAGCTCCTGCCGCAACCGCTCGGGACGACGCTGCTGCGCCCGGGCCATCTGCGCGATGCGGGCGTTGACCTCGTCGTCGCGGACTTCGATTTCCTTCTCCTCGGCGATTTTGCCCAGGATGAAGGACAGTTTCAGGTCCGACGCCGCCTCTTCGGCCGCCGCCGCCTGCAAACGGACCATGTTCTCGTCGATCTTCTCCCGCGGAACGCCCGCCTGGAGCAAATCCACGTACCGCCGCTGCAACGCCCGGTACGTCTGCTGACGAACCACGCCCACCGGCAGGTCAAAGCTCGTGTTGTCCAGGAGATATTGGCATATCTGATTGCGCAGCGAACGCTGGATTTCCATGTCCACGCGCCCCTTGAGGCGATCCGACACGAACGCGCGGAATTCGTCCACCGACTCAAATCCGCAGGCGGTGGCGAAGTCCTCGTTGAGTTCCGGAACCATGCGACGCTGCACTTCGTGGATCGTCAGTTCGATGGCCAGTTCCTTGCCCCGCCAGTCCTCGTTCGGGTGGGTGTCGGCCGCCTTCGTGGTGATCGTCACCACGTCGCCGACCTTCTTGCCCTTGAGCTTCTCGCCCAGGTCCACCAGCGGGAGGGCTTCGATCGTCCCCGGCGCGACGCGCAGCGGCACGCGGGGGTTGTCCCACGTCACGCCCTCGCCGGTGATCCTGGCAGCCGTCACCACACCATCGCCGTCCTGCGCGGGTTCGTCGGTTTTTTCATACTTCGCCCGCCCCTCGCGGAGATTCTGGATGTATTCGTCGATCTTCTCGTTGTTGACGTCGAAGATTTCCTTCGTCAGTTCGATGCCCTTGACTTCCGGCAGGTCGAATTCCGGCTCGATTTCCACCTCGAAGCTGAAGGTCAGGTCGCCGTCGTCGGGGATTTCGACCTTGTCCAGGTCCAGGTCCGGCTCGCCGAGGGTTTTCAGATCGGCGTCCTTGATCGCATCGCCCAGCGATTCGCCGATCAGGGCGTTGCGGACATCCTGGGAGACGTCCTTTCCGAAGCGTTTTTCGATCAGCCGGCGCGGCGCGCGCCCGACGCGAAAACCCGGCACCTGGGCGGAATTGGACAACTCGCCGAACATCTCGTCCCGCTTGGCGTCGATCGCGGCGCGGGGGACGGTCACGGTGACCTTTTTCTTGAGCGTGCCGGCGTCTTCCACCTCCACGGTGTTCTTCGGCAGATTGGTTTCCGCGGAATCTTCCTGTACGTCTTCCGCGTTGGCGGTGTTGTTTTCGGGGTCCTGGGCCATGATGTGTTTGCTCCCGTTGGGCTAACCCTCGGCGTCCAGACGCACCAACGCGATGCGCCCCCAGCCAAAGGCCTGCCGGTGATACCGGCATGACTAAAAGATATCGAGGCCGATACTCTACGCCATCCCCCTACCGGCGTCAATGGTAACTTATCGGGTGTGTGAGAATTTTTTCTGGCGCTCGGTTATTCTTTTGTTTACAGTGACTTGCAGTAGTTGTTGGTTACTCTTTTTAGGAGCA
>JAFGJE010000187.1 GCA_016929245.1 Phycisphaerae bacterium
CGCGTCGCGCGGTGGAATTCGTAGCGGTCGAAAGCTTCGTGGACCGCCTGTACGAGCTGGTGCAGTTCCATCCGCATCCACAGGTCGACGGAATGGGCCGACGGCGGGGCGGCGTCGGTTTCGGGATTGTAATCGTCGATGGAACCGAGGCAGAACCGCAGTGTGTTGCGGATTTTGCGGTAGCTTTCCTCGGCCTGGGCGATCAGGTTCTCACTGCATCGCACGTCGTCCTGGTAATTCTGACTCGCCACCCACAGGCGCAGGATGTCCGCGCCGCGCTTGGTGAGTTGCTCCTTCGGCTCGATGGCGTTACCGAGCGACTTGCTCATCTTATGCCCGTCTTCCGTCACGACGAATCCGTGCGTCAATACCGACCGGAAGGGCGGCACGCCCGCGGCGCCCAGGCAGGGAAGCAGCGAAAGCTGGAACCAGCCTCGATGCTGGTCCGAACCTTCCAGGTACAAATCGACCGGCGGTTCTTCCACCAGCCCGCGAGAGACGGCGACGGCGAACCAACTGCTGCCGGACTCGAACCAGACGTCGAAGATATCGAAACCCTTCGTGAGGGTCGCCACGTCGAAGTCGCCGGGGTTTTCCAGGTCCGCGTCTTCGGCGGGGTTGTAGTCGGCCAGCAGTTCCGCCGGTGAAAGGTCGAACCAAACGTCCGAGCCTTTCTCGCCGACGACCTTCGCCACCGCCCGCACGCTGGCAGCCGTGCAGAGCGGCTGGTTTTTCTCGTTGTAAAACGCGGGAATCGGCAGTCCCCAGGACCGCTGGCGCGAGAGGCACCAGTCGGGACGAGACTCCAGCATCCCCAGGATGCGGTTACGTCCCCAGCCGGGGATGAAATTCACTCCGCCGTCGTCCGCGTTCTTGCCGCAGAAATCCTTCGCCATGTCGCGCAGGGAAACACCCGTCGTCGCCAGCGGCGTGTCGACGCCCACGAACCATTGTTCCGTCGCGCGAAAGATCGTGGGCGTTTTGCTCCGCCAGTCGTGCGGGTAGGAGTGCGTGATCGTCTCGCTCGCCAGCAGCGTTTTGGAGGCTGTCAGGTGCTCGATCACCTTTCCGTTGGCGTCCCACACGCTCAGTCCGCGCAGCCACTGCGGTACGGTGTCGTCGAACGTACCGTCCGCCCGCACGGGACAGTAGATGTCCAGGCCGTTCGCCAGTCCCGTGAAATAGTCGTCCGTGCCGTGTCCCGGCGCGGTGTGCACCAGGCCCGTGCCGTCGTCCAGCGTGACGTATTCCGCGCCGACCACGCCGCACCGGAGCTCCGGATCGAGCGGATGCTGATACCAGAGATTCGCGTCGAGGATCGCCTGACCTTTGATTTCCGCTTTCTGCTCGATGTTGGAAAGATAACCGGGCTGGGCCTTCTCGATCGCGTCGAGGACGACCTGCTTGCGTTCGGCTGCCACGATGAACCGCTGCTTTCCGTCGGGCGTGTCGGCCTGGAGGGACACGTAGTCCATCCGCGGATGGACCGCCACCGCGCGGTTGGCGGGGAGGGTCCACGGGGTGGTCGTCCAGACCAGCAGCGACAGTTTCGCGCCCTCTTCCCGCGCCTTTTTATATCCTTCGCAATCACCCGCGACGACGTTGAAGGCGACGTACACGCTCGGATCCTTCCGGTCGTGGTATTCCAGTTCCGCGTCGGCAAGGGCCGTGCGGTTTTCGATGGACCAGTGCACGGGTTTGAGCTGCTTGAACACCACGGCCTGTTCGACGAGTTTGGCGAACACTTCCAGGACGGCGGCCTCGTAGTGCGGGTGCATCGTGATGTACGGCTGCGTGAAGTCGCCCAGCACGCCCAGCCGCTGGAACTGCTCGGACTGGACAGAGACGAATTTCTCCGCGTATTGTTTGCAGAGTTCGCGGATTTTCGTCGCGGGCAGGGAGTGCATCTTCTCGCCGAGTTTCTCGACGATCTTCTGCTCGATGGGCTGGCCGTGACAATCCCAGCCGTGGATCATCGGCGCGACGTTGTACCCCGTCATGTTCTTGATGCGCAGGACCATGTCCTTGAGGGTTTTGTTCAGGGCGTGGCCCATGTGGATATCGCCGTTGGCGTAGGGAGGTCCGTCGTGCAGGACGAAGGTTTTTTTGCGATCCTTCGCGGCGGCGAGGAGTTGACCGTTGAGGTTTTCCTCCGCCCAGCGGGCCTGGTAGGCGGGTTCCTTTTGCAGCAGACCGGCGCGCATGTCGAACGTGGTGTTGGGCAGGTTCAGCGTATCTTTGTAGGACTTCTTGTCGTTTTTGTTCTTGTCGGTCATGGAAATATCGCTCCGAATAAAAAAGACCCTGAAACTCGTGAACAAGCCTCAGGGTCGAGGAAAAAGCCTTTGGAACAATCGAACCCTTACGGCGTGCGCGGGGGGATGCAAATAATCACGGCGCAGCCGTCGCCCGCGACCCCGCCGACGGGGTTCGTCAACACCAGGTTGTTCGGGCTCGGCTGCATCTGCATCCTTCCACCGCCCTTACCCAAAGGGCCGACAAGACAAAATTATATCGGATGACAAGAGTATGTCAATTCAGGAGTAACTGATTATTCTTCCGTACGGGATACGGGCAAGCCAATCTCCTCGCCGTAATCGTCCCTTCACCAACGGTGTCGTTGCTGGCCGGGGTCAGGTGGATTTCGTCGCATTGATTCCGCTAGATGGTCTCGGTAGGGGGTACCCGAACGGGGAGTTCCTGCCGCGACCGGAGAAACAAACTTCCCGGAGTGGAGGGTGAAATAATTATGCGTAGAGAATGTCCAGGATATTTTCCGAACGCAGGCGGACGGTTTGAGAGTCCACGATCTCGGCCATCGGGTGGTTCACGTAGGCGTCCTTGGAATGGGAATGGAAGAATCGTTTTTCGAGGACGTATGGGCCGGGCCAGGTCAGCGGAGGAATCGGATTTCGTTTGTGATTCTCCACCGCCTTGATCGCGTCCTTCCGAATCAATTCGCGTGAGACTTCGGCGGAGAGGCTGATCGCGCACAAACGGCTGAGACCTTTCTTGACCGCCGTTGTCGTGATGTCGGGAATCAGGTCTCTTGCCTCGCGGCAGGCGGCTTCGTCTCCCGTCAGCCAGATCAGCGGCAGCCCCAGCGCGCCGTGATACAACGCGAACTGGACGATTTCGCCGATGGGGTTCCCGTTGAGGGTATAGGAGTCGACCGCGCGGGAGTCTTGGGTGTGATTCAGATTTCCGTCTTCCACACCGGCCATCGCGTGTTGGCCCAGCATGATGCAAACATCGTGTTCACGGGCGACAGTGTCGTAGGCGTGTTGCGGCGCCGGCGGACGGCCATGCAATAATTTCGCGCGCGGATGCAGATGCTCGAACGACACACCACCCGGGCCATGTCCGTCGATCACCAGGATATCCTCGACGCCGGCTTCGAGTAATCCGTCGACGGCGGCGTTGATTTCCCGCGTCAGGAGCACTTTGGCTTGCTCGTGGTATTTTCCGTTGCCGTAGGCCTGCGTCTCGAAATCCACGACACCGGCTACACCTTCCAGGTCAGTTCCAATCAAGACTTTCATGTTGATTTCCGTAATACATGGATACTATTTGTATTATATTATAAAAGGGAATTACATCAAGGAATTAAATGTACATGTTTGCGGACCTGATTACCGGAAGCTAATTCTGTGACGGTAATCGTCCATTCACCAAGAATATCATTTAATGCTGGAATGATTTCAATCGTCAAACAGCCGTCTTTTGCGCCGTAGAAACCGCTGAATTCGGCCGGTTGTCCTTCGGCGTTCGTTATATCCACTCGCAGGGGAATGACGGCTTTGACGGGTTGGTTATTCTCATCGACAACGCGAAGAGAAATCTTCACCGGCGTATTGCGCCGCATTTCATCAGGGGCGTCAATCGTAACGCCTTCGATTTTCGCGTCCGTAATCATCAACAGTCGTCCTTGACAGGGTCCAAGCTCGATAGGAATACGAAGCATACCGCCGATAGAATCCACGGGAATCGTTTCTCCATTTACCAAATCATACACATACCCTTTTTTGCGCCGGACGAATACTTTGGTTTTCGCGGGGACGCCGTATTCGCGAATCCTACCGTAACGGCCGAGATAATCCCCGGCGCGGAGATGGTTGTTTATGACGAAAATATAATCCGAGTCGCCATATTGCCGAACGCGCAGAAGAATTTCGGGATCCTTGCAATCCACATAACGGAGATAATGATGATTCAATTTCTTCCGTAATTTCAATGCGCCTTTGACTTCCCTAGCGATGGAATCCGCGGAGGAAGTCCTTCTATCGTCGCGGATCAGAAGATCCGGCCGGATGGCGGGGGGCAGATGGGAATCTCCAACGATGATTCCGCCTCGTTTCTGGAAGGCGAGAACCTTTTTTACGACGGATTTCGGCAATACGTCGCAGTGCATCATCACAAGCATGCGATACTGGTCCAACCCCTGTTTCAGGACGGTTTCTTCATAAATGATGTCCGGCTGCACGTGGGCATGAAGGAGCATTCGGTAAACCTTGTCGGACCAGCCTCGGTATCCCCAGCCGTAGGTTCCCCGGCCGGCGAACATTTCCGAGGAAAAGCTTTCCAGGAACGCCACGTCTGCGGGGCGATCGGGAACCTGGAGCAGCGTAGGTCCGAGCGGCGCGACGACGTTCCGGAGCAGCCGGGTCATTTCGGGAAGAAGCTCGGGGGAATGATATCCTTCCCCCTCGGTGTCCGGTATGAGGTTCGCGATACCGTACCAGCCGACTCCCTGCACGGGATATGAAATGGTATTCCAGAACGCCCCGCGCATCTGGTCTGCCGTCATCGGATAATATGCCGCATGGGGATCCAGGTCTGTCTGGGTATATTTCTCAAGTTCTTTTGGGTCCGCCGGCATCACGAACACGCGCGGCAGGAAAACACTGATAATGGGAAGGACTTCCTGGGGGGGCGCAGTACCATGGGCCATGGCCAGAAGTTCATTGGTGGGCATGTCGTAATTGATCGGGCCGGGGAAAGCATAAGACCATTGTCCCAGGTGCGTGATGTCGCCTCCGCTTCCATATACGCTTGGCACCCGGACGGCCGGCGCGTGAAAGGACCACGCGGGACGCTTCATTTCCGCTTCCATACCCCGCCGCACCCGCGTGTTCAGTGAATTCCACCCGTCGCCGGTTTTCCAGAACCAGCGATAATACACATAGAGAGGATCGTCCTCACGAATGACACGGTCGGCGGGAAAATCCCTGAGATTCTTATAATGCAGGCCGCGAGAGTTTTTCGGACCGCTGACCTGCGGGGGAATCTTCAGGGCGGTGTCTTTTTGGAAGGCGTCGCGGGAATACTTGTCAAACGACGGCGCCGTGGTTCGGCCTCTCTCCTCGGAGTGCACAAACGCGCCAATGAAGGCGGGGAAATCCCCATAGGCTCGTCCCAGCGACGCGCCGTATCGATTCGCGTACGCCTGCAAGTCGGGATGCAGAACATTCTGGCGAATGCGATCCTTGTACTGTTTTCCGCGGTTGTCCACCCGGTAGTATTTCCGGATTTTCTGCCAGCTTGCGATTCGGCCCGGCGGTTCGCAGCGTGCATACACGTCCAATCCGCGTGCTAACGCCTCGTTCAGGAGCATGAACATTCGACCCATCGAATCGTCATCCATCGGGCGTTCCAACGGGCCATCCGCTTCCCACGTGGATTGAGTATCGGCCATATTTCTACCCGATGTGCCCGGCGTGAAGGTGTTCAGTCCCACCTCCTGAAGCGTGTCGAGGGGCATGTCGCCCCAGAGCATGAACGTTTGCATACGCAACGGCGAAGGGCGGGGGACGATGCGAATCCTGAACGTTTTCCGGGACGGGAGTTCTTCCGTGCCGGGAAAGCTCGTGCGGGCGTCGAGGGAATATTCACCGGGACGCAATCGGGCGTTAATCGGACATTTCACTCGATGTGACGTATTTGGCTGAAGCGAAGGGATCTCAAAACTATTCTTATGTCCGTCAAAAGTCGTCTCAAGTCGCCCCGGCGGCAGGACGGAATTACTGGAATTGCGTATGGTAAGTTCCACGACGGGATTGTCTTCCATACGCCGGAAGACGGTTCGGCGGGAGGCTTCGATTGTAATACCGCCTTGCTCATTCCCTTTTGTTGCGGTGGTCGTGGGTGACGCGGCATTCAACGACGCCACGACAAACAATGCCAAGCAAATGCTTATGAGAAATTGTTTCCATGTGAAAAGAATAATCATATTGATCCTGTATAAAGAATAATCTCAGGGAGTTGCCCCGTCGACACCGAGTCCCGCCCGGCGTCCATGTACGAACGATTCGCTGCCCGTCGGCCCGTTGCAGACTTTCCATTCCCTGCTTCGTTCCACACCATCGCCGTACCCGCAGATTTCCGTCGTATTTTCAACCGTGCCGTACAATCTCTGAAGAAGTTCACGGGCCGGCACGACGTCGCCGTAGCGATATCCTAGCCGGCGCAGCGTGTCCAAATCCTTCCTGTCGTCCCGCAGTCCCATGCTCTGTTTTCCAATGCAAAGGTTCGAGGACGGATGATACGCGCCGCACGGCGGGCATACCATGCACGGGCCCTGGACGAGTTCGACCGGGATGTCCGGGTTTTGTTGCATCTTCCGTATGCACTCGCAGAGGTTGTCTTCTTCAATGGGCGCGAGCTCCTTGCCCGCACGACCACCGTGGAAGCAGGTCAGGCAAAGCAGATGATGAGGCCGGATTTGAAGACGCTCCGCTTGATCGCAGGCGTTGACGGATTCTATTTTTGCCTTTTTCTTCTCCCGCGATGACCGGGCGGGAATGATCGAACTGACGCCCATTTCCAGGCCGCGCCGGTAATTCCCGCTGTCGGCGAACCGGCATCGAGGCCAGCCCGGCGCCTCGGACTGCGGATACTCGCAAATGCCCGTGTTGTTTTGGATCGCGTCGAATATCGCCTGGAACCAATCGACGGCCGGCAGCGTATTGCCCGGTACGGCGGCGATGCGTTGAAGGATCGTCAGGTCGCGGAGGTCGTTATACATCTCGCCTTCGGGCGTGTCGTATTCGCGCCCGGGATTCTGGTAACGAAAGACCGTGTCCGTATTGCACCGCAGCGTCAGCGGGACGATCGGATCGGCTTGCACGGCTGCCTGGATGGCATCGAGGCGCGACTCGTGGTAATAAGCCGTCGCGTCCCGACGTCCCCGTCGGCAGATCAGGCAAAGCAACTGATACGGGCGGATGTCTATCGAACGATACTCTTTCATGGTAACAGACTCCTTTGCCGCGGATTCAGAGGGAACAATATATTCTACAACAGCGGTTTTGGGGAGTGTAACGAGAAAACGAAGAAACGATCCTGGTTGGTTTAGAATAACCTTGTTTGCGTACCATGTTATGTTCCCGGACGTATTCCCTGCACGAAGGAACGTCTCGGGTATCAACACGCGGCGGGAACCTGAGAATGGTTCCCGCCACGTGCGATTAACGCATATTGTTCTTTTTACAGGAAGCCTATATCACGAAATCATTATTTTCGCCGTCGCAGAAGCGCGCCGCCAAACCCAGTCGTCAATAGAATCAGTGTCGCCGGTTCGGGAGTGACGGATACGGAATCCAGGGAATAGGTTCCTGTCTTCGAGCTTGGGTCTCCATCCAACAGCCGTATCCCCCAGGTCAGATAATCGGCGACCGGTTCTTCTCCGGTGGGTTTGTAATTGAAATCCAATATGCCTGAGGTGTAGCTGAGGTCTTTCGTGAGATTTTCAACCGACGCGACATAAGTCTGGGTGTCGTAATCCACCGTGAACGTGAACTCGTACACGTCGTTCAAATATAACACGATATCGGATTCATCCAAATTGGCGCCGTTAAGGAATCGGAAATTCGGTGCGGAAAGTCTCGTGGTGGAAAAACCCCATGCCGAAGTGGCGGTGGTTCCATCCAGGTCGTAACCGTTTGCCGTGGCATTGGCGGAAAAGTAAACCCCTCCCAATACGTCATACATATCGCTCTTGCTTAAATAATCCAGCCGGTACAGAAAACTGGTCGTGAGGGTTGAACCTCCCGACCGGGCCGTGTCCATGTCGAATTGTCGCGTGACCAGTGCAGCCGTCCGGGATGAATCACGATGGTTTTCAAACGTGGTGTTCAGGTAATTCCCGGCGCCGGTTTGCAAAGGTGTGGCGTCCGTGACCTGAAACGTCTGGGAACTTCCGGTGGCGCTTTGGAAATACGAATTCCAGGCGCCCTGCCATCCGTCACCGGCCATTCCGGTCCATCCGTCCACCTGGGTTGTGGTTTCGCCGGCGTCGAAATTCGCTTCGATCGGCGCGGCCCGCGTCATCGACGCACCCAGGCAGACGACCGCCGGCAGTAGAATCCATAGACTGACATTCGTTGTTTTTCTCATCTTACTTCTCCTTTCAAAATGGTGATTTTTTCCGTATCCGTCTCCAATCCAACGATTGGATTTCCTGTATTTTGTGGCTTGGACATCTTGTCCAAGCGTCACAGGGTCATCTTGACCCTGTTGTGTATTTTTTTGTTTTCACGGACAAGATGCCCGTGAGACCCTTAGGCCGGCTCTGCTTTGCGTAGCGCTTCGCAGAGCAAAGAGGCCCAAGCCACTTTTCTGACAACGCTAATCCTTGAATCCTCCGCGCCAGAACGGATCATTATTATCTTTATCCAGAATTTCGTCGTACGACACCGGCTGGGTGTGTCCGTCCATGAAGACGAAATTCAAGGATTCGCCCGGATGGACGTACCACTCCGGCGTCGCCGTTTGGAAATCCGTTCGATATACATAGGTGTGGAAATAATAGGCGTTCCAGGACGCCTGCCAGGTGGCATTGGGGCAATCGGCGATGAAGAACATTTCGCTGATGTGCGGAATTTCCGTGGTAAAAAAAGGCCTTCGCCAATCGACCTCTTCCTTGATTTCGCCGGTACTGGAATCAATTGTCGTATGCCAGGCATACACGTTCGGCGCTCGATTTCTCGGTAGATCTCCATACGTCGGAAAGCTCTCATCCATCACTTCGCAATTCCACACTTCCTCCGGAGGTATGGATAAATACGGTGTCAATGTGCCGCCGGGCATGCTGCTTTCGGAATAATACATGTACCGGTTGGGAAGCGAGTCTCCATGGTCCTGCGCGAAGAGGTTCAGCGCCAGGCCGAAATCCCGCAATTCACTGAGGCAGACGACGGACTTGGCCGTTCCCCTCGCCTTTTGCAGGGACGGCAGGAGGATCGACACCAGAAGGGAGATGACGGCGATGACGACCAAAAGCTCAATCAGGGTGAACCCCGTCGGGTTTCGGTATTGGAAAGAACCGGTTTTACTGCTTCGTATCATCCTTGGGTTCCCTTGTCGGTTCTGGGCGGAATCACGGAATCCCGCACGATCAATTCCGCCTCCAACGGGATAGTTGCCGTCGCGTGCTCATGGTTCGAGATTTCCTTCAATAATAACCGGGCCGCGGTTTCCCCGATTTTCTGCAACGGCTGGCGAACCACGGTGATCGGGGGATGATTTATCTGGGCCGCGCTCGTATCGTCGTAGGAGACAACCGACAGATCGTCGGGAATGCGTTTCCGGGAGGCGCGTAGGACTTTTAATACATTGGGGAGAATCGAACCGTGCGCGACAACCAGCGCGGTGAGGTTTTTTTGTTTTTCGAGCAATTCCCGCGTCGCCGCTTCGACGTGTTCCTCACCACCGACGCAGGAAACCACCCACTGAGGATCCGATTCGACACCGGCCGAGGTCAGTTCGTCCTGATACGCCTTTAATCGCGAGGTATACACCCAACTGTTGCTGTAATTGGTGATATAGGCGATGTTCCTGTGCCCCAGCGCGGTCAGATATCGAATCGCCCGGGTCATTCCTTCATAATGATTGACGTATACGCATCTCGACTCTTCGTGATGCATAGGCCGACCGGCAATGACCAGGGGGGCGTTTTTGGAATGCAAACCGTCGGCAATCGGTTCGACAACTTGGTCGGAAAGGGGGATATAGATCACTCCTTTGGTATCGGAAGTGCAACGACTCAGATACACATCGAGCGGCGAAAGCGTCGGTCCCAGCGACGACCATTCCAGTTGAATCTCCGTCCGGGAAAACGCATGTTCGATCCCCATGATGATTGAGGCAAGGTGTTGATCCTGTATGAAAGCCGAACCGAATGTCCGTGCCCCCAGAATCACGAGGATTGTACCGGATATTTCATTCGGCTGATTCTGATCGGAAACGAAATGCCCCAATCCCGGTTTGCTGATGATACGCCCCTCTTTGACAAGTTCCAAAATCGCCCGGCGGAGTACGGTGCGAGACATCTTTAATATCTCACAAAGATCCTTTTCAAATCCCAGCGGATTTCCCGGCTGCAGGTTATGAGTAGAAATGTAATGCAGGAGTTGTTTCTGGGCGTCTGGATATTTCGGCGGACGCCCGCGACGTGGAATTTTGGGAGCAGACAGGCGTAACGTATTTGACGGCATGGATACCTGTACCTTTCCGGCTACGAATCCTCTTTTATTTACAACACATAATATAAACTATTTTTATTATTTGTCCAATAATATTTTTATATAATATGCGCGGTGATTTTTCAAAAAAAGTGATTGAGAAAATGGGCCAAAAAAAGAGGGGATGACACGAAATTATAATTGCTGCAATATATTATAATAAAATGAGTTACAAGATTTTATCCTCGGATGTGTTTCAGAGAATTGACAATGTGATTTTATTCTTCCCGGTTGGGCGTCCACCGACCGTGATGGTAGGGTCGGGAGGATTCCTCATCCATCCTGCTCGGTCCGGGAAGCTGTTCGTTTTGCCATTGTCGCTGCTGTTGTTCCTTCTTCTCTTTTCGCTCTTCTTCGAGTTTCTTCACTTCCTTGACGCCTTCCTTGATGAGAAACATGGTGCAGGAGACGTTGTGGAACAGTAACGGCAGCAGAAGGAGAAGGAACCAGGATTTCCTGACTCGCCGCCGGGTGGGCACGATTTGTCGTTTTGTCATGTGCATGAAAGTATATCGGTTCGGTGGAAACGGAATACACGGGGAATTTGATCGACAGGATTCCCGCGAGGGATTATTGTACCCGGTTTCCATCAGGACTCGATTGAAAAAAAAGGAGACGTTCGCATGTGGAGTTGGAAGGAAGAAACCGCAACGGTGCAGTCTTGCTGGGCGCTCCTGGGGGAGGGACATTGGATTGTCCGTTCGGGTGAAAGGCAAATCGACTCGCGGCAGGCGCAGTGGAGCGGGAACGTCGGCAAGGACGCCGCCAACGGCCTGGAGCTGGAAACCATCATTGCCGGCGACGCGATTCAATTGATTGTCACGAATTCCTCCACGGACGATTTTCCCGTGGATGAGATCCGGCTGGTGTTCGACGCTTCGACTCTGCTTGTGGAGGATTACCTGGAATACGTGCATTCCAAGTGGCTGTATGAAGCCCAGTCCACCGTGAAGCGCATCGGGCAAAAGACGGATTTCGTGGAAGCCAACCCCGAAAGCTCCATGGTGTATCTGTTGAAATCCCACAAGCAAGGCTCGTCGTATCTGTTCGCCGTTCTTCCCCCGCAGGAAGAGGATTATATGTATTTCCAGGCGTTGCTCCTGGAACCGATCGGGGCGGGGCAATTCGGCCTGGAAATCCGAAGCGAGCAGGGGAAAGTTTTACCCGCCGGGTGCAGTACTCGTTGCTCGAAGATTATCATCGCCGAGGATTCCGATCCCTTCGCGATGCTCGAATCGCTGGGGGATCGCTACGCCGCGTTGCGAAACCGGCCGTTACAGCCTAAAGCCGTCGGCTGGAATTCCTGGGACGAGATCAAGCTGACCGTCACCGCCGACGCGATGCGCGAAAACCAGGTCATCGCGAAAAACGAACTCGGTCAAAAGGTTCAATATTTCGTGATCGACGACGGCTGGCAGAATTCGTGGGGCGACTGGCGGTTCTCGCCCGATTTTCTCATGACGGCCGACGAATTCTGCCGCGAAGTAAAGCAGGCGGGGGGGATTCCCGGAATTTGGCTGGCGCCGCTGTACGCGGATAAGCCCATGATGGACTCGCACCCCGATTGGTTCGCCCGCATGCCGGATGGTTCCCTCATCGAGAGTGAAAATTCCCGCTTCACGCTGGGCTGCCTGGATATCACCGTCCCGGAGGTGCGGGAGCATCTGTTCAACATCTATCGCGGCCTGAAGGAGGCGGGATTCAATTATTTCAAGGTCGATTTCACCCAGATGGTGCAACGATGCACGGGCTTCCACGATAAAACCGTCGGGCGCGGGAGTATCATCCGCAAAACGTTCGAGATCATCCGCGAAGCGGTGGGGGACGACAGTTACATTCTCGCCTGCGCCCCGCCGTACGAGTCCGTCTTCGGGATTGTGGACGCGGCCCGCATCACCGCCGATATTCAATTGAAATGGTCGGTGGTGCAGTTCAATATCGGATCGGCCGCCTGCCGGTGGTGGATGGACCGGAAACTCTGGAACAACGATCCCGATTTCGTCATCGTTCGCGCGTCGGACTATTGCACCAATCCGGACGACGCCCCCCCAAAAAAACCGTTTGTGCGAGGAGATTACAACTCCGGCCCGAAATTCAACGCCCGCGAAGCGCGTAGCTG
This sequence comes from Phycisphaerae bacterium, assembly GCA_016929245.1. Classification (GTDB taxonomy): domain Bacteria; phylum Planctomycetota; class Phycisphaerae; order SM23-33; family SM23-33; genus JAFGEJ01. Next base: position 12,640 of record JAFGJE010000187.1, read on the forward strand.
GGCGCTGGCGGCGGTGATGATGGGCGAAGTGGTTTTGGGAGACGATCTGCGAAAGCTAAACTCCGACGGGTTGGCGCTGCTGCGTCGCGTGCTGGAACTGGCTCCGCTGCGCCGCACCGCCGTCCCGACGGACCTGTTCACCTGCGGCCATAATTCTTTACCCGCCGTGTGGTTCGCCGACGAGGACGACCGAAAAATCCTCGCGGTATTCAATTGGGAAGAAGAACCCATCGAGCGAAAGATTTCACTCCGGGACTATGGCATTGATCCGGACGACGCGATTTGCTCCTGGTTTGACGAGTCGATCCTTTCGCCGTCCCCGGAGGGCGTTCTGGAACTGACAATCCAGCCGCACGATTCGATATGTCTCGTCGCGACGCGAAGCGCGGAGTAGATCATTTCGCCGGTGGGAAGAGGAATCGTCCTTCGCGGTCGATGTATCCGAGTTTGTCGTCGACCCAGACCGCCGCGAATCCCCGGCGGAAATCGTCGGCGCGGTCGAATTTCGGGGGGATGACCGTCTCGCCTTCCGCGTCGATATATCCCCACTTCACGCCGCCGTCGCCGGTGTCGGGGAACGTCAGCACCGCCGCGAGTCCTTCGTGGAAGTCGTTCGCCTGGTCGAATTCCGCCCCGATGACCATCGTTCCTGCGCGGTCGATGTATCCCCACAGGCCGGTGTAGCTTAATCGCACCGCCGCGCGGTTTTCCGAAAATTCACGCCCGGCCTGGTATTCCTTCGAGCGAATGACGGTTTGTCCCCGCGTGTCGATATACCCGCAGATGGCGGGTGGATTTTCGGCGTCGCGTTGGGACGTCGGTTCCGACAATTGCACCCACGCCAATCCCTCGGAAAACGCGCCGGCCGCCTGGAATTGCGGTTCAATGACGCTCTTGCCGGATTTGTCGATGTATCCCCATTGTCCACCGCTGACGCGCCGACCGATTCGTTTGCCCTGGGTCATCACCGCGGCCAGTCCCTCGGAAAATCGCCCGGCGAAGGTGTATTGCGGCGCGATGACAACCTGTCCCGCCGCGTCGAGGAATCCGAATTGATCCTGATCGCGGAAGGCCGCCAGGTTTTCGTGGAATCGCAGGGGGGTTGCGTATGTCATCGGAAGGACGGTTTGCCCCGCGGTGTCGATCAGGCCCCATTTCCCGTTGAGCATCACGCTTAAACGCCCCGCCGAAAATCCGTCCCGGTCGACGGCCTCGAACTGCGGCGAAATGACCATGCGCCCCGTTGCATCGATCACGCCCCACAAGCCTTTGCTTTGGACCGCCGCGAAATCTTCGGAGAATCGCTCCGCCCGTTGATATTGCGGGCGGATGGCGACGTTCGCGTCGGCGTCGATGTATCCCCACAAACCGTCCTGCACGATCGGCAGGGGGGTGTCAGCCGTTGGCGCGGCGGGTTCCTCCGGGGACGCCTGCGAGGAGGGCGGAGGCGATTTGGTGTCCTTCTCGCATCCCGGAGATACGAGACTGAATACTATCGCGATCAGGAGAAACGTACGAAACATGAATCTTCTCCTTATCCTTGTCATCCTGAGCGGAGCGCAGCGAAGTCGAAGGACCTCACGCATAGCTACCCGTAAGGTCCTTCGACTTCGCTCGAAGACTCGCTCCGCTCAGGATGACAGTCATTGAATAAAATATTTTTATTGTCCGAACGGTTTCAGCGCCGCGTCCGAACCGATCAGCATCAGCACGTCGCCTTCCTGGATGGTCGTCTCGGCCGTCGGTACGGAAATGACCACTTCCTGGTGCCGTTTTCTACCGTCCGCGTCGGTGTCCTCGGCCTTGCGGCGCACGGCGATCACCTGCACGTGATGGTTCTTCCGCATGTCGATTTCGCCGAGGGTTTTCCCGACAAACGTCTTCGGCGGGGCGGTCTGGATCAGGCTGAATCCCTCCGCCAGCTCGATATGCTCGATGATCCGCGGCGCGACCAGGCGGGTGCGCCAGCGGTCGGCCGACTCGCTTTCGGGATTCACGATGTCGTCGGCGCCGATGCGCGTGAGAATCTGCCCGCGAATCGCGGTCGTCGCGCGGGTGATCACGCGCGACACGCCCATCTGCTTCAGCAGCACGGTCGTCAGGACGGCGGCCTCGAAGTTCGTCCCGATTCCGACGATCGCGGTGTCCACCTCGTCGATGCCCTGGTTGCGGAGCGTTTCCTCGTCGGTCGCGTCCATGCAGACGGCCCGGGCGACGTCGTCGCGCATCGTCTCGATCAGGTCCGCCCGACGATCCACGGCGATGACATCCGCCCCGGCGTCGGTCAGCAGTTTCGCCAGCCGGCTGCCGAAGCGTCCCATTCCAATCACGGCAAAACGTTCCATGGTATTAATCCTTCCATCAACCGATCACCACGTGCTCTTCGGGGTAGGAATACGTCGCGCGTTTCGCGCCGGCCGCCAACGCCGTCAGCAGCGTCAACGGGCCGATCCTGCCGAGGAACATGCCCGCCATGACCACGTATTTCTCGAAGAATCCCAGGCGGTTCGTCACGCCCGTGCTCAACCCCACCGTTCCGCAGGCGCTGCAGGACTCGAACAGCAGGTCGATCATGTTCTCCCGCGGAAGGGCGACGCTCAGCAGCAGCGTCACGAGCATCAGCAGGCTCAGGTACAGCATCACCAGCGTGATCGCCCGGCGCAGCAGCACGTCGCCGACGGTGCGGTGGAACACCTCCACCCGCTGCCGCCGCCTCAGGATACTCCATGCGACCATCACCATCAACGCCAGCGTGACGGTTTTCATCCCCCCGGCGGTGCTGGCGGGACTGCCTCCGATGGTCATCAGCACGCACATCCAGAGCTTGTTCGCGTTGGACAGGCGATTCATGTCGATCGTGTTGAACCCCGCCGTCCGCGCGGTGATCGACTGAAACACCACCGCCGCGGTCTTCTCGCCCACCCCGAATGTTTCCCAGTCGTTCGGCGTGTTTTCCGCCCGGCCATATATGATCGACGGCGCCGGTTCCTCCACGGCGACCGCCAGCACCCACAGCCCGGCCGCCCCCAGGACGATCAGCACCGCCGAAGTGCTCAGCACGATCTTCGAGTGCAGCGAAAGTCTCGCGGGTCGGCCGACTTCGTGCGCCGCGATCCCGCGCACCCGCCGCCAGACCTGCACGACGACGCGACGGAGATAACGCATCACATCCTGCAACACGGGGAATCCCAGCCCGCCCAGGACGATCAGCGGCGCGAACACGCCCAGAACCTGCCAGTGCTCCCGCAGCGGCTGGGACCAGCCGTCGTGAACCCCGGCCATCAGATTCTCCGGGTACAGGGCGAATCCGGCGTTGCAGAACGCCGAAACGCCGTGAAACACCGCGTGCCAGACGGCCGCCGAGAACGACAGGGGCTGCCCCCAGGCGTCCCGCACGCCGGGCGAAAGAAACATCTCCAGCATCAGCATCGCACCCAGCGCCTCGGCGAGCAGCGTGAAGAGTAACACGAACCGCACGATCCGTCCCAGTTCGCCGACGCGGTCCGTCGAGAGCAGTTCCGTGACGGTCTCGCTGCCCCGAAGCGACAGCGCCTTGCCCGCGAGGATCGCCAGCACCGTGCCGAAAATCATGATCCCCAGTCCGCCGAGTTGGATCAACGCGAAGATCACCGCCTGGCCGAACCGCGTGAAATGCGTGCCCGTGTCCACGACGACCAGTCCCGTCACGCACGTGGCGCTGACGGCCGTGAACAGGGCGTCGGGATAATACCAACGGGCCTGGAATTCCTCCGGAACCGCCGCGGGGAGCATCAACAACCACGATCCGATCACGCACAACGCGGCGAAACTGCCGATCAGCAGCCACGCCGGCGGCAAACCGCTGCCGGCCAGCGCCAGGTTCGCCCCGACCGCCCGCAGAACCAGCACCGCCAGCATGTACACTTGCGTGATGATCAAAAACAACGCGCCGGCCGACATGACGTTTCGGTGATTCTGATAGGCGATGACCATCGCCGCGAGGAACAGCACCATCAGGGCGTAGTCCAGCCAGTTGTTCCGGAAATAACGCCGCCGATTCCACGCCAGCAGCAGACGAAGGAGTCGGTCGAGAAGGAAGAAAATGACGATCGCTCCCTGGGCGGCGGCGATCCCGTCGAAGGACACCGGAAGCGATTCTTCCGAAAATCCCCCGTACAGGAGCACGAGGGTTCCGACGGCGGTCAATCCCGCCAGCGCCAGCAGCACGTTCAATACCAGAACCACGCCTTCCCGGCGGTAGTCGGAACGACTCGATCTGTACCAAACACGTCGCGCCACGGAAATTCCTGTGGCACCTTCAAGCGAGTCTTCTCGCTTGTGGGTGCATTCTTTTTCAAAAATCATGGGTGCCGTGGTTCGCGAAGCGCTGCGAAGCAACCACGTATATCCGGCGTGGTTGCTTCGCTGCGCTTCGCGAACCACGGCACCCGTTTTTATCATTACTTCTTATACACGTCGTCGGGATTGAACAGTTTTTCGGCCACGATATCCCATCCGCCGTCGTCGTTGAGTTTGCGATAAAAGCAGGAGAAGTATCCCTCGTGGCAGGCGGCGCCGTTCTGCTTCACTTCGACAATGAGCGTGTCCTTATCGCAATCGGTGTAGATCGCCTTAACCTCCTGCGTATGGCCCGACGATTCGCCCTTCATCCAGTATTTCTGACGGCTGCGCGACCAGAAATGCGTCTTTTGGGTCTTGACGGTGTCCTTGAGGGATTCGGCGTTCATGTACGCCACCATCAGCACCTGTTTGGTTTCACAATCCACGCAGACAGCCGGGATCAGCCCGTCGGCGGAGAATTTCAGTCCGGCAATCGTTTCGTCCAGTTGATTCATGGTTTCATCTCTCCGATCTGTTTCTGGATGCTAAAGCGCACTATGCTACCGAACCGACACATGTCATTCAATGAATTATGTGTCCGGTAAATGCAACGTATTGTCATCCTGAGCGGAGCGAGTCTTCGAGCGAACTCGAAGGAACTCACGGGTAGCTACGCGTAAGGTCCTTCGACGCAGCTTGCCCCCAAGGGGCTGCGCTCCGCTCAGGCCCTTGGGGCTGCTTAGGAGATGACAATACGTTGATTGTTTCAGAAAACCAAGCGAATAGAGAATACAGGAATAGAGAATGACCCCAGGGCGTGTTTCAGGTCTGTGAGGGAGACTTACTCGTCGGTGTCGGGGGCGAAATATCCGGTTCGGGGATTGTAATGCCATCCCGCCTGCCCGCCGCCGGGGGCGTCGGTCCCGATCTGGACGCGATCCGCGACGCGAAGGTCGGCCTGGGGATTCAGGGGAATCACCTGGAGATAGGGACCATGCGGATACTCCTTCGGATCGCCGCCGACGGGCATGACCTGTCCGGCGGTGTTGGTGCGGAGGGTCATCTGGGAGAGGAAATTCTCCCCGCTAGGCCATTGCCCGTCGTGATGCTTCCGGTACATGTATAGTTTGGCGCGGACGTTATCCAGTTCCGACCGCAGCGCCGTTTCGCGAAAATCGCCCGAGGCTTCGGTCCACTCCGGAACGACGATCACGGAGAGAATCCCCACAATGGCGATCAGAATCAGCAATTCGAGGAACGATATGCCCAATCGGCTTCGCATGGTACCGGCTCCTGGTATTTCCTATCGGCGTTTTTTTTAGTCTGATGTTAATCCAGCCGACCGAAACTCCCCCTACAGATGTATCGGAAACGGGAGACAAACCATGCCGAACGATTTGAAAATTCATAGGAAAAAGAAAAGCGGAATTCCTCCTTCCGGGGAGGGGGATGTCATAACCCGCTAAAAAAACGTGGATTGTGAAAAAAATTCCGATTCCTGACTTGACTTTTTCCTTCTTTCCGACAACCATGAAAAAAGAACAAGGTTGGTTATGCCGATATGAAAGGCGCATGACCGACGAAGCCGCAGGGATGCGGCGGGTGATCCGTGACGGTGCGGCGTAGAGTGGTTCTCGGGGCGCCGAAGGCTTTCACGACGTCCTTCGACCCGGTCAGGTCGATGGCGGCGCGACGCTTCAAACACCGAGCCGTTGTGTTTGAGGCCGTCCCCACAAACCGGATGTTCTTACACACCGGTGTTACGGATCGGTTGGAGTCCAGAGTAACGGGGCGTTGAAAGACGCCGTGGAACATCCGAAGAAGACCTCCATCGTTCAAGGCTGTGGAAAGGAGTGCCATGTTCACCACAAAGCTGACACGAATCGTTTTCCCCTTCCTCGCGGTTGTTTTCGCCTGCGCGTTGCTGGGCGGGTGCAAGGACAAGGGAAAGGACATCACCATCCGCTACGACCGTCCTCCGCAATACGAAATTTCCCAGAAGGTGCGGAAGGTCGCGATCGTCCAGTTCGGCGCCAAAAGCGGCACCGAGGAACGATGGGGGGAAGTCGCCTCCGACTGCCTCGCCGGCGTCATGGATGAATACGACAAGAAGTATCATCGGTACAAGCTGATCGACCGTAAACGCGTCCGGGCCATCATGGAGGAACGCGATTTCCAGATGTCGGTCGTCGATACCGACCAGGCGGTCGAGTTCGGAAAGATCGCCCAGGTGGACGCCATGATCTACGGAACGGTCTACGTCGATCAGAGCGAGAAGGATGAAATCATCCATATCCCCGTTCCCTACGCCGGAACGATGCGAAAAACCGTCACCCACCGCATGAGCACCGCCGCGGTGACGTTCGCCATGGTCGATGTTCAGACCACCAAGACCATCTGCAGCGTGACGGTCACCCGGAAATACGACTCCAAGAACTCCCCCAAGGAGGAGAAGGAAAAATACAAGGAATTCAAAAATAATCTCTCGGCCATCACGCAGCACCTGATCGACGAGTGCGTGCGGGAATTCGTCGGGAAAATCAGCCCGCACGAGGTGGTCGTGAGCCTGCAACTCGAGGCCGGTAAGTCGAAACTTGTCAAGAACGGGAACAATTTCGCCGATGAAGGCGAATACAAGGACGCGATTGAAGTCTACCAATCGGCCCTTCGGGAAACGCCCGACGACGACGGCGCGATGTTCAATATCGGTGTTTGCTATGAAGCGATGGGACAGTTGACCCAGGCGGAGCAATGGTACAACAAGGCCATCCGCCTGAATCCCGATTCGGAATACATCCGCGCCCGGAAGCGCGTCCGCGTGGAAGCCGAGGGCGAAGATGAAACCGACGAGCAGTCCGTCGAGGAAAATCGTCGCAAAGCGCGCGAAGCGAGACGGAAGGAAAACGGTGAATAAGCGGGAGCGCGGCTTTGTGGGCCGGGCGACGGCGGAATCCCTCCGCACCGCATAAAACGGTTTTAGACTACGGGAGTGTATGTCCACTTGAGGCGAGGAACTGCCTCTTCGCCGGGAAAGGAGCAACACAATGGGAAGAAAAGTACACACGATTCTGGCGATCCTGGCGGTGGCGATCCTTGCCTCCACCGTGTTCGCCCAGACGGGGGCCGACCTTCAGGAACAGGCCCGGAAAAAAGCGATGGCTATCGGCGCCGCCCGCGCCGACGCGATCCGGAAGCTGACGGCCCGGATCAACGGTCTGCGGATCACCGCCGACATGACGGTACATGATTTCGTGACGGAAAGCGATTCGATCCGCACGTCGATGGACTCCTGGCTGCGCGGCATGAAGGAAGTCGGACAGCCCCGTTTCGACGGCGAGGAGGCGATCGTCGAGATGCAGGTGACGCTCAAGACCGTCATCCGCAAACTCAAGCAGTTCTATTCCGCCCATTACAAGGGCGACAAGGTCAAGATCAACAGCTTCGAGAAGATGACGGAATTGAATAAATACGACATCATCACCGAAGAAGGACACGGCGTGGTGCCCGAGGACCTGAAGGAAGAACCGCTGCTCGCCAAGGGCAGCAGCAGCGGGGCGATTCCGCCGATCTGGCAGAAGTACTGCACCGCGCGAGGGCGACTGATGGCCGTCGAGGCCGCCCGCGCCGACGCGCTGCGCAAACTCGCCCAGCGAATCAGCGGCGTGCGCGTGACCGCGGAGACCACCGTGCAGGATTACGTCACGCAAAGCGACGACATCAACCTTCGCATGGACACCTTCGTTCGCGGGGCGAAGGAACTGGGCATCCGCTATCACCGCGACGAACTGATCGTCGAGGTGGAGATGCAGATTGTCCTCAAGACCGTCCTGACGAAGTTCAAAAGCTGGGCCGACGCCCACTACAAGGGCGACAAGGTGAAAATGACGGCCCTGGAGGAAAAAATCGAGAAGGTCCGTCATGACAAGATCGTCGAAACCGGCATGGGCGTTCCGCCCCAGAAATACCTCAAGGACTACCAGCCGGAAGAGTTGGTCGTGGTGGAGAGGGTTCGGGAAACCGTGGCGCAAACCCCCGCCTGGGTGAGTGAAACGATCCGCGCCACCGGGGAAGCGGCCGTCGACACCGAGGCCGAGAACAAGGTCCAGGGTGAACTGATGGCCAAGCGGGCCGCCGAAATGGACGCCCGCCGGAAACTCGCGGAGCAGGTTCAGGGACTCATGCTCACCGGCGACACGTCGGTCAAGAACTTCATGCTCAAGAACGACCAGGTTCGTTCCCGCATGGAGGCCTACCAGCTCGGCGCGAAACTCGTCGACGCCGAGGTGAAGGACGGAAAAGCGACCGCCGAAGTGGAACTGGACCTCAAGCCCATCTGGCAGATGTGGATTGTGTTTATCAAGCAACAACGGTAAATCGTGGTATGTTTCAGCGGGGCGAGTGGCTCCGCCGGAGAACACGAACACAGATAGGAGAATGATTATGAAGAAGGTATTGAGCTTTCTGATGGTATGTGTCTTCGCGGTGGTCTTCACCGGCGTTCTGATGGGTTGTGAAGCCAATGGCGCGGACGACGGCATGAAAACGCAGAAACCGTCCGAAGTGCAACAGGAAGATAAGGACGTCGAAACCGCCGACTAAGCTCTTGCCAAAGATCAAATCGTATGCGCGACGGAGTTCGCCGACGTGGGCTCCGTCGCGGCATTCGATGGAGTGCAAACCGGAAACGTGGAATCCGTCTCGCGGATGAGAAACAGGAGAACGAACATGAAAAAAGTATTGAGCTTTCTGATGGTATGCGTCTTCGCGGTGGTTTTCACCGGCGTTCTGACCGGCTGCGAGGATGACGTGAAGGTCCAGAGGCAGAGCGAAGTCACCAAGGAAGAACAGGAAGTCGAAGTCGCCGACTAAGCTCTTATCGATACCGAATCCTCCATTCGAGGACGCGGCGGAGTTTACCGCGGTGACCTCCGTCGCGTCCGACAATGGGACGGAAACGAAATACGTGGAGAATCCCCCCGGCGGGCGGTGTGTCTTCGCGCGAACGCCGCGGGAGGAGTGTTTTTTATTCGCGGGTTATTTGCAGGAAAATCGTTTCGTGGCTGATTTATTCCGGGAGAGTTCCAATGACAAATACGTTGATCCGAATATGCGGGTTCGTCCTGGTTCTGACGCTTCTGACGACCCCGACCTGGGCGCAGAAGACCATTACCGTGACCGTCACGGGCATGGGACTGTCTGAAGACGAGGCGATCAAGAACGGGAAAAAGAAAGCCTCCGAGGAAGTCTTCGTGAAGGTCTACTCGCAAAGCGAAACGAAGGATTTCGAGCTGGTCAAGAGCACCATCCTGACGCGCTCGGCGGGGTTTATCCAGAGTTACAAGGTCATCGGCAAGAAAATCACCGCCGACGACGTGTTTGAAATCAAGATGGACGTGGTCATCCTGAAGGATCCCCTGGACGACCTGTGGGGCGTGGTGACCAATCTGCTGAAGGATATGGGCCGGCCGAAGATCATGGTCTTTCTGCGCGAGAAGATCGACGGAAAATGGCAGGACTCCTCGACCGTCGAAACGCAGGTGGTTCGCTCGCTGAAGGAAGCGGGGTTCATCCTGGTCGATCAGACGCAGATCAAGGCGATTGAAAAGAAGGACCTGGACGCCGCCGTCGCGGCCGACGACCCGTCCAAGGTGCAGTTCATCGCCCAGCAATACGGCGCCCCGATTTTCATCTCCGGCGTGGTGATCGCCGAGGGAAGCAAGAAAGTGATCTACGGGATGGAGAAGTATTACTACGAGGGCGACGCGAACGTCAAGATTTACCGTTCCGACACGGGCGAGATCATGCAGGCCTTGCCGGGCAAGAGCACGCCCGGCGTGCAGCGGACGGCCCGGGCGGCCGCCAAGCAGGCGCTGACCAGCCAGGGCAAATACGCCGCCCCGATCCTCACGCAGGACGTGCTGCGCTTCTGGATGGACGCCCTGGGCGGACGCGGGGAAGTGCAGTTGAAGGTCAGCGGAATCGAGTTCGGTCAGGTGATGGAAGTCGAGGAGGCGCTGAAGAAAATCGAGGGCGTCAGCGACGTGTCGAGCGACTTCGGCAGCGACAACGCCGTTTTCTCCATCGAGTGCGACACGACGGCGAAGAAACTGGTTCGCCAAATCTACGCCGTGATGAAAGACAAACTGAAAATCAAAAACGTCTCGCAAAACGTCATCCAGGCGGAGTACCAGAAATAATCATGAATTTTGAGTTATGAATATCGCGTGGCGGAGTCCCTGAGGGACTCCGCCACGTCTTTATAGGTGAATCATGGACTACGAAATCGGCAACATCGGCCGTGTGATCGTCGCGCGGGGATTTGAAGGCGAGGACGTCTACGCGGAAATCGAATCGCTCGCGGCGAAGGAAAACATCTCCGGCGCCGCCGTGTTGCTGGTGGGGGGGCTTCGTAAAGGCAAGGTGGTCGTCGGCCCGGTCAATCCCACCGGTCCTATCGAGCCGAATTTCCGGGAATTCGACGACGCGCGGGAGATCGTGGGCGTCGGGACGATCTTCCGCGACGAGACCGGGCCGAAGATGCACCTGCACGCCGGCATCGGACGCGGGGAGGAATCCATCGTCGGATGCCCCCGCGGCGGGGCGACCGTATTCTGCGTCCTGGAAGTGATCCTCCTGGAAATCGAAGGCGTCAACGCCCAACGGCTTGTCGATCCGGAAACCACGTTCAAACTTCTTTCCCTGGTGAAACGGTAATTCATGACACGGGTTCCATGAAGTCACGCGCGATTGGTATTCTTGTTGCGGTGGTATTGCTCCTGGGCGCTTCGGGAGTCTTTCTCCTTTGGCGACGTCCCGGCGCGTCGGATTCCCCGGCCGCGCCCCCGTCAGGTCGATCCGTGCGGGAGGCGGCCTACGAGCAACTGGATGCGATTCGACGCGTCAAACGTCGGCAATTGGGGGAGTACCTGGACCGTATCCGGAAAACCGCCGTCGAACTTCGTGACGATCCGGTTCTGCGGAAATGTTTTTTCCTGGAACAGGACTTTTACACGCTCCGGCAGGGGGCTTCCGCCCCGTCCGACGCCGTCGCGGCGATGCGGCAGCTTCGGGACCATATCCTGGTGCATTGTCTTCAGAAGTATCGGATGTTTTATAATATTCTGTTCGTCGATCCGCGGGGGGACGTTTTTTCCACGGTGATGCGGGCGGATTATCGCGGACAGAATTTACGGAACGGCGCGTTGGGGGAAACTTCCCTCGGCCGGCGCCTGCGGGACATGCCCGCACGGGCGTTTCTGGACTACGAATTTTCCACGGTCTCCCGAAGACCCTCGGCGTTCTTCGTCGAACCGGTGCACCGGGACGGCGTCCTGGCCGGCTGGTTCGTATTGCAGTGTTCGATCAATAATATCAACGACATCTTCGTCCGGGATGAAAACCTGGGCCGCACCGGAGAGGTGTTCCTGGTCAACCGGGATTGTCAGATGCTCACCGACTCCCGCTTCCAGGCGGATTCCAGCATTCTGAACCTGCACCTGTCGCCGGAGAACATCCAAAGCAAGTTCGCCGAGGGGCAGGGACACAAAATCGTCACCGACTATCGCGGGTTTCGCGCGATGACCTCCTTCGAGGTGTGTTCCGTGATGGGCAGCGAGTGGCTGCTGGTGGCGAAAATCGACGAAGCCGAAGTCCTCACCAACGAATACGCCCGATGTCGCGAGGAATTCCGTCCCCGCTTGCTGGCGGCGCTGCGGGAACAGAACGTCCGGTATTCCTCTCCCGCCGAACCGCCCTCGGGCGCGCTGCTTGTGGATATGGACGAGTTCCGCAAGGCCCGCGCCTCCGAATCGCTGGTGACCTACGGGGTGGGAACCTGCACGGCGATTCTGATTCACCTGCCAGGCCGGTTCGCCTACCTGGCGCACGCCGGCAGCTACGATTCCCTCTACGGCGGGGGGAACCAGGACCTGCTGCGCAACATGATCAAACGAATCTGCACGTATGAAATTCCCCCGTCCCGGATCCGTCGATTGCGGGTGGTTCTCGTCGCGCCGCACATGGATACGATCGCCCGGGCCGTGGATACTCTCGTGGAGGAGGGAATTTTTCTCACGCAGATTCGCTTCATGCGAAATCCCGACGCGAGCACAGCCGACGTCCGGCACGACGTGAACACCGGAACCACCCTCGTGAAGTGGATGTCCAGGCAGCCGGGAAGTCCCACCACGTGGCAACGCGACACGGACGTTCCTCGCGTGGGCGATCTGATGCGAGAGACGCTCGCGCGGGAGTGACTTACGCCTGCTTGTCCAGCGAAGCGATCTACCTCAGCCGCTCGCGGATCGGCATGGTTCCGCCGTCGTGGTTCTACAGATTCCGCAATCGCACCTGGGCTTTGACGGCCCAGGTGGTATCGGGATATTTTCGGATGATTTTGTCCAGGTATTTCTTGGCCAGGTCGGGTTTGCCCTGTTCGAGCAGGGCGTCGGCCATGTTCAGCCAACCCTTACAATCGTGGGCGGCCTGCTGGTCGCGGATCTTCCGTTGCAAATGGTCGTCCGAACGAAGACGATCCAGACGTTTTTTCACGTCGGCGGCGTCGTCGGATTTGGGATACCGCTGAAGATACGATTCGTACAGGCGGATCGCCTCGGAGAACCGGCCTTGGTTTTCGGCGGCGTCGGCTTTGGCTTTCAGTTGCCGGGCCTGTTCGTTTTTGCGCTGTCGCGCGAGGGTCTTCTGAATCTCCGGGTCGGATTGGAGTTTCTTCAGCCTCTCCGTCGCCTCCTCGCCGAAGTGCGAACCCTTGAATTCCTCGGCCAGCTCTTCCAGCAGGTTCTGCGCGAGGGGATACTCCTTCTTTTCCAGCACCGCCGCGGCGCGGTCGAGTTGGGCCCGCGCCTTGGCGGACAGGCGCGTCGCGGCGATGTCCGCCTGCTGGCAGACCACCTCGTTGGGATCCACGTGCGCGAGGGTTTCGTACAAATCCAGCGCCAGACCGAGTCGTTTCGTCTTGTCATACACCTTCGCCCTGGCGAGGCGATCGGAGGCGTCGCGCAGCGGGCCGTTGGCGATCAGCCATTCCCGGAGTTTCGATCCGGGGAACAGTTCGACGTGCCCGGTCTTCGGCCAGATTTCCAGCGTGACCGCGGAATTCATGTCCTTGAAATGGTCCGCGGCGGTCTCGACGTATTTGCGGTGCGGGTCGCGGTCGCCGCAGGCGAGGAACACCGGCAGCTTGTAGAGCGATTTGCGACGCTTGGGTGCTTCGGGTTTGCTCATCCCCCCGCCCAGCATCACTCCGCCGGCCCACTGGGCTTCGGGCATGTGGTTGAGCATACCGGCGGCGTAGAACGCGCCCTTGGAATATCCCCCGACAAAGAGCAACTCGAGATTCATCCGCACCTGGCGATGCACGCCGCGCAGGACGCGCTTGAGAATCTCGACGTCCTTGGTCTTCATGTAATCGTATCCCTCCCGCCCGGACTGTTGGTATCCCACACCGACGAGGACGAAATGCTCGCCCTCCAGGACCGTCCGGAACGGTTCCGTGGTCGGTTTGTCGTTCATGCTGTGATAACAGAATATCACCGGCCAGCGGCGGTTGGGGGTGTAGTCCTTCGGGAGATAGACCATGTAATATCCGTGCTCGCCGAGGTCCTTCAGGGGAACGCGCGTTTCCTTCCCCGGCGCCAGCGCCGGCAGGGGAGATTCATCCGCGGAGTTGGCTTCCCGCAGCAGAAGGTCGATTTCATCCAGCTCCGCGAAACAGGGCGACGCGAGAAAACTCCAAACGCCCCCGGCTGTCAGGATAAGGATACAGGCAATCGGTGAATAACGTTTCATGGGTGCAAACACCTCCCATACGAGTCTATCGTTGATACCACGCTACAGTAGTATACCGTTTTACCGGGTGTTTTGCGAAGTAAAGTGACGCCTTCCAGTGGCACCTTCAAGAAACGGGAGTTGTCGTGTACTCCCGTTTCTTGTGGGTGCGGATGGTAAGAGGAAGGGGATGTTTTTGAACACAAACCGGATGTATTCCATGTCCCGAAGGGACAAAAGCGTTTAGCCGGGGCGTGAGCGGAGCGAACCCCCGGTTATAGGTTTTTTGTTTCAGAGTCCCTTCGGGACGACAGCGAACCGGGGATATCCTTCCATTTGGCAAAATCCCAACATCGCTGGCGTCCCGTTGGGACTTGGAATTTCGAGAACCATTTTCCGGGGGTTCGCTGCGCTCACGCCCCGGCTAAACGCTGCCAGCCCTGTCGGGCTTCCATACCGAACCGGATGTTTTGGATTTTCAAAATGTGGGAATAGGTGATGACTCGCGCCCGGGACTACTATCAAAAAACAATAGTACAAAAATATTCCCTTCCCCCTTGTCTTACCTTGTCTGCCTAGGTATAATACATAGGCAGTCGATGTATGGGTCGCCTGGAAAATAACACTTTTATCCATGATTCGGGAAAGGACGGTGGATGATGGATTTTTCGCAGGATCTGGTGCGGGGGAGCGTTCTTCCGATCATTTTGTCGTTGTTGCGGGAAGAGTCGATGTACGGCTACCAGATGGTCAAGAAGGTCAACGCGCGGACGAACGGGCTGTTGGAATGGAAGGAAGGGACGTTGTATCCCGCGTTGCATCGCCTGGAGGGGGCGGGGTTGATCGCCAGCCGCTGGGATTCCGCCGGCGGAAAGGACGGCGGCCGGCAGCGGAAATATTATTCCATCACGCCCAGGGGTCGGCGTGAACTGGAGAAACGATCGGAGGAATGGAAGTTGTTCAGCCAGGCTGTCAACGCCTGCCTGTGGGGGGCGTGAGCGATGGCCGACAACGAACCCATTCACAATAAACTCATAGCACGCCTGACGGACCGATTGGCGGGCGATCCGGAACTGCAAGCCGACGTCGCCCACGAACTGCAAACACACCTCGAAGACGCGGAGGAAGAATTCCGCGAAGCGGGCCTGGACGATGAAAAAGCGCAGCAGGAGGCCGTCAAGGCGATGGGCGACCCGGAAGAAATCTCCCAACAGCTCTTCCAGGCCAACCGCACCCGAATGCGTTTCCGGGCCGTGATCCGCTGGACCGCAAGCCTGGCACTCCTGCCGGCGGCGATGGTGGTGGTGGCGGTGTTGTTTTATTTTATGACGGGCGGTGGAATTTTTGATGATATCGATAGACTTACCACGTCGATTCAATCAGGGCAACTCGGGGAGAATGCAGGCCCATTTCATTGGTCGCGGCAACTCTCGGAAGAGGATATATTCGTCCTTCAGGGAGACATCAAGGCAGGAAATTCCATCGAGCGGGAGAAGTCCATTTCCAACCGCTGGCCTGACGATCCGGTGTATTACGGAAATTACTTCGTTGCCGCCGTTAGCAGATATTACGGAAAAGACGGCCAACTTCGGGCATCATTTCTCAAAAAGAGTATGGAGATGGCGGATCACGGCGAAAAGGTTGATCCCGACAATGCGTTTTATAATTTCATAAAAGCCGGTTGGCTGATCGAAGCATCCTGCATGTTGGAAGACGATCCTTCACGACAAATTGAATCGATTGATTCGGATGAGAAAAGAAAATCAATATCCTTCTACAAAATTACAATTACGGATCCCGTTGGATTTCAGCAAGGCATCAAGGAGTTGCGTCGCGGCCTGCTGAAATCGTTTTACTCTTCAAGATCCCTGGACATGCTAGAGCTTCGCCTGTCCCTGCTTCCACCACCGCAGTCAATGGCGGACATTATCAGTCGAGTCATTATGGAAGTTAGTGCACTTCTTCCCCCTATGACCAGTTTTCGCGCACTTGGAAAAATCCTCGGAGCGTATGCGGTGGACTTGGCGGAAGCCGGCGATATCACGGCTGTGGAACTTGCACGATCTGTAGAAAAAATGGCGAACCTGATCGGTTCTGAAAGTAGAACGTTTATTGAAATACTGGTTGCATTAGCATGTCGTATGAATGCTTTGGCGAGTTTGGAACTGGTGGGAAAGGAATTGCATAATCCGACCTTGAGCAAAAACGCATTTCAGGAGCGACGACAGCAGGGGAAATTCTGGCGGGATTTAAGGGATAATTCTGGTATGGACAGGCAGGAGCTTCGGAAGGAACTACGGCACGCGGGAATGTTCTGGAGTGTTCTGATGCCCGGCGGTGTAGCCGGTTATCGCGCGGAGTATGAACCTCTTCGGACGGTGGAGTGTTTTGTGGTTCTGGAAATTGCTTTGTTGATCCTTCTGGTGGGGATGGTGCTTCTATCATGTTCATTTGGTCTGCCGATATTGATCTGGTTGATCTCCTGCCGTCGAAGCGAGAGCAGGCCGATCCTGCTGTTTGTCGGCTGGCGGAGAATCGGGCGGATTGTCCTGATCTCCATCGTTTTGCCGCTGGTGGTTTACGGCCTGTACGTCAGCTGGCAGATATTCCGTCCCGACGCGTACGGTCTGAACCACGCAATGGGTCGTTGGATGGTGGAATTGGCCATTTTTCTGTGTGCCGTATTTTTCCTGCTGCTGTCAACGAGCTACCGGGCGATCCATCAGCGATGTGAGGAAATCGGCGTTCCCGTCCCTCCGACAATCACACGACGAAAACGGATTGGTTTTCTGATCGCCGCCGGACTGGTTCTGCTGGTTTGCGGAACCTATATCATTGGTTGGTGGGCAGGACCTTTTCAACTGGATGATCCTAAAGGAGAATATTGGATTCCTCCACTGGCTTTCCTAACCGCATTAATAGGGCGGGACTCCAATCATTCAAAATTTCTCATGGATTTCTTTCTGGTTCTTGTGATGTTGTGTTTCTTCATAATCTGGTTATTGAGTGAAGGGGTCGAATTGTTCCGTCGCGGGCGAAAAGCATTTCGTCGAACCTTCATTCGCAGTTCCATGCCGATCCTGTGTTCCGCGGTCATCGTCGTGGGCCTGGCCGTCGGGAGCGTGTTGTCTCTTGGGGAACGTTGCGCCGCGAAGCGTGTGACGGGAAACGCGGCTTTTGGGATACTGTCAGAAACCGAGCGTGGTGGAATTCGCCTTCTGCGGGAGAAATTCCTCCAATGGCGGCGGGAAGATGGAACGCAGGCAGCCGGGAGCGGGGAGCAGGCGGCCGGACAGCGATAATTCGGATATAAGGTTGGGGACTCGGTAACGTGGCACCTTCAAGCGTCGCTTCGACGCTTGTGGGTGCCGTTGTTTGACGGCGGCAGGGAGCAGGCAGCGGGGAAAAGATAATAAAACAAACAAAAAACAACAACGCCGAGCAGCAAGCTGGAATGGTCATCGGCTTGCCGTTCGGCGCTGTTGCATTTTCCCGTATCTCTGCGCGGTGGGAATCCTTTCCCACCGCGTTTCTTTCATCAACCTGGATAAAACAAAGACGCGGCGGGAAAGGATTCCCGCCGCGCAGAGGTTTAGTAAGGTTTGTAGTTTTTTAGGCTTTTCGTAACGTAATCAGCGGCAGTTCCGGCCGGCAGTTGAAGCGGATGGGGATTTGGACCATCCCTAACCCGCGCGAGATGAAGACCGGGCATTGCGGGCCTTGCACCCAGCCTTCGGCGTATTTGCGGTACTGAATCGGAAGGATCAACGGGCCGATCAGCGGCAGCCGCACCTGCCCGCCGTGCGTATGCCCGCAGAGCATCAGGTCGATCCGCACGCCGGGCGGCGTCACCTCCGCGTAATCCGGGTTGTGACACAAGACGATCCGCGGCACGTCGTCCGGCACGCCCTTCAACGCCGCCTTCGCGTCGGGCCGGGGATCGCGCGACCACACGTCGTTGACGCCCGCGAGGCACAAAACATCCCCACCGCGACGCAGCAGAACGTGGCGATTCGTCAGCAGCCCAATCCCCGCCGACTCCAGCGAAGCCACGACCCCCGGCGCGTTGGTCCAGTAATCATGATTGCCCAGGACGGCGAACTTTTCCTTCGCGTGCAGGTCGCGGAATACCTCCACCAGCGCCGAGGTGATCGCGTCGGCACGGCTGACGTAGTCGCCGGTCAAGGCGACGATGTCGGGCTTCAGATCGTTGGTCATCTCCACGATCCGCCGGGCGTCGTCGAAATCGGACCATCGTCCGACGTGGACGTCGGTGATCTGCGCGATCGTCGCGCCGTCCCAGGCGGCGCCCAGGTTCGGAAGGGAAAAGTCGTGTCGCGTGACCACAAAGCCGTGCGGCTCGATCGCCAGCGCGTCGACGGCGCCGGCCGTCACCGCCGCTCCGCCGGCCAGCGCGGAATATTTGATAAACTTCCGGCGCGTGAGTTTTTTCCCCTTCGGCGGGGGGGATTCCTTTTCCGGTTCGTCCTGCAGGGGGGGCATTTCGCTCGGAAGGAATGCGTCAGGTTGCGAGTGGGAGTTCGTCATGCCTTGAATAGTATATCGGAATCAATCCCCACACGTCATAGGGAAAACAGATGAAACTGGGTGCCGTGGTTCGCGCAGCGCAGCGAAGCAACCACGTTATTCCCGTTCCTCGCCGGATTTCCACCACCCGAAATGCGCGCAAAAAAATGGGCGACAATGCAGCTTGCTCAAGGCCGCGATTATCGCCCTTCGCCTTGGTAGAGGTCCCACTCCATAATGGTTTATCCCGACACGAAAATCCGGAGGAGGAGAGAACCGGATTTTACTCATGGGCGCTCATCTCCATGAGCTTTCGTTGCCTGGTAAACGCAACCTCTACCCTCAGGAATCTCGGATCCAAACAATCCCGGGAGGAGAGATGGGATTGTATTCCTCGATGGGCGCTCATCTCCATCGTTGGCAGGACCGTTGTCGAGATTCCATTGAGAGGTTTCTCAAATTCCTTTTTTTCAAAAGTTCTGAGCCTCTCTCGCCAAGACGGTTTCGTTATCTGGTAGGGTAGGGAGGTAACAGGAAACCGTCTATATCCACTCCTCAACGTCAAAGCTCCTCGACATTAAGTCATCCTGTAAGTAGATACACTATTCACTTGTCAGCTCGCAGCCGAACATCGTATGGGGGCTTTGAGCCATTCTCACTCCGCTTTACCTATATGCAATGCTCGTGCCAGCAGGGTTTTCCTCGAGACGATTTTTCCCGCGAAATTCTATCGCATTGCAAATGAGACAATTACAACCGCGAGGCGTTCACGGGATGTATTTACCATTCGAATGCGAATCCTGTTGCTTGACGCAGTTTGCTTCACGAAGCGTTTTCGCTCCTGTCGCGTGTGTCGCGTTTTGCGACGTGGAAAACTACAGGAGCGATTCCGCCGGATGTTCCAGCAACGCGGAACGGCAAACCCGTACAATATCCGGCTTGCCGCTCAGCGCTGTTGGAAAATGAGGAAATCCACAATTCCGGAATGAATCGGCGGATCGCGTATTTCAGAATCTACACCGCCGCCCCGGTCGCCATGACCGTGTTCGCCTGTTTGGCCCCGGTGAACAGGGCAAACCAGTCTTCCGTGCTCATGGGAGGCAGGAAGACCATGGCTCCCTGGGATCGTGCCGCCGTCTCCACGGCCTGGTTACCGTGATGCGAGATTACCGCCTGCAGCGAACCTCGCCAGCGGCGTCGCGCCCAGCTCAGCAGGCGCGTCAGACCTTCGGCGCCGCCCGTGTGGGACAGCACCAGCAAGTCCATCCATCCGGCTGGAGGATTGGCCAGAAAGTGTAGAGGCTGACTGTACGTGATTACACGTGGTCTATCGAGTGTCAGGAGTGCCTGATACAGGCAATCGGTACCCCATCCGTCCATACCCACGAGGGCAATAGACACTCGACCGGCCGTCGGCTTGCACGACAAGCCTCGCAGGCTCCTCGGTCGCATTGCTTGTTACTCCAACTACAGCGTTATCCGTTCCCAGGATAAAAATTGGACACTAAATTTCGCGATTCCCTCGTCAGTACCAAAAAGAATGCAATCCTTGTGCCAGCCGTGCATGACTCGGACGTATATCCATACAACCCTTCTATTTATCATTGATTATGTAAATTTTTTCATCCACCCCATATAGGGTGATTACCTTCTTTCTGACCGGGAGTGTAGCGACTTGCGTCATCCGCCTACACACAATACAACACCCTCACAACATGATGTGTGTGAGAATTTTTTCTGGCGCTCGGTTATTCTTTTGTTTACAGTGACTTGCAGTAGTTGTTGGTTACTCTTTTTAGGAGCA
>JAFGJE010000188.1 GCA_016929245.1 Phycisphaerae bacterium
ATCGGCGGGGTGTATCTCGAATTCCAGCGCGCGGTGGAAAAGCATTTTCACGCCCGTCGCGAGAAGGAAGGAAAATCCTACGTCGGCGTGAACGTCGTCGGGGCCGGGAACACCGCGTTGTGCGACATCGGTTTCGCCCCGAACGCCGCGTGGTGCATCGGAAGCGTGTCGCGTGGATTCAGTTGCGCCGCGCACGCGCTGTACAACATGAAGAAGGGACGGGCCTGGGGGGCGTCGCGAAACGAACCCATGGTGCAGATGCTGGACCTGAGCATGATCAAATACGTCGGCCCGGAAGATCGCGAAGTGCCCACCCAGGATGAGCGGCAGGAATACGCCCGCCGGCAGAAAGAAGAAGGAGAGTACAAACAATGGGTCATTTAGAAGCAACCTGTAAAAAAACCATCGGCAACCTGGACAGTCCCAAAATGCCGTACGACTACGGTTCCCGGGAATATGGAACGGTTCCCAGGGACACGAAGCGCCCCCCGTTCCAGTGGGTTTCGGAAGTCGCGTATAAAAACGTGCACCGGATCGTCGCCCGCGGATACGACACCACCGAACTGATGGAGCAGGGGTACGGTCTGGTGGACGTCCTTTTCATCGACTTCCAGTCCCGCATTCCGCTGATCGAAGAGGAGCGGATGCTCAATTACGTGATGATCCTGGCGTTGGAGGACGGGTTGTCCATGCCGGCGGTCATGTCCCGGCTGGTCGCGCGTTCCAAAACCTTCCTGACGCAGGCGTGCGGAGCGTCGGTGCTCGCTTTCGGCCACGCTTTCGGCGCGTATTCGACCTTCGGAAATCGGCTGGAGGAATACCTGAACATCGCCGAGGAACAGGGCAAGTCCCTGTCCGACGCGGCTGGGGCGCTGGTGGAGAAGCATCTCAACGACGAAGCGCTGGGCGTCTCGAACCTGATGCTCAAAGACCCCGCCGCCAAAAGGATGATCGCGCGGGCGAAGAAACTCGGCGTCGCCGGTAAGCACATCGCGTTCATGGAAGAGATCGTCCGGGCCGCCCAGGCGGCGAGCAGCGAACCCGTCGATCTCGATATGCTCGGCGCGATCGGCGCGACGATGATGGACCTCGGGTTCACCCCCGAAGCGACATGGGCGATCCTCGCGGTCACCCGCGCGTTCGCCGCGGGGGCGCATTATATCGAAGAAGTGGAACGGGAAAGTTACACCCGGCTGGGCGAAACGCTGACGCCAAGGGAAGACTACGACGGCCCGGAAGATCGACCCGTACCGCCCATCGCCGAACGTGACAAATACGCCGAACCCGCCCAGACCTTCACCCCGGCGGAATGGAAGAAGGCGTTCGAGGAACGGCGGAAATTGTACGGAACCGGGTATCGCATCATCGAGGAAATCGAAGACCCGAGCAAGAAAACCGGCGTCAAAAGCGTCGGCAGGTAAATCATCGAGAGGACTACCATGACGGACAATATTCAGGACATGTACGCGAAGGCAAGAAAAGCCTTCGCGGAAGTGGAGTACTGGTCGCAGGAAAAAGTGGACGAGATGGTCGCCGCCGTCGGATGGGAATGGCAGAAGGAAGTCAACGCCGTCAAGCTCGCGCGAATGGCGGTCGACGAATCCGCGATCGGGGTGTATGAAGATAAGATGCACAAAATCCAAAGCAAAACCCGCGGAACCATGCGGGATTTGGTGGGGCAAAAGACGTGCGGGCTGGTTCTCGACGACAAGCAAAAGGGCCTGAAGGTGTTCGCCAAGCCCATGGGCGTCGTCGCCAACGTCGTTCCCTGCACGAATCCGGAGTCCACGGTCTGCTGCATCGGGCTGAGTTTGCTCAAAACCCGAAACGCGATGATCGCCTCTCCGCATCCGCGAACGCGGGCGACGACGTACGAGACGGTCGAACTGGGGCGAAAAGCCCTTCGGAAAATCGGCGCGCCCGAGGACCTGTTGCAGTGCATCCAGCAAACCAGCCACGAGAAAACCCGCGAGCTGATGGCCAATTGCGATTTCGCCGTCGCCACCGGCGGGGCCGCGTTGGTGCGGGTGGTGTACGAAGCGGGCAAACCCTGCCATACCGTCGGGGCCGGCAACGTGATCTCGATCGTCGACGACACGGTGGACCTGAAAGAGACGGCCGCCAAAATCGTGAAATCGAAAACGGCGAACAATTCCGCGTCGTGTTCTTCGGAAAACGCCGTCGCCATCGAGGAGAAAGTGTACGACGAGATGCTCGAAGCCTTGCAAGGCGAGGGCGGGTATCTCTGCACGACCGACGAACGCGAAAAGCTCCGCGCCTGCATGTGGCCGGACGGAAAAATGCTGAACCGGGACATCATCGCCAAACCGGCGGCGTTTATCGCGGAGAAAGCCGGCATCGACGTCCCCGCGGGGACGCGGTTCCTCATGGTGCTCGGAACCCAACCGGGCCCGGAAGATCGATTCTCCGGGGAAAAACTCTCCCCCGTTCTTACCGTCTGGACCTGGACGGACTTTTCCGAGATGATCGAGCGGCTGAAGGAAATGCAGCGTTTTTCCGGCGAGGGGCATTCCGCGTCCATCCACACGAAGATCGAGGAGCGTCGCGTCGAGTTGGCGATCAAAGCCAACGTCGGCAGAGTGATCTGCAACATGCCCCACGCCATGGGCAACAGCGGAAGCTGGTTCAACGGGCTGCCGACGACCGACACCCTCGGCTGCGGAACCTGGGCCGGGAATATGACCAGCGACAACATCAACTGGAAGCAGTTCCTGAATTACACGATCCTGTCGGTCCCCATCCCCGAACACGTGCCGACGGATGAAGAACTGTTCGGCGAATACCTGGCCAAATGGGGGAGGAACTGATACTTCGCAACAAAAATAAATATCATAGTTGTCATCTCCTAAGGAGCCCCAAGGGCCTGAGCGGAGCGCAGCGGAGTCGAAGGACCTCACGCTCGCGAATCCGTAAGATCCTTCGACTCCGCTGCGCTCCGCTCAGGATGACATAAACGTTGGGAATATCATCCATGATGAAAGCCGTACTTTTTGATTTCGGCCAAACGCTGGTGGATTCCGCCGACGCGTTCCGCCAGGCGGAAAAGCAAGTGCAGAAAAATATCTTCAACAATCTCGCCCTGCACGATTGGGAGGAATTTCTCGCCCAATACCGCCGAATCCGAAAAGAACACCATGCAAAATCGGAGCTTTCACGGATGGGAATCTGGCGGGACGTGTACCTGCATTTCCACAACTCGCCCGATGCAACTCTGCTGGAAACGTGGGAGCGGGACTATTGGAAAACGGTGGAAAAGGGAACCGTCGTGTTCCCGGAAGCCGAGAGTGTACTGGCGGAGCTTTCCGGAACATACAAACTGGCGATCATCACGAACACGCAGGGACAACGGGAGAGCGAGGCGCACCGGCTGAGCCTTTTCCCGCGACTGAAAGCGTTTTTCCAAACCGTGATCGTCGCCGGCCAGGCGGGAATCCCCCCCAAACCCGACGCCACGCCGTTTCATATGTGTCTCGATACGCTGGGAGTGTCGCCCCGTGAGGCGGTGTACGTGGGCGACGACTGGCACAACGATATTTGCGGAGCGAAGGATGTGGGCATTCAGCCGATCTGGCTGCAGCATCACCTTGTGAAACGAAACTGGCCGAGGGTGGAAACCACCGTCCCGGTCATCACGAGTCTTGAGGAAATACGCGACTATGAAGAAAACCTGTAACGCCGCCGTCTTTACCGAGGTGGGACAACCACTGGTCCTCCGTCAATTTGACGTACCCGAAACTCTCGAGCCGGGCGCGGCGCTGTGCGGAATCACGATGAGCACCATCTGCGGCTCGGACCTGCACACGATCAGAGGCCGGCGCGCGGAACCCGCGCCGTTGATCCTCGGCCATGAGATTCTCGGCGAAATTATCGAACTCGGTGAGGGACTCACGCGCGACGGTTTCGGCGAGGAACTCCGCGTCGGCGACCGCGTGTCGTGGACGATCATGGCCTGCTGCGGCGAGTGCTTTTACTGCCGGAACGATCTGCCGCAGAAATGCGAGCACCTTCGCAAGTACGGCCATTCGTGCTGCGAGGAACCGCCGCATCTGACGGGCGGATTCGCGGAATACATTTACCTCTCACCGGGCACAACCGTTTTCAAGGTGCCGTCCAACGTTCCCGACGACGTGGCGACCCCCGCCAACTGCGCCCTGGCGACGGTCGTTCACGCCGCCGAAGCTATCGAATTGAAGGCCGGCGAAACGGTGCTGATCCAGGGCGCGGGCCTGCTGGGGTTGAACCTAATCGCCCTGGCGAAACAGGCCTGCGCGAAACAGATCTTCGTGACGGACATCTCCCCGGACCGCCTGGCGATGGCGAAGAAATTCGGCGCGACGACGACGTTGAACGTGAAGGAATCGGCGGAATCGGACGTGCTCGCGACGATCCGGGAGAAAACCGACAGCCGCGGCGTGGACGTCGCGTTTGAAGTCTGCGGCGTGAAGGAGGGCGTCGCCCCGGCGATCCGGGCCCTTCGGATCGGAGGGCGGTATCTCATCGCCGGCTTGGTGACGCCCGGGGCAAACCTGGGGATCGACGGAAATCAGGTGACGCGAAAGTGTCTCACGATCAGGGGAATTCACAATTACAAACCCAGGCATCTGGGCACGGCGCTGAAGTTTCTCGCGGAGTATTACCAGCGGTATCCGTATGCCGAACTCGTCGGCGCGATGTATCCTCTTTCCGAGATTAACCAGGCCGTCGAAGCGGCGGAGTCCGGGAAGTTTGTTCGCGTGGGAATTCAGTAAATTTCATGTATAATGCGGCACGAAAGGAATGCGATTATGGTCAATCCCTTCACGAAAAAGGGAAAGTGGTACAAAGCCAACCTTCACACCCACACGACGGTCTCGGACGGGAAACTCTCCCCCGCCGAGAGAGTGGAACAATACCGAAAAGCGGGCTATCACGTGCTGGCGCTGACGGATCATCACGTCACGCAGGACGTGCGGGGATTGTCGAGCAAGAATATGCTGGTCGTCAGCGGAATCGAATTTCATCCCCGCTGCAAAAGGGAAAAAACCAACCATCATTTCGTCGGCCTGGGCGTGCCGCACGGGTTGAAATTCTCCCGTCCCAAGGACGCCAATCCCTCCATCGAGGAAGTCCGCCGGGCCGGCGGGGTGGTGATTCTCGCCCATCCGTTCTGGACCGGAATCGAGTGGAGTTCGATCCGGACGCTCAAGGGAATCGACGCCGTGGAAGTGTACAACTCCACATGCGAAAAAATCGGCAGGGCGACGAGTGAAAACGAGTGGTCCTACATGCTGGACCACGGAATGGCGATCCCCGCCGTGGCGACCGACGACACCCACGCCGCCGACGGTCCTTATGTCTGCCACGCCGCGACCTGGCTGAACATGCCCTCCCTGACGGTCGCCAACGTAGTAAAGGCCGTCCGCACCGGATGCTGCTATTCCACGCACGGTCCGAAAATCCACGATTTCCGCGTCGAGAAGGGGAAAGTGAAGGTGCGATGCTCTCCCGCCCAGGCGATTCATATCATGTCCAAACCCGCGGCGGGTTATAAGTTCATCCCGACGGGGAAAACCATCACCAGCCTGACCGCGGAGGTGGATCCCAAGTGGCCTTTCATTCGCGTCGTCGTGACGGACCCGCAAGGGCGAAAAGCCTGGTCCAATCCGATCGCGGCTTCCTGACCATCCCAGACGGAATTCCGGGATTGACACATCTTCGGAACCATGGCATACTTCATGTTCTCTATAAAAGAGAACACTGCGGCCGTAATTCAGTGGTAGAATGCCAGCTTCCCAAGCTGGACGTCGAGGGTTCGAATCCCTTCGGCCGCTTCCTGCTTCGCGAACGCTACGCGGGATACACCAACGCCTCGCGTTGCCCACAAGCGACACGAGGCGCCTTTCTTACGCATTGGGCGAAGCTTACGGTAAAGCCCATGGAACTCGTTCCATGACTGTTCCCGCTGGCATCACCTGAAACGGTCTTTTCCAAGTACCTACGCCTTTTCCGGGACTTCGCCCGGAAAAGGTGGCCGCTTTGTGGCCGATCGACAACGCCGTTGTCGATTTGCAGCCGATAAGGCGCTATTCAATGGGAAAGGCCGCGAGTGGCGGAGGTATCAAAACTGCCACGGCCCCGGGGCCTGCCATAGCTGAGGTATCGGTTGGTCGGCTGCCAGGTGCGACAAGATCGGGCCGAGGAATGTTGCGATGCCGACAACGACGTCCGCAAAGCTTTCAGGAATCCCCTGCGGCGCGGTCCGTCGCAGGAACGCTCGCCACTGGGCCTGCTTGTGGTCAAGCCCGGCGAACTCCTCGGTAAGGGCGGCCGGGGCCTCGATGACGGTGGTTCCACGACGTGCGAACGTGCTGGCGATGGCCTGGGCAATAACTGGCCCGTCGAAGTCGAAGTGCTCCGAGAGGAAGTACACGTCTGCGAAGTCCTTCATGCGGCTGTTCGCTTCGCCAAGGCTTACCATGGCCTCCAACTTCTCGGCGACCACGGACTCGCGTGGGTAGGCTCTGATTCTGGGTGCCGGCGCATCCAGCAGAACCGGGAACTCCTCTTCAAACGGGGCGGGCGTGACAGCGTCGCCGAACCCCACGTCGATGATCAGCGGAATGCGAGCCGTGCCGAGTTTGCTTTCGATGCGAAGGCGGACACCCTCGTATTGCATGTCCTCCCGGATGATCTCGGCGGTGACCGTCTCGGGATCGTAGGCCATGCCGTCCGACACGCCGGTCTCAATCCCACACACCTCGCGTAGCACGTTCTCAAGACCATCCGGAGAGTTGTCGCCGGTTCCGAGCAAGTCCAAGTCCTGCGTGCTTCGGTATTGCTGGCCTGACCAGACGGCGAAGAGCATGGCTCCCTTGAGGATGAACCGATCCGCGTGCACCGACCGGCTGAGCCGATAGAGGATTCGTTCCAAGCTGTAGCGTACCAGCAGGCGGTTGTAGTCCTGCCCCGTCTGCCGGGCCAGGTTCAACAACCGTTGACGAACGGATTGGGCGATATTGGCGTTCTGGTCACTCATGCGATAAGGGCCTCCAGGTAGGGTCGCATGACTTTACCGACTCGGCACTTCCTCGCTAGGTCATTGAGCTGGCCGATAGTGACGCCGTACTTCGAGCGATGGTGGATTACCTCGCGCAGGGCCTCGACGGCGACCTCAGTACCGACCTTGTTGCGGAAGCGGAAGCAGTCGACCAACGTCTTGGCCACGCTGTAGACACGAACCGTACCTGCCGGCGTCTGGTGCGTCTTGATGCCCTCCTCGTACATGCGGCCGGTGAGGTAGGTCAGTTCGAGGGGCGGGTAATCGATCCGGGGGCGTGCGGCTTTCGATGGAATGGCCAGCCAGACCTTGTGCGGCAGCTGCGTGCCGATCTCGTGGAAACGCAGCGCCGACAGGAGGCAGACCACCCCCTGCGGAACCAGCTTGCATGCTTCTGCGAGCGTCTGGTTCTCCGTCGGCTCGGTGTCGGCGAGCTCGTAGAGGCCCCGACCAATACGTGTCAGCAGGCCCTTTCGGCAAAGTCTGCGGATATCCTCGGGGTGTACGCCGAGCTTGGCCACGTCGCGCGGACGGAATGGGCCGTGCTTCCGGGCGTAATCGAGCGCTTTCTTCTGGTTGTCGCTGGTAATGGCCATGGCGTGATATTATATCGGTACTTTTGGCTTACTACCATGACTTTATCACACTACCCGACCGTGACAATTCCTCGGTACTTGGCAACAAGTACCGCAGATTCTATCCGATGGCCCGACCGGCGAACGGTGTGGCGATGGTCTGCCTTGGGCTTGGTTTCCACCCGGACGTGCAAGGATTCGTACCAGCGCCCAAATCCACGTGCAAGCTTTCGTGCAAGGAATGGTACGAAGAACCTGTAGTGACTACACAAGATCGTAAAATGGCCGTGACTATTTTACGATGGGCATGAAAATGGTCAGATCATTGAGTTGGGTTTCAGCCTTGACATGCCCACTCTCTTGATGTATAAACCTTCAAATAATTTGAAGGTTTATGCATGGAATATCGGGATTCAAAACAGGCTCTCCGAAACCTTATCGAATTGGCCACGACGCAGGGTGGATATTTCACGGCGAAACAGGCCGAGAAGGCTGGTTACGACTATCCGCGTGAAAGATCTGGTGGACATGGTCTTGCTGATCGAGCGTGGCGATCTGGATACCGGCCAGGTGCGCCAGGCAATAATTGAAACTTTCTCACGTCGCAAGACACATGAGCAGCCCGATATACTGAAACAACCTCCCGCTACGTGGGCTGTCGAGTTCCCGATTATGGCGAAGCAAGCCGATCTTTATACCACTGACATCACCGAGGCATTTGATAAACTTCTACGCTTTAAAGCAAAGATCGATAGGGATGCAAAGGGCTGTAAACAGCCCTGAAAGACTTCTTCGCGAAACAAGTCTTGTGATCTCGCGGCCTATTTGAGCGGTGACGATCCGTGGCCAGGATTTGTTGTCGCACACCCACATCCTCTGGACGTGGATTTCTCTTGCGTCGCGGGGATATAATCCCTCTTGCATCAAACCTTTTTAGTTCGGGAGATGAGCCTTGCGCACGGTGGAACAGGACGTGGATGTTTGCGTGGTCGGCGGGGGGTTGGCGGGGCTTTGTGCGGCGGTCGCCGCGGCGCGGAGGGGCGCGGAGGTGGCGCTGGTGCATGATCGGCCGGTGCTGGGCGGAAACGCCTCCAGCGAAATTCGCATGTGGATTTGCGGGGCGCGGGGGGAAAACCTTCGCGAAACCGGCATCCTCGAGGAAATCGAGCTGGAAAATCTCTATCGCAACCCCGACAGGAATTTCTCCCTCCGGGACAGCATCCTGTACGAAAAGGCCCGCTTCACGCCCGGTATCACGCTGCTGCTGAACACCACCTGTCATGACGCGCAAATGCAAGGCCGGCAAATCGCCGCGGTGCATTGCTGGGGTTTGACGAACGAAACGCGATACGTCGTGAAGGCGAAGCATTTCATCGATTGCAGCGGCGACGGGATTCTCGCGCCGCTGTCGGGCGCGGAATTCCGATACGGCCGCGAGGCGTTCGCGGAATTCGGCGAGGACATCGCCCCCCCGCGGGCCGACGACAACACCATGGGCATGAGCTGCCTGCTCCAGGCCCGGCAGACGGATTCGCCCAAACCGTTCCTCCCGCCCCGCTGGGCCAACGTGTACGCGTCGGATGAGGATTTACCCCACCGCAGACACACGCTGGGGGAATGGGACAATTTCTGGTGGCTGGAACTGGGCGGAACTCGGGACACGATTCACGACACGGAAGAGATTCGCGACGAACTGCTCCAGGCCGCCTTCGGGGTGTGGGATCATATCAAAAATCGCGGCGACCACGGCGCGGAGAACTGGGAACTGGAATGGGTGGGCTTTTTGCCCGGGAAACGCGAAAGCCGACGGCTGATCGGCGATCATATTCTCACCCAGCAGGACGTCCGAAGCGGCGGGCCATTCGAAGATATCATCGCCTACGGCGGCTGGCCCATGGACGATCATCACCCCGCCGGGTTGCTCCATCCGGGCGAACCGACGATCTTCCATCCCGCGCCTTCGCCGTTCGGGATTCCCTACCGCTGCGTGTATTCGCGGAACGTGGAAAATCTGTTGTTCGCGGGTCGAAATATCTCCGCCACCCACGCCGCGATGAGCTCCACGCGCGTGATGGCTACCTGCGCCATCCTGGGGCAGGCCGCCGGGACAGCCGCGGCGCTGGCGTGCGAGAATCGCGCCACCCCGCGACAGATTGGCCAGGGAAACCTGCTGCGACGGCTGCAACAAATGCTGATGGCGGACGATTGTTACCTGCCGGGACTGTCGCGGGAGATTTCCCCCATCTGCACGCGGGCCGAACTTACCGCCTCCCGCGGCGATCCCGAACCGCTGCGAAACGGCGTGGACAGACCCGTCGGCCAATACTCCAACGCCTGGGAGGCAAGCCCGGGCGACTGGGTTGAGTACCGCTTCCCCTCCGAGCGGGCGCTTCGGAGAATACGCCTCGTGTTCGACAGCGATCTCAACCGGCAGGATAAAAACATCCCCTGCCGCAGGCCGCTATCCCCCCGCCGGGTAGCGCCCCCCGCGACGCTGGCAGCCGACTTCGACATCGAAATCCAACGAACCCCACCCGCCTGGGAAACCCTCCTGGAAGTAAGAGACAACTACCAGCGTCTGGTGCGAATCCCCCGCGACACTCACGCAACGGCGATCCGCCTGAAACTGCGGCGCACCTGGGGAAATCCGCGGGTGCGCTTATTCGGGTTTGAGGTGGAATAAAGCCGGTTTTTTCCCTCTGCCTACACTGAACGGAGAATATGGAGAAAATTCTCCATTTTTACCGGGGGTGTGAACTCCGGGAAAATCCCCAAAAAAATATCAATTCCCATCTCTTGAATTCCGATTTGACCCATGTAGGCGTGTGACTTCAGTCGGCCTGTGTGAATAGGGACAAGACGGTGTATATCGAGACTTTTGGACGATAGGAACACCGTCACTATTCCAGGTCGCCGGAAGCCTCCTGAAAGAATGATAACATAAATTTCGATTGGAAAAGGAGTAACATCATGGCGTCGCCGGCGGCTTCTTCCTCGGATGCAACGACAACCACGGACATTCGTTCCGGGAAGTATCTAACGTTTTGTCTGGGCAATGAAGAATATGGCCTGGAGATCCTCAAGGTGCGTGAAATCATCGGTCTGATGCCCATCACCACCGTACCGCGCACGCCGGATTACATCAAAGGCGTGGTGAACCTGCGCGGCAAGGTGATTCCGGTGATTGACCTTCGCTTGAAGTTCCTCATGCCCGAAGCGGAGCGCACGGAGGAAACGTGCGTCATCGTGGTCAACCTCGGCCAGGTCGAGGTGGGCATTATCGTGGATCGCGTTTCGGAAGTGCGGGACATTGACGGGAAGAACATCGACGATCCCCCGTCGTTCGGCACGAATGTGGACTCTTCGTTCATTCTCGGCATGGGCAAGAGCGAGGAGCGCGTCACGATTCTCCTGGACATCACCAAGGTGCTGGGAGAAAACAAAACCGAGTTGAGCGACCTGACCAGCGAAGAAATCGAGTAAATCCCGGCGGGTTTTCCCCGTCGTGCGACGAGTTGTTTTCGACAACGTCAGACGGCAAACCGACACGAAATGCGGTTTGCCGTTTGACGTTGTTGTCTTTTCCGGGGAAGTATGGTATTCTTCCCGGACGCTGGAGAGGTGACAGAGTGGCCGAATGTGCGGCACTGGAAATGCCGTGTGCCCCAAAAGGGTACCGCGGGTTCGAATCCCGCCCTCTCCGTTGGTTTTTACCCCGATTCGCCGGTATCGGGGTTTTTCATGGAAGCACCCCAAAGAACCCGTCGCGGGCGCCGAAGGCGCACGCCCAGCGGGTTCGACGCCGTAGCGAAGCGAAGGCGCCGCGCAGCGAATCCCGCCCTCTCCGGTATGCAGGAAGAAGGCCTTGTAAGCGGCTGTAACTCCGTTGTTTGCGAAGCCTTGTCGTTTTTGCGCACCCCTGTTGTCCCTGTTTTGTCCCTATTCTCCAGACCGCTATTAAACGCTATCTGCGACAGAACCGTCGCAACAATCGCGGATGCGATCATGTCCAATATTCGCCCTTTTTCTCTCTCTGCGCAGACGAAGATTGATAGCGTTATGAATACTCTACTGATTCCGGCAAAATTCGGTTTACGCTACACGCCGGTAGTAATGATGCGGCCCGCCAAGAATTGGAGTCGATAGAATCTTCCCATTTGACTGTGGATCAATCTTACGCGGGATGGGTGCGTTGCGATTGATCGATAAATGCGGGCGAACGCTGTTGTAATCATTTTCGACATAAACCGACAAAACTCGTCGCAAGCGTCGTTCATTGAGAAGGATAAGGTTATCCACACTGATTGACCAAACACACAAGAGTTATAACTGCAATTGACTTTGATCTCCAAGTTGTGGCGTCGCGTACAGCGGCCAAAATACGAGTTTTTGCTCCTGCAACTGACGATAGGGGCCGTCTTGCAAAACCCATCCCTGAGAACAATTCGGATACGTTTCAAGCATCAAATGTAAACTTCGAAGCTTGCCCGCAGGGCCGGACTTGACTTCAATTGGATAAATCTTGCCACTCTGAATTGCCAAACAATCAACTTCGGCATTTGAATTTCTGGCATTGCGTGTCCAATAATATAACTCCCGGCTGTGCCACGCGAGCATTTCTTGCGCTACAAACTGTTCCGCTAATTTCCCTCGATACATCGCCAAAAGATTTTCCTGGGCCATTTCGGTTGGAATGTCAATTCCACAAAGCCGTTGGAACAAACCAATATCAAGCATGCATGCCTTGAAATTTTTGCCGCGAGAACCGCCCAACGGCAAGCCTGAAGGGTCGCACGATGATATTTTATGAAGAACCTTGGCTTTCACGAGTAGATTAAAGGCTTTTCGATTCGTAACACCGCTGGTCCCTTCGTAGAGACGGGTATATTTGATCTGATCACCAACAGACTTGGCGGCACTGGCAAAAACTTCATCCAGACAGGTTTCATTCACATGTGGTTTGTACTTGGAGAAATCTTCTCTATACGAATCGAGTATCTGGGATTGGACGCTGGCCGATTCGAGTTTGGAATGTGTATCTCGATAGGCCTTGACGACTTCGGGCATCCCCCCAATAAAAAAATAGTGCTTTAACTCATCAAGAATCGCTCTGCAAACCAGTTCGGAATGTTCTTGTGGCGGAAGTATGAGCCTTTCCGCCATGGCCTCTTTTCCGATGGCCAGCAGATATTCATAAAACGTCATTGGATTTACATAGAGGTATTGCACACGTCCAACAGGGACGGAAATCTCGCCAAAAACAAACTCCAGCATCGAACCGGCAGCCACAACATGAAGCTCGGGCATTTCTTCGTAAAAATATCGAAGGGCTGTTATCGCTCTTGGACATGCCTGGATCTCATCAATAAAAAGCAGTGTTTTCCCAGGAATGATCCGGCCGACGAACGGTTCCATTTCCTCAATGATTCGAAGGGGATCAAGATTTTCGCCAAATACCGCATGAACTTGATGCTGCCGTTCCAAGTCAACTTTGACAAAATTATCAAACTGATTGGCCAGCCTGTTTTCCACCAACCATGTCTTCCCTACTTGCCTGGCTCCTCGAATTATCAACGGCTTGCGACGCGGGGATTCCTTCCAGGCTTGCAGTTCTTTTTCGATCAATCGTTTCATATCATAAAATCAATTTGTATATCCAATGCATTATCGAACCAAATGCTTTAATTATCATGGGCATATTTACCAGATTGCCTTAAGATATACAACCATAAAACAAAATTTTTTTTGGACTTGTAAACGCCAGCAATTCTTAGCATACATGGTTGTGACTACCGAACACTCCATCCGTCAATAAAATGCAAATATAATATCATTTATATCAAAGGTTTACAGCCAAATCAGCAACTCCTGAGTCTCTTTCCAAATGTTGCCCCTGAATTGTCCTCAAAACGGAGTCAAAAATAGTAAAAAATCGTGTAGGAATAGTAAAGAATCGAGAATTTGTAAATGATTTCCAAATCAACTGATTGTACGTAACCTACTATTATTAATGATTTTACAAAATATCCACTTAAAGAATCCCGCCCTCTCCGTTCTATGCAACCTTACATCAGGCTTTCTTTTCGCGTTGGCGCTGGAGTTCTTCGTGGCGTTTTTTGCCCATGCGGTTCATCAGCCATTGCGGCATCGCCCGAAACACACCCGCCAGCAGTTTATATCGCGCCGAGGGGATGCTGATGACCTTGCCGCGCTTCAGATCGCGCAGGGATTGATCGACCACGTACTGCGCGTCCAGCCACCAGAATTTCGGCACGAGTTTGCGGTCCATCCCCAGCACGTCGTGAAATTCCGTGTAAGTGAATCCCGGGCAAAGCGCCTGCACCCGCACGCCCAAGCCGTCCAGTTCGACGGCGAGGCTGAGCGTGAAACTGTTGAGGAAGGCTTTGGTCGCGCAGTACATCACGCCGCCGGCGCCCTGCAACCAGGCGGCGACGGACGAGACGTTGATCACCGCGCCGCTGCCGCGCGACACCATCCCCGGCAGGGCGGCGTGCGTCAGGTGTGTCGGCGCGAGAACGTGCAGCCGGGCCATCGCGCTTTGCCCCGCGAGGTCGGATTCGTGGAACAGCTTGTCCAGGCCGAACCCGGCGTTGTTCACGAGCATCGTCAACCGATCGCAATTGCGGATTTTTTCCTCCACGCGCGCCAGGTCGGCGTCCTTCGTCAGGTCCGCGGGACAAACCTCGCCGGCTGCACCAAGTTCCGCCAGCTCCGCCGCAAGCGCCTCCAGGCGCTCCGCCCGCCGGGCGACGAGAATCAGGTCATACCCCTGCTTCGCCAGCGTCCGCGCAAAAACACTCCCCAACCCCGCCGAAGCGCCGGTGACCAAAGCGACAGGCCGTTGGTTGTTTGATGATTCAGTCATGACGAAACATTGTACACGGCAAAATCTGGCTTACAACCAATCTTAAGGGCAGTTTACCGCCCTTGGCGTTCCGCGAAAGCGGAACATTTAGGCCCGGCCTTGCAGGCTCACCTTTACCCACATCTTATAAAAAGATGTTCAGGCTATTATGAAGCCCGAAAGGGCTGGTCAGCGTTTAGCCGGGGCGTGAGCGCAGCGAACCCCCGGTACAGGATTTCCGAATCGGAGTCCCGACGGGACGACAGCGAACCGGAAATCGCCATCCCTTCGGTGAAATTCCAACATCGCTGCCGTCCCGCTGGGACTTGCATTTCTATACACATCTTCCGGGGGTTCGCTGCGCTCACGCCCCGGCTAAACGCTCCTCAGCCCTATCGGGCTTTAAAACAAATCCGTATGCATTTTCGAGATGTGGGTAAAGGTGAGGCCTTGCAGGCCGGGTTGAAAAGGACGCCGACCTTCTATTTTCCACAAGGGCCGTTCACGGCCCTTCCCATGGGATCGACAAACATTTGTATCCCCCCTAAAGGGTGTGGGGAAATTGACGGGAATCGTCTTTGTACCCGTGCCAAAGGCACGGGCCTGGACGTCCCAAAGGGACGCCAAGGGCTGTAAACAGCCCTTAAGACAACGATCCCTGCTGCTCCTATTTCGATGACGAAGGGAAAGTGTGAATCAAATTGTTCGAGAACGAAGAAGAAGTCAAATTGCAGCCGGGTTTTTTCGGGGGTACAATGAAAGCATGGTCGTACGTATCCCGCAGGAACTGGTGCTGTGGTTTCCGTGGCTTCTCTTTCTCGGGGAAGTGGTTCTCGTCCTGACCCTGGGCCCCAAACTCATCGCCAACGCCCGCGCCAAACGATTCCTCCCCGCCTTAAGCCTGGCAAACCGCATCGGTCGATGTTTCATCGGCAGCGTTCTGGCGATTCTGGCGTGGATGCTGTTGTTATTGTTGGCCGAAGCAATTTTACCCCTATTTCCCATTGCGGATCATTTCGTTCTTCAAATCGTTATGATCTGCCTTTGGTTGGCGCTCAATTCCCTGGTAGCAATCCTCATCGCTTCTCGAATCTGTGTTGGGAAGATCGACAAATCTCTGTTTCTTACAGGACGATACCGTTTTTTCAACGCGCCGGGTCTTCTGATTCTGGTTTGCATCTGGGCGTTTTGGGCGGCGTTTATTCCATGGTTGGGAGGTATGCTTGTTATACCTTCATCAGCGTCCATGGGTATGATTCGATACAACCTTTCACAATATCAGTCAGAACACGGGAAATATCCAAACCGATTGGGACAGCTTGTTGATGCCGGATTCATGAAACCGCAAAATTTCCGTTTATACGGAACGAATACGCAAATCGAACAGTCGGAAAAAATTGATGGACAGCCGTATAAAGCCCCTAAGGAATTCCATTACATTTACCTTCCTGAAAATGCGCCGGGATCTCTGGTGCAGGTTTGGATAAATCCCACCATATATAAAGATGATCCTTCACCTGTTTTATTCAAATCCGGCCAAGTTAAATGTTTAAGTCCGGACGTTCTGTGCGTGGAACTTGTGAAAACGTACGAATGGATTCTTTATCCTGACAACAGGAAAACCTTGGAAAACGTTCCAGTAACATCTACCGGACGAAACGATTATGTGAGTATTCGATTGCCGGAGTCCGGTGCAGGAACATTCCTGGGAAATCTTTTTGCCGTGGAAGTGATCCTGGTTCTTTCTGTCGGACCGATTCTGATTTCCCGCACACGCGCCCGAAACAAATTGCCCGAGATCAGTTTGGTGCAGCGAATCGGAGCGTGTTTTGTTGCGAGTGTGCTTGCAATCATTGGATGGATGATTTTCATGCAGTTTTTCCGCGGCGTCCTCTCTGTAAGCGTGGAAAATACAAGTTTGCCTGTGATCGTCCTGGTGCTCTTTCCTTGTATCTTTCTTGTTGTTGCTTCGGGAGTAACCCTTCTTGTCGCCGCACGCTTGTGTGCGAGTCCGGTCAGAACCCATGAAAACAATCCCAGCCGTAAAAGATTTTTCTTCGCTCCCGGTATGCTTATTCTTGTTTGCATCTGGGCGTTCTGGCTGATCTTTTTCCCGTATTTTAGCCATTTCTATTCGACGTTAAACGGAGTGATTGAAAAAACCCGCTTACATGGAGTAGGAACCGCTTTGGAGCTTTTCGCCCAGGCGGAGGGAGGCTATCCGGATCATCTGGGACGGCTTGTTGATAAAGGATATTGTTCCGGGAAACAATTCCAACTCCTTGGGACGCCAAAAGAATGTGATGTTCCTGAGTACATTGAAGGGAAGCCGTATAAGGTTTCCAATGATTATCTGTATATTCGATTACCCGAGCATGCTCCGGAAAGTTCGATCATTCTTTGCCCATCCCCCGTGTTGTATGGAGGCAATCCATCACCGGTGCTGTTTAAGGCAGGACATGTCGCGGAACTCTGGCCGGAGGAAATCGCCGAGGAGATTGGGCGGACGTATGAATGGTTGTTGGCGCGGCGGAAGCAAAAGACGGATTAAACGACTTCTCCGTCGTGGACGATTGGGAGTGATGAAATCAACAATCGATTAATACCAAATCAACACGATGAAGGTTGGATTTGGTTTGTTGACTAATCATTGAAAGTAGCCACGGGCGCAGGTGCTCACCTTTACCCACATCTCAAAAACATGTACTGGTTTGTCTTGAAGCCCGATAGGGCTGGTCAGCGTTTAGCCGGGGCGTGAGCGCAGCGAACCCCCGGGAAACGCGTTTTCCCATAAGTCCCAACGGGACGGCAGCGATATTGGTGTTTCACCGAATGGAAGGAGATTCCAAGTTCGCTGTCGTCCCGTCGGGACTCCGATTCAGAAATCCCAGCCGGGGGTTCGCTGCGCTCACGCCCCGGCTAAACGCTGCTGTCCCGTCGGGACAAAGAAAAACAGTTGGTTTATCTGTCTCCTGAACGTGTTGGTATGATTCAGGTTATGGGACATAAACCGAATACAAAAGATGTGCGTAAAGGTCAGGGCGCAAGCCCGTGGGAAAAGTGTATCAACAATGTACGCCAGCCCCGCAGGGGCGTTTGAAGGTTTCAATCGCCCCTACGGGGCTCCATTTTTTAGAGGGTCGGTGGTTTCCACGGGCTTGCGCCCGCGGCTACTTTCAAAGACTATTATTCATTGACGTTCGATATACAATCGGAACGATCCGCATTATTTCGGTGTAATGTTATTAAACAAATCACCCGGTTTTGCAGATCTCTTCGACGGCTATGGTCGCGTAGCAGCCGGAGGGGGCGGTGAAAGTTAGTTCCAGGTAGGGACCTTGCTCGTCGGCGCCGGCGGACAGGTTGGGTTCGTGCAGGGGGAACCGCAGCGCCCGGCGGGCGCCTTTGACCTTCAACGGCCCGAGCTTGTTGAGACTTTCCAGGTCCAGACATCGCGCGGCGATGACGTCCTGCTCGATTTTCCCCGGTTCGCCGCCGGCCAATCGCTCGCGATACCCCGGTAAGGGTCCGGTGGGGCTGATCTCGAACGCCGCGGCGCGAGGCTGTTCGACGGCGGGGTCTTCCACGGGAAAAATTCCGCCGGTGTCGGTTTTCTGCGCCAGGTCGCCTGCCAGCACGACGTCGAGCGTGTCGATGCGCCGCGCCAGCACGTCGTTGAAGATCGCGCTCTGGAAGGCGGACACGAATAATCGCTTCATCCGCTTGTCGATTGCATTAAGGGCGTGGCGGGGATTGTGCTTCTTCTTGTAGGCGGCAAGGGCCTTTCGCTGGTCGGCGTAATGCCTGGGCCAGCGCTTCAGCGCCCGATCCATCGCGCCAACCTCGAAGGCGTCGCGGGCGGCCCGGCAGTCGGGCGGGTCGGCGTCGTTCGGTCGGCCCAGGAAAATGTGAATGAATTCATCCAGATCGTCGCGCACGATCGCCTCGCCGAGGTCAGCCGTGTCGCCCCGCAGGCCGAACCGCTGCGGGCCGAAGTAGTTCGGCACGCCGCGCCGCGTCAGCACGTCGAGAATCGCCCGCGCCGGATCGAGCGCGTCGGCGGACACGTCGCGGATTTTAATCGCGAATCGATTCCCCGCCAAGTGCCCCGGCCGAAGCTTGTTCCCGTGCCGCGAAACCTCCAGCACCCGCATCTGGTGATCGTGATAGGCGATGAGCTTTTCCGGATCGGCGTGCTCGAGGCTGAGCGTCTGCGTCGTCAGCGCCTGGGCGTCCTTCAGTCCCGCCACGCCGATATCGCCGGCCCGCACGTTCATGTGGTGCGCGAGGCGCTCCACCGCGACGGGCGTGGGAATCCCGCGCTTCTCGATACGAAAATACACGTGCGTACCCTCGCCGCAGGCGTCGTAGAGCGGAATTTCATCCACGCGGAAATCCTCCACGCGCCGCTTGATCGTCCCGCCGACGCCGGGCAGGTCGTTCGTGAGAAATGGCCAGGGAGAAGACATGCCGTTACAGCTCCTGATCCTTCAATCCGAGTTTCGTCCCCGCCAGCCGCGCGGTGACGAACAGCAGATCGCCCAATCGATTGATGTACGCCAGGGCGATGGGCGGCACGTCGCCGCCGGTGTCGGCGAAGCGCACGATGTCGCGCTCCGCGCGTCGGGCGACAGTGCGGGCGACGTGAAGGCGGGTGGAGAGTTCCCCGCCGTCCGGTAGAATGAAATGACGCAGCTTCGGCAGGTTCGCTTCCGTCGAATCGATCCAGTATTCCATCTGTTCGATGGTTTGCGGGGTAATGGCCGTCTTGCCCGTCGCGGCGCCCAGCCCGCCGAGAATCGCGCCCAGTCCGAAGAGTTGGCGCTGAATCACCTGAAGCGATTCGATCAGGTCGTCAAAACCGGATTTGGCGTTGGCTTTTTCCTCCGAAAGACGCCTGGCTTCGGCGACGCACAGTCCCAGGTGCGAATTGAGCTCATCCAGCGCCCCTTCCATTTCGAGAAACGGATCGCTCTTGCGGACGCGCTTCCCGTCCATCCGCCGCGTCAGGCCGTCGTCGCCGGTTTTCGTGTAAATGCTCATCCCGCACCTGGATACCTGTACCAAGACACCAGCCTACCGCGACAGGGAACCCACGTCAAAGGACAAGCCGGGAAAAATTGCGCGAGAAGAAAAACGAACGCAATCCGAACATGGGGACGGTCAGGAATCATCGCGGTATTGTCACGGGAACCCGAGAGGATATAATTCGTCTTTCCCGGTATTTTTTCATCGTATTTTCAATTTGAAAAAAGTTCGCGGGGATCGTAACCTGCTGCAATAATCCCGACTTCGGGACGTTAAGCGGATTGGACATGGATACCGAGCAGCTTCGTGACATGATCGCGCAAGCCAAGGCCGGCGACGCGCGAGCCTTTGAGAGGCTGCTGGCGGGGTACGGCCCACGCCTGTACGGTTACTTTTACCGCGCGACGGGGCGTCATCACGACGCCGAGGATTTGCTCGGTGAGTTGACGCTTCGGCTGGTCCGAACCCTTCAAACGTATAAAGACCAGGGACGCTTTGAGCCGTGGCTGTTTCGCATCGCGGCGAATATGGTGCGGGACCGTATCCGGCGGAAGAAGACCCGCCCGCAGCCGGCGAGCCTGTCCGTCGAGGACGAACAGGGAAGGAGCCTGTCCGACGCCATTCCGGCGGGACCAACGGACGTGGGCGAGTATCTGCTGGCGGAGGAGGCGTCGGAATCGCTCAAGACGGCGCTGCGGGCGCTGGACGAGACCACGAGGCAGATGATCCTGCTGCGGCATTTCGGCGAAATGAGTTTCAAGGACATCGCGGAAATGTTTCAATGTCCCCTGGGAACGGCGCTGGCGAAAGTTCATCGAGGCCTGCAGCGACTTCGACAGGAACTGGAACAACGGGAAACACCATGAACGAGCAACATTATCAGCGAATCGCGCGATATCTCGACGGTGAGAATATCACGCTGCAACCCGACGAACGGGCGGTCGTGGAGGAGATCCGCCGATCCGACGCGCTGCTGGGCGAGAAGCTCAACGTCGCTTTCCCGAACGAGGTTCTTTCGCGGATTCTGCGTCGTCGCCACGCCGAGACGCTTCACCCTTCGCGCCGAACGTTGCGATTCACGCTGACCGCCGCTTCGGTCGCCGCCGCCGCGGCGATGGTGCTCCTGGCGGTGAGTCTGTTCCTGCGCCCCGCGCCGCCGACGGATTCCACCTACGTCCTGCGAAACAAACCCCAGGTGCCTCGCCCCGGCGCGAACGTGCCGATGGCGGAGATGATTGATTCCTTACAGGCCGTCAGCGCCTTCGATCATGAACTCGACCAGTTGGCGGAGGAATTCGACCGGGAAGGGTTTGGTGTCGCCGGCGCGCCCGATCTCGTCGGCGAAACCGGGGAACTCCTTGACGGACGGCAAGAGAATACCCGACAATCGCGGGACGAGAATTTTTGGAATGTACCGGACAAGAGGGAATCGGCCGATCCGCTTGAGGCATATTGATGAAACGTGGACATTGGTTGTGGGTCATGGGATGGATCGGGGGGCTCGCCGCCGGGCTGGCGGGGCGCCTCCCGGCGCAAACCACCCGGCCGGCGGAATCTCCGTCGGCGGTTCCCTCCGAATACGATATCACCTCGCCGGAAATGCGCCCCGAGGAATGGACCGAGCCCGTCGAACCGCCGACGGCCGAACCGACGACGGCTCCCGACGAAGAATCCCGGGCGCTGGAATTTCTCCAAAAGCACATGCCGTATTACCACGACCGCCTCGTGGAACTCAAAAAACAGGACGCCGAAGCCTATCAACGCGCCCTGGAGTATTTTCAGCAAAAGGCGCGACAACTCCTCGCGATGCCCGAGGCGCCCCGCGCCGACCATGTCCGGCACGCCAATTTGTGGGTGGACATCCTCCGGACGGGCCGGGAATATCACGAAGCCAAAAGCGACGCCGATCGGGACAAGCGCAAAACGGATATGGAGAAACTGCTCTCCGAGAAGTTCGATCTGGAACAGAAAATGGGCGAGTATCGCCTGAAACATCTCGACGAAAAACTCAACCAGTGCAAACAGAAACTTCAGGACCGCGCCAGGGATCGCCGGAAAATCCTCGCGGAGGAACTGCGCTGCCGTCTCCAGACGCCCGCCCAGCCGGCCGCCGAAACCCAACCGGCTTCGCAACCCGCGCCGAAGGAAGACAAACCCGCTCCGACGACCCAGCCGACCGAACCAAGCGAAGCGCCGAGTACCCAACCCGCCGCGACAACCCAACCGACATAGGGTAAAATCACTCGTCCACGAGTCCGTATTCCGACCGCGAAAGGTTCCTGAATCGGGAAAATCAGGGGGAATCACATCGCTCATTTGTTTTTCCATGGAATTGTCTTGCAACCTCCCGCGAGACGGAAAAAATAGCTCGGTATGCTAAGACGTTTTCTGGCTTTTTATCGTCCCCACCGGGCGCTGTTCACGGTGGACGTCGTTTCGGCGGTCCTGCGGTCGTGTTTCATGGTCGCGATTCCCTTCCTCGTGGTCAAAATGCTCAACAAGCAGGAACTGTCCGGGATGAGCATTCAGGAAGTCTGGCTGCGCATCGGGGAATTGGGAATCCTGATCGCGCTGATGGCGATTTCGGAATTCGTCAACGTCAAATGGGGGCATTACCTCGGCACGAAAATCGAGACCGCCATGCGGCGGGATCTGTTTTCGCATCTTCAGAAGCTCTCCTTCCGGTATTTCGACAACACCAAGACGGGACACATCATGTCCCGCCTGTCCAACGACCTGTTCACCATCAGCGAGCTGGCGCACCACGGCCCGGAGGATTTTCTGCTGTCCCTCTGCCTGGTCGTCGGTTCGATGATCTTCATGTTCATCATGAACTGGCGGATGGCGCTGATCGTGGCGATTCCGCTTCCGCTATTGGTGTTCTGGGGCAGTTCGTTTCGCCTGCGGCTGCGACGGGCGTTCCGCGAAGTCCGCAAGCGCGTCGCGGACATCAACTCCAACGTCGAAAACGCCGTCCAGGGAATCCGGGAAGTGAAATCCCACGCCATGGAGCAGGCGTCCATCGATCGTTTCGGCGAGGTGAACACGGATTTTCGGAACGCGAAATACCGGATGTACGACACGATGGCGGCGTTTCATTCCGGCTTGACGTTCATGATGGAATTCTACGCCGTGATCATCATCGGCGGGGGGATGCTGCTGGTGTATTACCATATGCTGAGCCTGGTGGAACTGATCGGATTTCTGATGTACCGGCGGTTCATGTTTCAACCGGTGCGCCGACTGATCGCCTTTACGGAGCAGTATCAGCAGGGCCGGGCTGCTTTCGAGCGGTTCGTGGAGATCATGGACGTCGAACCGGAAATCCAGGACGCCCCCGACGCGGTCGAATTGAAAAGCGTCACGGGCGACGTTCGGTTCGAGAACCTCTGGTTCAAATACGTCGACGAATCGGCCGGGTGGGTTCTGGAGGATATCCACCTGCACGCCCCGGCGGGGAAAACCATCGCGATCGTCGGGCAGTCCGGGGCGGGCAAATCGACGCTGGTGTCGCTGATCCCGCGTTTTTACGAACCCCAGCGGGGAGTCGTGAGTATTGACGGGTTGAACATTCACCAGTGCACGCGGCACTCCCTCCGCAGCCGCATCGGGATCGTCCAGCAGAACGTGTTCCTGTTCGATTCGACCATCCGCGACAACATCATGTTCGCCCGACCCGACGCTTC
Organism: Phycisphaerae bacterium; assembly: GCA_016929245.1. GTDB lineage: Bacteria > Planctomycetota > Phycisphaerae > SM23-33 > SM23-33 > JAFGEJ01. The sequence continues at coordinate 23,212 of JAFGJE010000188.1, forward strand.
GGAGGAGGATATGATCCAGGCGGCCCGGGACGCGAATATCCTGGAGTTCATCGAGTCGCTGGAAAACGGCTTCGACACGCTGGTCGGGGAGCACGGTGTGAAGCTCTCCGGGGGGCAGAAGCAGCGCGTGTCCATCGCGCGGGTGTTTCTCAAGAAGCCGTCGATCCTGATCTTCGACGAAGCGACCTCCTCCCTGGACTCCGAATCCGAGGAACTGATCCAGGACGCCATGGGCCGCCTGTGCAAAAACCGCACCGCGTTGATCATCGCTCATCGCCTGAGTACGGTCAAAAACGCGAACTACACCTACGTCCTGCGGGACGGGAGGATCGTGGAGCAAGGCTCCCACGAGGCATTGCTGGCGCAAAACGGATACTACGCCGATCTCTACCAGCGGCATCAGTTTTAAGCGACGTTCCGGTTCCGGGGGAAATTCTCTTCGTCGGATTCGACGGGTTTGGATATAATAGCGTCATCGTTTCTCCTTTCGCGTTTTATCAACGCGAGGAGTGGGGCAAGACCTTCGGGCCTTGCCCTTTTTTTATGCCTTCTACAGGATAAAAAGGGGGATTATAATTTTATATAAGCGCTTATGTTTAAGATACGCGAGTTTATCAAAACAATCCGGGATAAAAAGAATAATTAAAGGAGAACTCGTAACTAATTATATATAAAAAAGATATAAAAACATTACCGCCTTGGCTTTTTGACATTGACAAAATATGGCTAATCAATTAATATATGCGCATAGGGAATTATGAAAGAAGCAACCAAAATTTGTTCTCCTCAGGCGATGCGGGTGGACCGTCAGGCGGCCATCCCGTTGTATCACCAGATCGAGAAGCATTTCTCGGACTTGATTTCGCGGGACGTCCTTCATCCGGGCGATCAGTTGCCCGGCGTGCCGTCGCTGATTCGTGAAATCAACGTCAATTACCACACGGTTCGCCAGGCGTATGAAAATCTCGCCACCGCCGGATTGGTGCGGATCATCAAGGGCAAAGGAACCTTCGTCGCCGACCGCGCACTGCGTTCCCGAACCAAAACCGTCGTCGTGCTGAACACCACGCCCTTGAGCACGGAAGACGGCCACAACTATTACGCCCTGGCGGTATACGAAAGCATCCGGGCGACGCTGGAGGAACTCGGCTGGTCCTGTCATCTGCGGGTGATTCAGCCGGACGTGGACCCGATGCAATACGCCGGCCGCGCCGACGGGTGTATTGTCTTCGCCTCCACCAGTACGCTTCCGGTTCTCGAACAATTGCACGAGAGGAGCGTTTCCGTCGTCACCATCAGCGGAAACGGGGAGTTATTCTCGTCCGTACGGTCCGACGACCGGCAGGGGATCGAAATGCTGATCGATCATCTGGTCGGGTTGGGTCATCATCGGATCGCCCTGGTCGGAAGTTCTTTCGAGACCTTCCACAGCCGCCGGCGTCTCGACGCCTACTGTCAGGGAATGGACCGGCGGGGATTGGATATCAGCCCGTCGTGGATCTACACCTCCCGCAGCGCCTGGCTGGAGGACATAAACGAGCAGGATGAACTGTTTACCCGTCTGTTTGAGGGAAGAAGACCCCCCACAGCCTTGATCGCGACTTCGGGTTACATGGGATTGTCCACGCTGCAGATGCTGCACCGGCATAAAGTCTCCGTTCCGGAGGAGGTGTCGGTCTGCGCGTTCGACGACTCCAAGCCGATGGCCTTCGCCAGTCCGCCGATGACGACGATCCGCCAGGATCCCGTGAAGATCGGACAGTTGGCGGTCGAGAATCTGATGGCGGTTCTGAACGGAAAATCGGTGGAGTCCGAAACGCTCGTGCCGGTGACGCTGATCGTGCGCCACTCGACCGCGGCGCCGGCCAAACCAAATGAATAACAACAGGAGGGGATGACGGTTCATCCCCGCGGGATAAGAGGAAGGGACAACAATAGAAGGAGACCGGATGAAATAAAGGAGAAAGAAGAGCTTGAAACGTTCAACCGTGTTTTAAGAAACCCGAAAGGAGAAACGATGAATTCTTACAAGACAAGACTATGGGCGCCGCTATGTACGGCGGTGCTGGTGAGTATGCTAGGCAGCCCGACGCTGGCGACGCCGTTCAGCATCACCTGGACGGACGGCGGAGCGCTGTACGACGCGGATCCGTATGACGACGTGGCGGATTCGCTGTCCCAGCGGTCGGACGGAAAGGAAGTCATCGCCGGATATTGTTCCACCCGCGCGAACCGGGATTATCGAGCCGTCTTTGAATTCGATATCTCGACGTTCGACCCCACGATCGATTCGGCTACGTTGAGTCTATACCAGCACCAGGACACGCGCGGGGCCGCCATTATGGATGTGTACGCGTACCAGGGCGACGGAATCGTCAGCCTGGGCGACTGGAGCAACCTGACGTACCAGGTGGCGGATGACTACGACCAGGCGTATGGCGCGGATATCGTCATCGACGTCACGGCGGCGGTGCAATGGGCCAGGAACGCCGGAGCTTCGTATGTGGGTTTTATTTTCGATAACGTCAACGTGCCGCCCGGCGGATCGAACGACTACACGATGTTCTACATCCGCAATTCGGAAGGTCCGAGCACGGCCCACGTCGAGTTGTCCGGCGAAATGACGCCCGAACCGGCGACGCTGACGCTGCTGGGCGCGGGAATGATCGGATTCCTGCGTCGTCGCCGTTGAGAATTGCATAGGACGATTCGTTTTGAATTTCCCCGCAAGGAACGAATACAACGTACTCGGGAAAGGAACGCCTTGCGGCGAATGTGTCGTGGTGTATTGAGATGGAACGAGGGATATCATATGAATCGATGTCCCTCGTTCCAGACGTTGCGATGGGAAATGGTTGTTCCATGAATAGAACAAGGATGCATTCAGGTTGGCTTTCGGCGGTGATGACGATGCTGCTCGCCGCGATCACCCCGGCCCAAACGATAGAATCCTCCACCGTCCAGTCTTGGCGCGTGAAGGTGGATTTCGACCAGCCGATCAAAACCATGGACCCCGCCTACGCCTCCGCGAACGTCAATCGTCCCGGTTTGATGGTTCGGGACGAAGCATTCGACCAGGCGGTCAAATCCCTGGGCTTCCGTATGATGCGTTTCCAGGGGCCTTTCGAGAAAAAGTTTGATTACAAAACTCCCCTTACGGAAAAAGATTTTACAACGCTGGACGCCGCCGTCGACAAGGCCCGCGGCAAATGGGGCGTGAAGGAACTGCTGATCGGCATACACCGCATTCATACGCCGACGGATGAAAACGGCAAGCTGATTCACGCGGACTTTCCCGTGTACGCGAAGCGCTGCGCGGAACTGGTGAAACGATACGCCCCACCGGGCAACGTGCGCGTGCGCTACTGGGAACCGTTCAACGAACAGGACGCCGAGAAACGGATCAAGAAGTTAAAAGCGCACGGGCAAAGCTACGCCGACGTCGCGAAACTCTACGTCGTGTGCGCCAAGGCGATGAAGGCCGTCAACCCGGACATTCTCGTCGGCGGGCCCGCGCTGTGCGACGCGGCGGCGGGCAAGTTGCGGACATTTCTTCAGGGAACCGAAGGGCTGGTGGATTTCGTCAGTTGGCACGATTATCCCGCGGGGAATCCTGACACGCCCGACGAAAAGGTGCTTTCAAGCGTCACCGGAAACGCGCGATTCGTCGGCGGGGCACGAAAACTCCAGGCCGTCCTGGATTCCTTCCCGTGCGGTAAGGTTCCCCTGTTCCTGGACGAGTATCAGGTAAATTACCGCGGCTGGGATCCGCCGGACGTTCGCATGGCCACGCAATTCGGGGCCGTCTTCGTCGCGTCGGTGCTGGCGGAAATGTCCGACTCCCCGGTGGAACGCATGTTCGTACACGACATTTTCACGCAATCCTACGGCCTGGTGGGCCCGGTCGCCAAAGACCGCTTCGCCGCGCAAAGCGGCGTGGTGATGGACAAATCCGGCGTCGAAGCGCCGCACGTTCGTCCCAGCGGATGGGTGTTTCGCTGGTTCAATCAATACGCCGGCGGGCAATGGGTGCGGTGCGACGTGAAGATGTCCGAAGCGGACCGGGCGCACGAGCGGGGTCCGTTGCTGATCGTCTGCGCGTGGCGAAACGACGACGCCCGTGTGGTGATGCTGGTGAATAAGGATGTACAGCCGCGCAAGGTGACGCTGCACCTGGGGAAGGAAATTCCCTCGGACGGTTTCGCCTTGCCGTTGCGCGTGATGACCATCGCCGACGGTCGGCCTGGCGAGACGCGAACCTCCGGCACGAAAAAAGGGCAAATCACCTGGTTCCTGCCGGACATGAGCGTTACCTTTATTGTACATGAAGAAACACCAAAGGAGGCCGATACACCGTGAAGCGCTTCGGTGGACAATCCAACGCATCCGCCAAACAGGCCGGATTCACACTGATAGAGCTATTGGTCGTGATCGCGATCATCTCCCTGCTGGTGTCGATCCTCGTGCCCTCGCTCTCCAAGGCCAAGGAACTCGCGCGAAACACGAAATGTCTCGTGAATCTCCGCGCGCATATCATGGCGTTGGAATTCTATGCGCTGGAGAAAACGGATGTGATCTGGTGCGGCCGACAGAACAATCAACCCGGGATGAGTCAGGTCAGCGGGTGGAACTGGACACCGTTGTATTGGCCTTATCTTGGATTTCCCGTTCCCGAAGACCACGATCCCTTTAACGACGGGCTCGCCGCCAAACAAGCGCCGGATTGCGCGGCGGTGTGTCCGACCTATTGGGCGAATGACGATAAGGTGAATCTCTGCGGCGACAAGTTCGGCGGGTACAGCATGAATCTCCGCAAGAAAGACAGGGAATTGAGCACATTACAGGAGAGAGTGGAGAATCCCGCGAAACTGGTCATGTTCATGGACGGATATGAGCGAGGCGTGGACGGAGACCTGAGTTGGAATTCTCCCGGATATGAGGACCATCCGGGAAGACGCCTTGATTGGCGACGACACGGCGAATCGGAATTGAGTTGTTGGGCGAACATGGGATTCCTCGACGGGCACGCCGACGGACATGAGTATGAGGACGGTGAATGGACCTTTGGGAACAGGTATAGCTCCGAAGATCCCAATGCCGTGTATGAAAAATGACGCCTCCGCAGTCAGAAAAAACAATGATGCCTGTGAACGGAAAAACCACGATTCGTTTTCGGCGGCGGATGCATCCGTCACAGCCGGGTTTCACATTGATTGAGCTTCTCGTGGTGATCGCGATTATTTCGCTGCTGGTTTCGATTCTGGTTCCGTCCCTGACCAAGGCCAAGGAACTCGCGCGGCGGAGCATTTGCGGCGGTAATCTGCATCACATCAACATCTGCCTGCATTACTACGCCAACGACTTCAACGGCTCATATCCGCCGCGCTTCAAACGAACCCTGGAGGATATGGGCGGGGATTACAACGCCGTTGTCAACTACGGATATATCTCCGATCTTTGCGACGCCAAACCCTGGGGAAAACGGATGGGTTCCAATTATACCTTGCGCGGTAACGGCACGGGATTCGAGCGCTACGTCGGCGATTTCAATTTTCAACATCGGCCTGAAGATCTGGGCGTTTTGTACTGTCCCAATATCCCCGTGGAAGACTGGCCCCATCCCCCCGCCTCCGACAAGGATTACCGGATCGGTCAGCAGGATTACAGCTATATCTTACTGCCCTACCAGATGTTCGTCGGCTGCATCGCGCCGGCGCCGTCAACCACCCGCCCGCTGGTGGGAAAGGTCGCCACGCGGACGGAAGACCCCGCCGACGCGCTGGTGCTCAGTGACGTCGTGGCGATGGATGAGACGCGCTCCTACAGCTTCGCCCCGGGAACCCGCGACGCCATAGGCTTCTCCAACCACCCCGCCGGTTCCCTCGCCAACTTCGATCAAAATATGCGAACCGCCGGCGGAAACGTGCTGCGTCACGACGGGGCGGTGACCTGGACCGGCCTGGATGAATTCACCGGCGTGCAACAGGCCGGCTCGACAAGCAATCTGTATTACCTTTTCCCGGATACTCCCTGAGGAATTTCGATACATGATGAATACAACAACGAAAGATCGGATATGGTATGTGTCGCGGGCCTTTGGCCCGCGCGTATCGCGGCCATCCTGGCCGCGAAAAATAAGGGCATTCCGAGAGCAAGATGCTCTCGGCACGCGCGGGCAAGATGCCCGCGACACGATATTTCGCCGCGTTGTATACATTTTCTTAGCGGTTTGCTTTGTGAATTCGTCAGATTTTCTGTTCGCCCAAACCCAAAGCGATATACCGTTTGAACGGATCACCATCAAAGGCGACAAATTCCACATCGGGGACAAACCGGTCCGCTTCTGGGGTTTCAACGCCGTTCGAGGCATGAACCTGACCGACGAAGAGTATCGGAAAATTTCCGAACGGTTGAAGTTTCTCGGCGTGAATCTGATGCGCACCAACACGATCGACGTGCGTCATTGGAATGACGGCGGGCCCGGGGGCGGCCTGCTGCCGCGACGCGAAGAGGACCGCCAGATCGACACCACTCGCCGGATGGTCAACGTCGAGAATTTCTTCAAACTCCTGAACGTCTACCGGGACAACGGTATTTACTACGCCGTGTGCCTGAGCATGGGTCGTCTGCTCGTGCCCGGAGACTCGGCGATTCTCGAAACCACGCCCGAAGACAAGCAGGCCTGGGAAAAAGCCATCCACGCCATGCGCTCCAGCAATTTCAAGCACGAGCACGTGATGCTGCCGCAGTTCGACGAACGCGCCCTGGCGCTGCGGAAGGAATTCGCCGGCCA
>JAFGJE010000189.1 GCA_016929245.1 Phycisphaerae bacterium
AACGCAAGGCCGATGGCAAACGACCAAAACGCTCCATTATGCAAGGGCTGGATAACATGTTCCCTGTAACGTTGCTACAGTGTCTTTTTTTCAAAGAAATATCGAATGTTTGTTGAAAATCGAGCCGAAGCAAGCTAAGGTTAGTATCGTATATGTTAGCTCATACGATCATTTTGGTTATCCAATCTCACGTGTGCCTAGCGGTATGTGAGGCAGTGCCGTTTCAGGTGCAAGGCGCGCGGCGTGGTCATGGCGCGCCAAACCATTGGTCGACAAGGCGCCGGCCGATGCCTCAAACCAAGGAGCCTTCTATAGGCTAAGAGGCTTGTTTTTTGGGCGGCGCCGCGGGGAAGACGCGATTCCCGCCCAAACTCCCCCAGACCCCTCAAACGGCGCGAGACTTGCGCACAGGGTCATGAAGTTTGGAGCGCCCCGCCGAAATCAACCCCCGGAACATGGGTACATCGTGGATTCACGGAAAACCGCATAGTTATTACGGCAGAACGACAACCATGCAATATTGGCCTTACATACGCAAGATACTGCGGCCTCATCGCAAGAGGCTGTTGATCGCCCTGGGAGCGATGCTGGGAATCACGCTGGTGGACCTGGGTTCGCCGATGGTCGTGGCGATTCTCATCGACACTGTCGTCGGAGGGGGTCGGTACGATCTCTTACCGGCGCTGATGATCTTTTTCCTGCTGTTACCCTTTTTATCGTCGTTCTTTACGTTCGTCAACGGCTACGTGATGACGCTTTTCGGTGAGCGGGTGATTTTTGATATCCGCCTGGATTTGTACAAGCACATCCAGCGCCTGCACTGCCGGTACATGCACAGCACCACCACGGGGAAACTCATGGAGCGTCTGGGCGGAGACGTGCGGCAGCTTCAGATGTTGATGGCCCAGCAGGGATTAAGCCTGATCGTCCAGGTCGTCACCGGCCTGCTGATGGTCTTCGTGATGCTGTACCTCAGCGCCAAGCTGACGGTGGTCGTGCTGCTGGGCATGGGACTGTATTTCGTGAATTATCGCTGGCTGGTTCCGCGGATTCACAAGATGCAGCGGCGGTATCGACGGAAAGTGGACCGATTGAGCGGACTGGCGCAGGAACGATTAAGCGGAACGATCGTCGTGAAGACCTTCGGGCGGCAGCGGAGCGAAACGTGGGAGTTCGCCAAGAAGAACTTCGCCGCCGAACGGGTGTTTCACCGGTTCCAGAACGCCGGCGTCCGGTACACGAACATCGCCGGGATGGTCACCTGGGGCACGTACGGGCTGGTGACGGTGCTGGGAACCCTGCTGGTGCTGCGGGGTGAGATCACCTACGGTATCGTGGCGGCGTTTATCAGTTTTTCCATGCGTCTGTTGCAGCCGGCGGCGATGCTGGCGGAACTGTCCAACCAGATTCAGCAGGGTCGCGTGGCGATGGACCGCATCTTCGAGCTGATGGAAGCCCCGCCCGACGTGATCCTCCAGCCGGGCGTGCGGGCCGAGACGCTGCGGGGCGCGGTGGAGTTTCGCGACGTCCACTTCCGCTACGAAGCGGATAAACCCGTCCTGCAGGACTACTCCCTGTCGGTGCGCCCGGGGTATACCGTGGCGCTGGTGGGACAGACCGGCTGCGGAAAAAGCACGCTGGTGAACCTGCTGTATCGGTATTACGACGTCGATGAAGGTCAGTTGATGATCGACGGGCGCGACATCCGCGAGTACGACGTGCGGTGGTACCGCCGTCACCTGGCGATGGTGCCGCAGGAACCGATCATTCTCGACGGAACCATTTCGGAGAATATCGCCTACGGGCGTCCCGACGCGACGCGCGAGGAGATTCTCCAGGCGGCCCGGATGGCGGAACTCTCCGAGGTGATCGACCGCCTGGACGAGGGCGTCGACAGCCAACTGGGCGAGTGGGGCGTGAAGCTCTCCGTCGGAGAGAAGCAGCGCCTCTGCATCGCACGGGCGATCGTCGCCGATCCGTCGATCCTGATCCTCGACGAAGCCACCAGCAGCCTCGACACGCACAGCGAAGAGATGATCCAGCGGGCGATGCGGCGCGTCATGGCGAAACGAACGAGTTTCATCGTCGCCCACCGTCTCAGCACGATCGTCAACGCCGACCTGATCGTCGTGATGGACGCCGGACGGGTGGTGGAACTGGGTAACCACGCCCAACTGATGCAAAAACCCGAAGGTCGATACCGGATGCTGTACACCACGCAAACCGAACAGGCCGGAAAGAACCGGGAACCTTCCCGGGAAGAAATCGTCGTATGATTCGGAAGATCAGAACATTCTGGAAACGGGTGAGCGAACCCCCGCTGAATCCCCAGCGCAGCGAAGCCGTCACCAACCGCGGGTTGTGGCGGATTTTCCTGTCGTATTTCGTGCGCCCCTACTGGGGACACCTGCTGGTGTTCCTGGCGACGGTCTGCTTCACGGGTTGCGCGTTCAAGTACATCCTCGCCTGGTCGGGCAAGTACATCGCCGACGACATCGTCCAGGTGCAGTATCTTTCGCGGGACGTCCCGGAAGCGACGGCGGTCAACCCGGCCGCCATCGACGAAAATCGCACCTTCGCGTTAAATGAGCGCCACGACCGACGGAGCTGGTCCGACCAGATCGACGAAGCGCCCGGTCTGACCGGCGCGCAGAAACTCCGACGCCTGGGGTGGCTGGCGGTCGGGGCGCTGCTGCTGGTACTGTTCAACGCCGTGATCTTCGAAGGCATGATGCGCCGCCGGATTTACGTCGGGCAGAAGGTGCAGTTCCGCCTGCGCCAGCGGCTGTATCGAAAACTGCACGAGCTGCCCATGTGCTATCACGACAACCTGTCGGTCGGGCAGCAGATGACCAACCTGTTCGGCGACGTGCACGAAATCCAGCATTTCACGATGCTGATTTTGCAGTGGATTCCCACCAACGTGCTGACGATGGCGGTGGGAATCTGGATCCTCTTCGCCATCGACGCGTCCCTGGCCGGCTGGGTGATGCTGGCGCTGCCGTGTTACGGATACTGCTACACCTGGTTTCACAGCCGGCAGCGGACCGTCGCGCAGAATCTGCGCGAACGGCAGGGTCGACTGAACGCGCACATCAACAACCGCGTGAAACACTTTTATCTCGTCAAGTCGTTCGTGCGCGAGATGAAGGAGGCCATCGACCTGCTTCGCCGCAGCCGCCCGATTATTCAGGACTCGCTGAACCTGGCGGTGCTGGGCAGCATGTTCAGCGCCGTCTGCGCGATCCTCACCGGCGCGTGCATGGTTCTGGTGCTCTGGCTGGGCGCGCTGCGGGTGCGCGACGGGCAGATGACGCTGGGACAACTGCTGCTGTTTTACACCTCCGCGGGATACCTGTTTTCCCCCATCGCGGGGATCAGCGGTTTCGTCGCCTGGTTCCACCGCCTGCGGACGGTCTGCCAGAAGGTGATTCGCGTGCTGGACGAACCGCTCCGCCTCGACGACCCAGCCGTCGCCCTGCCCGTGCCCGTCGATGCGCCGCGACTGCGGTTCGAGGACGTCACGCTGCGCTACAGCGAAGACCGCGCGCCGGCGCTGCGGAACGTGTCATTCACTCTGCCGGCCGGTTCGACGCTGTGCGTGATGGGACCCAGCGGCGCGGGCAAGAGCACGCTGGCGAAACTCGCGGCGCGGATTTACGACCCCTCCGACGGACGCGTCACCGTCGATGAAAACGACATCCGTCAATACAAGCTCTCGCATCTGCGACGCATCGCCGGATTCGTCAGCCAGGAACCGGTGATTTTCGACGGAACCCTGCGGGACAACATCCGCTACGGTTCGGAAAATCGCCCGCACCAGCATGTGGTGACGGCCGCCCAGTACGCGCAGATTCACGAATTCATCGCGCGCCTGCCCGACCGTTACGAAACCATCACCTGCGAACGAGGCCTGACGCTGTCCGGCGGACAGAAACAGCGCGTGAACCTGGCCCGCGTCCTGCTGTACGATCCGAAGCTGCTGGTGCTGGACGACTGCACGTCGGCGCTCGATGCCGAGACCGAGGCGAAACTCGTCGAAGGATTCGACAAGGTGCTTCGCGGAAGGACGTGCGTGCTGGTTTCCCACCGGATTTCCATTGCCATCCGCTGCGATTACGTGATGATGTTGAACGAAGGAAAGGTCGCCGAATGGGGCCGCCCCGAAGCGATGCTCCACGCCGACGGACCGTTCGCGAAACTGTATGAACAACAGGTCAGCAAGGGACGAAACGTCCTTTCGCACCAGACAGCCGACGCGTGAGAAGAATTGCGGATTGTGGAATGCGGATTGCGGATTGAAACAGAACAAATCTTGATGGATTTATGTTATTTTTCAATCCGCATTCCGCAATCCGCATTCCGCAATGGAAAGACAAGTTGTACATGAATGATACGGCCTCCAACAACGAGAAGACCAAACCCCGCCCGCCGCGGACGAAACGGTCCCGGTGGACGCCGCGGCGCGTGATGCTCGTGCTGCTGGTGTTGCTGGCTGGGTGCGCCGCGGCGGCCTGGATGGTTCCCACCACGCGATGGGTGCGCGCGGAGGGATACGTCATCACCGACGAGGAAGCCGAAATCCGCCCCTCCGTCGAGGGCGCCATCGAATCCTGGAGCGTCAAAAACGGCGATCAAGTTCGCCAGGGCGACGTCCTGGTGCGGTTGAAGTGCGAAGTGCACAAGGCGGCCCTCGACCGGGCGGTCAGCGAGCGAAACGTGGCGGAGGCGAAACTCGCGAACCTGAAAAAAGAACAGGAAATGGACGAGTTAAAACGCAAGGAAGCCATTTTCCGCGCCGAGCAGATATTAAAAGGGGATCAGGAAACGCTGGACCGGATGGAAGCCTCCCAGACCGGCGCGGTATCCCGGCTGGAGCTTTCTAACGCCCGGCTGAAAGTGGAAGTCGCCAAAAGCAATTTGGCGGAACTGCGACTGGACCCGTCCGACGCGATGGCGAAGGAGGTGCAGGTGCTCCGGAAGCAGATCGAGGCCGCCCGGAAAGCGGAGAAGCTCCAGGCGGCCGAGATCGAACTGCGCACGATCCGCGCCGCGGTCAACGGCGAAGTGCAGTTGCATCGGTTCGAGGTCGGCGAAGTGGTCAAACCCGATCACGTGCTGGGACAGGTGTTCGACACCTCCCGCTGGATCGTGAAACTCACGCTGCCCGAACGCGCCCTGGCGTACGTGCGGGAAAACCAGCCCGTGCGGGTGGAGCTTTCGGCGTATCCCGCCTGGCGGTACGGGTATCTCCAGGCGCGGGTTCAGGAAGTGCAGCGCGTCGTGACGGCCCGCGCGACGGGCGACGGCGTGTTTTACGTCGAGGCGGTACTGGACGATCCGGGCGACAAAAAACTCACCCCCGGGATGCGCGTCTCGGCGGAAGTCAACGCGGGCGAGACCAACTGGATCCTACGCCTGTTCGGCTGGTGAGGAAGCTTTACAATTCCCGATAAAGGCGTCGAGTGCGGCGATATGTTCGCCACGCTTGACGCTTTTCTGTCGGAATCCCGCCGCCGCGATCACCTCGCAGCCCAGCAGCGCCCGCATATCCCGCTGCGATTCGGCGATCCCGCTGGTGTGCGTCGTGCTCAGCAAGGCCGCGGCGCGAATCTCCTTCCCGTGCTTCGTCAGGTACGCGCGGATCGCGGAGGACATCGTGTTGGCCCAGACGGGCGAGGCGAGAATGACCAGATCGTACTCGGCGGGATTCGTTTTCGGCGGTTCGATCGGCACGAGCTTTTTCAGGGCGGCGTCCTTCCCCGCCAGGACGAATCCCAACGGTCCTTTGCGATTCTTCGTGTCGATCAGTTCCTCGACATCCGCACACAGAGCCTCGGCTACATATTGCGAGACGGTTCTCGTGATCCCGGTACGAGAATAATAAACAACCAGAGATTTCATAGTATTATCTCCTAACTGTTTCATTCACCATTAATAATACGCATACGAATACGCCCTGGCCACCCCTGTGGAAAAAAGAAATACCACGGATTGTATTTTTTTTCCATTTTTTATCTTGAAATTCCATATCTTGTGGTTTATATGATCTTCTTTGTCGCAAAACTGACGCGATACGCGACAGCAGCGTCAAAGTTGCTACACTTATGAGCCTATACCAAAATGCCTATCGAAGGACGGGAAAATAGGTAGAAATTCTTATTTGTGTTACAAAAAGAAGTTGTGGGTTTTCAGAATTTTAATTTTTTTCTCTGAATTCTCGGCATACAACTTGCATGTTGTTATATGACAGTAACGTCCGTCAAAATCGACGCGATTTTGGTGATTGACAACCAAATATGTTTTTTCCATTGATTTCACATGGCGATCACCTTGTACGGAGTGGATCTCATCCGCTGCTGCCGATGAGAAACAGTGATTGCTTTCAAGGTGTACCCCAAAAGGAGCCAAAACCGAGGAGCCTAAACACGGTTGGGACGAACTGGGAATTTGACGCCGGACGGCTTATCCGCGACAAAAGCGGTTCAGCGGCATGTGATAATCAAGCCTCTACGCGGGGCGATTGCTTGATGGTTCGCGAGTGGAGATGAGCGCCCACCACGGTCCATAGGCTGTTTTCTCCTTTTCAGCCGGCAAAACCCCGCACCAAAGATAGGGATGGTTGCGCAACATTAGCGAAGCTCGCGGAGATGAGCGCCCGCGGGTCAAACGTTCGGTTCTCTCCTCCTGCCGAACTTTTCGCGGTGAAGCGTACCCGATGTTTTTCTCTATCTCATGGCGAAGGGCGATAAGGACGGCCTTGAGCAAGCCGCCTATCGCCCGTTTTTTTTGCGCACATGAAAATCCGTTCCAGAAATGAACTCTTTCCTTTATCCCACAGCGCCGAACGGCAAGCCGACACGAGAATCGGCTTGCCGTTTGGCGGTGTTGGATAAAAGAGGAATCAATCCTCAAAAAATAAGGTTCATCCCCCAATCGCCCGCACACCCGCCAGCAGCGCCGCGGCCGCCGTCTCGATGCGCAGCGTCGTTTCGCCCAATCGCACCGCCCGAAATCCCCCCCGCCGGATCGCTTCCCGTTCAGCTTCGGTGAATCCTCCCTCCGGACCGATCAGAAGCGTGACGTCCGTCGAGGGGGGAGAATCTCTCAGCACTTCCCGAAGCGGCGAAACCTCAGAACCGATATCTCCCGCCAAACACAACCCTTCCCTGTCCCGGGCGAGAAATTCCTTCAACGGCTGCATGTCCCTGATCTCGGGCAGCCAATCCAGGCCGCTCTGCTTTCCCGCCGCGACGCAATGCGCTTCCCAGCGATTCCGTTTCGCGTCAGTCAACTCCTCCCCGCCGGCGACGCTCCGCTCGAACACGATCGGCTGCAACGAACCCGCCGCCAGTTCCGTCGCCTTTTCCAGCAACCAATCGAGTCGCCCGGCCTTGGGAACCGCGAAGGCGACATGCACCCGAGGCTGGGACGGCTGGGTTCGCTGAACTTCTCCCACCGCGGCGGTAACGTCGTTTCGCCCCGCGCGGAGAATCTCCCCGACAGCCTTGCCCCCCCTGCCGTCAAACAATTCCACCGGCGCTCCAACCCGTAATCGCAACACCTTCAACGCATGATGCGCCTCGTCGTCGGGAAACGTCACCTCGCCGGGCGAGAGGGAAGGAACATAAAATCGCGGGATGTTTTCCTGTTGAGGCATCTGTCAATAAACCCGGTGGAGCAGGTGCTCCACCGGGCAAATTATGTGTTATCTTCAATCCGCATTCCGCAATTCTTACAAGGACCCCTTCGTCGAAGGCACGGAACCTTTTCGATCGGGGTCGATGGTCTTCGCCTGGCGCAGCGCCTGGGCGAAGGCCTTGAAAATCGCCTCGGCGATGTGATGATCGTTCGCGCCGTAGGGAACGGACACGTGCAGGTTCATCTTCGCCACCGACGCGAGCCGGCGGAGAAATTCCTCGATCAGTTGCGTGTCGAACGTGCCGATCTTCTCGCCCGTGAAGGTCACGTCCCACACGACCGCGGCCCGGCCCGACAGATCGACCACCACGTCCGCCAGCGCCTCGTCCATGGGCACCTTCGCCGAACCGTAACGGGCGATGCCGGCCTTGTCGCCCAGCGCCTTGTCCAGCGCCTCCCCGAGACAGATCGCGACATCCTCGACCGTGTGATGATCATCCACGTGCAGGTCGCCTTCGGCGCGGACCGTCAGGTCGCACAGGCTGTGCTTGCCCAGGTGATCCAGCATATGATCGAGAAACCCCACGCCCGTTTGGACGCCGGTGCCGCCGGAACCGTCCAGGTTCAGCTCGAGCGTGATGTCGGTTTCGTTGGTCTTTCGTTGTATCTTCGCGGTGCGGGACATGGTCAAACTGCTTTCGTTTTTCGTTTTCGTAAAAAAGATTCCGTACTATATGTCGGCAAATGTCCGCGTTCAACGAAAGAACACTTTGGGAAAACAACCTCATCAAACAGCGCCGAGCGGCAAGCCGGGATCGATATCGGCTTGCCGCTCGGCGCTGTTAAAAAAGAATGGGAACCATTCAAACCATATATTATTTCCGATAGGCGGATTCGAGTTTCTTCAGCGCCGTCAGGATGTCGTCCACTTCGCGCCGGGTGAAATCTTCATGGAGGGGAAGTTTGATGAAATCGGCGTCGGTCGCCCGGATGTTCGGCAAGGTCCATTCGCGGGGGTGCAATCCCGGCGCGAAGGCGTGGGGGTGCTTCACCCAGGGCGCCCACATGGGGACGTGAAAATATCCCGCCGTCGCGGCGATTCCCTCGGCCTGCAGCGCCCGGGTCAATGTCTCGACATCCACGTTCAGTCGCGGGCGGTCCAGTTGCAGCAGCAGGAACCAGTAGACCGCCTCCATGTCGGCGGGTTCTTCCAGGATGCGCATCGTCTGAAGCATTTTACAGCCGTCGATCAACTGCTTCGCCAACCGTCGCCTTCGCTGGATGATTCCGGGCAGCTTGCGCAGTTGCACGCGCCCGATGGCGGCGTGCAGTTCGTCCATGTTGCAGTTCAGACTCGGCACGACGTTTCCGCCCGCGTTCTCCAGGCCGAACGGTTTTCCGCGGTCGGCGTAACGTCGGATGCGCCAGTACATCCGCTCGTTCTTGGTGAAGACCACGCCCCCCTGCCCGCCGGTGGCGTGGTGCTTGCCGAACATCGTGGAAAACGCGGCCGCGTCGCCCAGCGTTCCGACGAATTTACCCTTGTATTTCGCCCCGTGCGCCTGGGCGCAATCCTCGATAACAAGTAGATTTTTCTTCTTCGCCAATTCGAGAATCGGATCCATGTCGGCGGGAATTCCCGCGATATGCGCCACGAGGATCGCGCGGGTTTTGTCGGTGATGCGCTGGGCGATCTGCTCCGCGCCGATATTGTACGAGCCCGGTGCGCCGTCGGAAGGGACGGGCAGGCAGTTGCACAACGCGACGGGCATCGCCCCGCCGGGATCGGTAATCGCCGGGACGATCACTTCCGACAGCGGTTCGACCTCCATCGCCCGCAAGGCGACGTACACCGCGTTCGTGCCGCTGTTGACGCCGTCGGCGAAACCGCCGCCCAGGAATTCGGCGAACTCGCGGCAGTAGGCTTCCTCCTCCGGGCCGTTGTAGCCCAGCACGGTGTGTCCTTCGGTTTCCGCCCGGTCGAACAGCGCCGTCACGGCCTCGCGTTCCTCGCGGCCGAACAGTTTTCGCGGGGGAAACGGATCCGTCCGAACCGGAGAACCACCGTCCATCGCCAGTTTCGTCATCGTAGAACTCCAAAAAATGATGATCCGGGTGCCGTGGTTCGCGGAGCGAAGCGAAGCAACCACGCTCCTCGAATCACGTGGTTGCTTCGCTTCGCTCCGCGAACCACGGCACCCAATTATTTTGTTTGATGATATTTACAACAAGGCCTTGTAATTCTCCGCCACTTTCCGATAGGCGTCGGCGAACTGTTGGATTCGCCGGGGATTGTCGTGTTTGAAATACGGAATGCCGAACGCACGCTGATCAATTCCCTCCGACACCGGCAACGAACCGATCGGCTGGCGGATATCCTCGGGACTAAACGCGATCCGCGTGGGTTTTCCGTCGTGATACACGTCGGCCTGGTTGAACACCGGATGCAGATGCAGCGGCGCGTTGAGGCCGCGCCCGCATCGCCCGCCCTCGGCGTTGACGGCTTCGATGAACGTCTCCACCGGCAGTCCGCCGAGTTCTTCGGGCAGGTAATGTCCCACGGGGTTGTACCACCCGCCCATCGTGCAATCCGAATCCTTCGCGGGACGGTGAGGACGAATGCCCGGTACGCCTTCCAGCAGATCCCAGAAACGGTTCATCGCGTTTTGAATCTCCGCGACGCGTCGCGGGTAGTATTTCAACTGCACGCGTCCCATCGCGGAACACGTCTGGTTCATGCGTCCCTTAACACCGCCTAACGGCAAGCCGGCGAGTCCTTTGAGTTCCGGGAGGGTCAGTTCCGTCGCGTGGCGCGCGTAGTGCCCGAAGGCGATCACGCGCTCGTAATATTCCCGGCGATCCGTCACGAGGATTCCCGCCTCGCCGACGGCGAAACTTTTTCCGCTCATCAGGCTCATGGCCGCCACGTCGCCGAACGTGCCGACCATCTTGCCCTTGTACAGCGCGCCGTGCGCGTGGGAGACGTCCTCGATGACCGCGAGGTTGTACTTTTTCGCGATGTGCAGAATCGCGTTCATGTCCGCGGGTCGGCCGCAATAGTGAACGACCATAATCGCCTTCGTTCGCGGTGTGACGCGTCGTTCGATGTCCGCGGGATCGAGGCACAGCGACTCCGGATCGATATCCGCGAAAACAACCGTCGCGCCGAGGGAAAACGCCTGCAGGGCGCTGGCCCAGTAGGTCACCGACGGGCAGATCAACTCGTCGCCGCGTCCCATTCCCACCGCGTGCATCGCCGCCAGCAGCGCCATCGTTCCGTTGCAATGTCCCACGGCGAACTTGCGGCCGATCCATTCGGCGAACTCGGCCTCGAACTTCTCCGTCACGTCCCTCTGGGACATGGTGCCTTTGCGGAGCACGTCGAGGACGGCCTGTTCGTCTTCCTCGGTGACGATCGGCCAGTGGAACAGCGCCTCGTCGCCGGGATCGTCGGGAACCGCTTTCGGACCGCCCCGCAGCGCCAAAGTACATTGTGTCGCCGATACGCCGGTCATACATCCACCCTCTCGCCGGTGCGGCGGGATTCGTTGGCGGCGTCCAGAATCCGGATCACCGTGATCATTTCCTCGGCGGGAATATCGCTTCGACCTTCCGGGAGCGACCGGAGAATCGCCTCCAGCAGGCTGGCGTAGTAAGGCCTCTGGTTCGCGGAGGCGTTCACGAACGTCGGTGCGTCCTTTCGGTGCAGCACCGCGCCGAATGTTCCGTGCGCCCCCCGCAGTCCCCGGATCGACCCGACGCGTCCGTCGGACCATTCGACCGTCACCAGGTCCGCGGTTTCGGTCGAAACGGCGCGCACGGACTTCACGCCCGCCCCCATCGCCGTCACGAGCATCTCCACCGAATGACAGCCGTACCAGTACAACCCGGGCATGGGCGGACGGATGTCCATCGGCCCGCAGACGTCGCAGGCGACGATCGCGCCGCGTCCGTCACCGGCGTGGATCGCCTCCTGGAAGTTGTCCGCGTACCGCAAGGCCGAACAGCTCATCACCGGAACGGCCTGCTTCTTCGCCAGGGCGAGAATCGTTTCGGCGTCTTCCGCGCCGACGGTGAACGGCTTGTCGATGAACGTGGGCCGGCCGTAGGAGACGATCTTCTCGAACAACTCGCGGTGCACCCGCCCGTCGACGGCGTTGATGAACACCAGATCGCTGCGTTCCGCGACGGCCTGGGGGGTGTCGAGAATATCCACGCCGAATTCATCCCGCAGCTTGCTGGTGTATCCTTCCACCCGGTTGATGCTCAGATCGAAATCCGGCGACCCGCCGGGAAACCCCGCCACCACCTTTCCGCCGGGGATGTGCCCCGGATCGGATTCCACATTCAAAATCCGCGAGAACGCCTCCACATGAGACGTGTCCAGCCCAATCAATCCAATCTTCAACGGTTTCCGCATGGTATTTCCTTCCTAGTCTATTAGTCTGACAAATTTTGGTCATCCATTGTATTCATACAAGTCCAATCATTATGAAATAAGCAAATGGAATACCATTGAATGAAAGAAAGAGCCAAAATAAATTATTCTATTCGTATTCACTTTTAATAAAAGAAATTATAGAAATTAAAATTCAAGAAAATCCACTTGAATTTCCATGAAGAATAGACAATAATTAGTCAGTAGCCAATATATTGTCATCCTGAGCGGAGCGAGTCTTCGAGCGAAGTCGAAGGATCTCACGCCATCGTAACCGTAAGTTCCTTCGACTTCGCTCGAAGACTCGCTCCGCTCAGGATGACAGAAAACAGGAAAGGATTATGGACACCATCCTCATCACAAGCGGCCATTCGCGGGAAACGTTGCAAGCGTTGCAGGAACATTGGCACGTGGTGGACATTCCGGACCAGTCCCAAGGCCTGGAATATCTGCTGCACTGCTCGCCACTGCCCGCCGCCGTCGTCGTCGGATACGTTCCGCCGCATGAACAGGTTCCGCCCTCCGCATGGGATCATACGCAATCGGATATTCTCCTCCCGGCCCATAAAATCCTCCCGCGAATCCTCCAGATCGATCCCGACCTGCCGGTGATTATCTCCACGCACGAGAAAAACCCCGCCGCCGTCGTCGAACTCGTCAAACGCGGCGCGTTCGATTACGTGATCGAACCCGACAAAACGAATCCCGAAGGCGCCGAAGAAGACCGATACCAGCAGGAACTGATCCTATCCCTCACGCAGGCCGTCAAGTGGCGAAAAACGCTGCTGGAGAACCGTCGGTTGCGGCAGAACCTGATGGACGAAACGAACCCCATGCCGATCCGCACGCGCTCGGCAGCCATGCAACACGTGCTGGAGAGAATCCGCAAGGTCGCCCCGACCCCCGCGACGGTGCTGATTACCGGGGAATCCGGCACGGGCAAGGAGCTTGTCGCGCGGTCCATTCACAATCTCTCCAACCGGCAGGCCCAGCCGTTCCTCGCCGTCAACTGCGGGGCGCTGAGCGAGTCGCTGCTGGCGAGTGAACTGTTCGGCCATGCGCGCGGCGCGTTTACCGGGGCGAACTGCGACTCACCGGGCCTGATCCGCCAGGCCGGCGGCGGCACGCTGCTGCTGGACGAGATCGGCACGATTCCCCCCAGTTTCCAGGTGATGCTCCTGCGCGTGCTGGAGAATCGCGTCGCCCGCCCCGTGGGGGGAGCGGGGGAATATCCCGTGAGTTGCCGGTTCCTGGCCGCGGCCAACCGCGACCTGGAACAACTCGTCGCGGAAGGAATTTTCCGCGAGGATTTGTACTACCGTCTGAACGTGTTTCACATCGACGTACCGCCCCTGCGAAAGCGAACGGACGACATTTCCGTGCTGGCGAATTTTTTCTTACATCAAACGGCCGATGAATATGGTCGACAAATTGAGGGCTTCGAGCCGGCGGCGCTGGCGATTCTCGAGCGATACACCTGGCCGGGCAACGTCCGCCAACTTCGCAACGCCGTCGAACGCGCGGTCATCCTTTCCGAAGGCAGCCGCATCCGCCCGGTGGACCTGGCGGATTACCTCCAGACCCAACCTGCCTCCGCAACCGACGTCGAAAACCTGAACCTCCCCCAGGCGGTGGAAAAGCTGGAAACCCGCCTCATCCGCACCGCCCTGCAAACCACAAAGGGAAACATAGCCCAAGCCGCCGCCCTGCTGGGCGTCAAACGCACCACGCTGAACTACCGAATCCGGAAATTGGGTCTTTCCACGTGAGGGTTTTTTCTTTACCCCCTGTTTTTCGCGTCATCAATACGCCCGGAAGATGACCGCCCCGGGGTAATAGAATTGCAGGATGTCTTCGGCGCGGGCGCCTCGTCGGGCTTTTTCTTCGGCGCCCCATTGGCTCATGCCCACGCCGTGCCCGAAGCCTTTACCGTCGTGGAATTCAATCGCGTCGCCGGCGTCGCGCACCTGACAGTTCATGGAATAGAGCTTTTTCGCCTCGGGCGGCCCGGAACGAAGCAGACACAACCGCACGTCCTCGGCGCGGATCGTCGCGGTTCGCCCGTTCGGACCTTTGGCTTCCAGCCAGATCGGTCGGCCGTAGGTTGTCTGCTCCTTCACGCGAAGCGTCTCGATGCCCCCCAGCGCCCGGACGGCGTCGTAACGATTCGCCAGCGCGGCGAACAGGTCGGCTTTGCCGACGCGCACGGGCGCCCAGGAATAGCGCGGGCACGCCCTTCCGTCGCCGTCCTTCTGCCCGCCGGCGAGCGGCGCGATCCGCTGACCGGGCGGAAGGTTGCGGATCACGTGCGCCCCGTTGACGTACCCGCCGTTGCAGGCGGAGAACTGCGTCAGGAACACCCGCTCGTTGCCCGGCGACCCGTAGGCCAGCACGCACGCGTGCGTGTCGCGGACCGCCTGCCAGCTCCGGTCGGTCTCCGCGAGCATCCCGCCGTACACCTGCGATCGCTGCGAATCCCACACGTCGAAACTCCCCCGCGCCCCGCGGGTGGCCATCTCGTAAATCGCGTACGTCCGCGCGGCGATCGCCTGGGCGCGGTAGGCTTCGGGGTGAAAATTCGGGTACAGTTCCTTGGAGACCACGCTGGCGAGGTAACTCTCCAGGTCCACGTGGTTGTGGATGTAGAAATGATTCTCGTCGGCAGCCAGAAGCACCAGCCGGCCTCGGTACATCGTATCGCCGACGCGGACGAATCCGCCCGTTCGCGGATCCAGTTCCAGCTTCTCACCCGGCGCGGTCAGCAGGCCCAGGATCCATTTCCCGTTCGTTCGTTTGCACGGTGTGGAGTTCATCGCCAGGTGCGAGCGTCCCACGTCCCTGCCGTCCACGAGAATGCGATATCCGCCCGTGCAACCCACGTCCATCGATTCCACGGGACTGCCCGTCAGGCGCACGCGCACCGTCGGAACACCGTCCAGGCGCAGCGGCGAGGCGGGGGGTGTCGTCGACAGGTTCGACGACGGCCTGCAACTTAATGGCGCGAACATCGCCACAGCGCAGACCAGCAGCAATCCCGCCACGGGAAAGACCGGCCAAATGCGGCGAAGCAGGAACTTCATCTGTTTTCGTTCAAATCGCATACAGTATTATCGGAAGCTTCTCTTGTGAATCGTTGCTGTATTGTATCCCGCGAAACGGCGGCGACAAACTTCATTTTTAACTCGCCCCTTCCCGGAGAAAAAATCCGCGAGGAACAAACGTTGTGTTTTCTCCGTTCATAAGATTCGTTATACTCTCCGAACAATGGACTTCCGGTTTTTTGAAGTTTTTTTGAAGGACGCTTGAAAGCATGGCGTTTGCGAAATTTCCACGACGAAATCTTCAGGTGTACCCGCTGGCGGAACGGGTCAGCCAGTTGCGGATCGACCGGATCGCCCTGGACCCGCTCGCGGATCCGCCGCCGGTGAGTGATATACTGGCGAGGCAGGTTGACGTGCTGACGGATCGAGTCCGCGCCGCGCGCAAGCGGGGCGCTTCGGTGATGCTCGCCTACGGGGCGCACCTGATTAAAAACGGCGCCGGACCGCTGGTGAACTGGTTGGTGGAACACGGCTGGGTCACGCACGTCGCGACGCAGGGCGCGGGGGTGATCCACGATTGGGAATTCGCCTACGCCGGCGAATCGAGTGAATCCGTGCGCGACAACGCGCCGGTGGGAACGTTCGGCACATGGGACGAAACCGGATGGGCGATTAACCTCGCCGTGACCGCCGGGGCGGCCGAGGGGTTGGGCTTCGGCGAGGCGATGGGAAAATTCATCGCGGAAAACGGATTGACGCTGCCCGACCCGAAGGAACTGACCGAGCAGATCGCCGCCGACCCCGCGGGCGAATGGACCGCCGCGAAGGCCGACCTGTTGCGCATAATGAAAACGCACGAGATCCCCGGTGGGGTGTGTCACGTGAAGCACGATTTCCCGCAATATTCCGTGCCGGTCGCCTGCTATCGTCAAAACACGCCGTTTACGGTGCATCCGGGGATCGGGTATGATATTTTCACGAATCATCCGATGTACACCCCGGCCGCGATCGGCAGAGCGGCGGGAATCGACGTGGACATCTACACCGCGAGCGTGGATCGACTCGACGGCGGGGTGTACGTGTCGGTCGGTTCGGCGATCATGAGTCCACAGGTGTTTGAAAAAGCCTTCAGCGCCGCGAACAATCTCCGACGAAAAGACGGCAGGGAATTCCTCCGGGACCACTGGATCGCCATCGTCGACATCCAGGACGGCGGCGACTGGGACTGGACGCGCGGCGAACCGCCCAAGGACCACCCGGCCTACTACCTGCGATTCTG
>JAFGJE010000190.1 GCA_016929245.1 Phycisphaerae bacterium
AAAATCTCTCACCCAGGGCTTCGCCCTGGGCTGGTATATTTCAGCCCGTTGGGCTGTAAGAAAGAATTTAGATGCGTAAGCCCTGAAGCACACCGAGGTAAGTATTGACAGCCTGATTCTTTCGTGGTACGTTTCTCCGCCTGTGTTATAATAATAACATCAGACGGTGGTTGTAGCTCAGTTGGTTAGAGCACCTGGTTGTGGTCCAGGGGGTCGTGGGTTCGAATCCCATCAGCCACCCTTTTGAATCCAACGCAACGAATGAGTTGCGTTTTTTTTTATTCCGAAGGGATTCCCTGACAAACCACGCGGTAGTTGTAACAACATCGCCGAACGGTAAACCGACATGAGAATCGGCTTGCCGCTCGGCGCTGTTTTCTTTTCTTCTGACTTCGATAACCCCCGCATTACAGCGGGGGTTCGTTATTTTGACTACTGACTTCTGACTACTGACTACGACAACCCCATCTCCCTGAGATTGTTGTAGCTGATCGCCAGGCTCTCGAAGGGATTGCGATCGTAGCAGTTGTCCTGCTCGACGATGTACCATTCCACACCGCCTTCCTTCGCCGCCTGCAGAATCGCGGGCCAGTTCAGGTTGCCCTCGCCGATCTCGGCGAAGCGCTGCTCGCGCGTCCGGGTGACGCACATATCCTTCAGGTGCAGCAGCGGTTCGCGCCCGGCGCACATTTTGATCCACTCCACCGGGTCGCCGCCGCCGGCGACGATCCAGTAGGTGTCGATCTCGGCCTTGAGTTGTTTCGGATCGCCCTGCTCGTAGAGCATCCCCAGCCAGGTTTTTCCATGATATTTCACGAGTTCGTGGTTGTGGTTGTGATAGGAGAAATCCATACCCTCTGCCGCGAGTTTCTCGGCGACGGGCGCCAGTTCGTCCAGGAATCGCTTCACGCCGTCAGCCGAAGCGTAGGCTTCGTCGAAAATACCGCCGATCGCGGTGTGGGTGCAGTTCCAGAGTTTGTGCGTCTCGATGACCGTATCGAGATCCTCCTGGAAGAGGTTCCATCCCATGTGCGTGGCGCAGACGGTCAACCCGACGTCCGAAACGAGCTTCGCCACCTGCTTGGGATCGACCGGACCGAATCCGGAAATCTGCACGGCTTCGTAGCCGATGTCCTTGACCTTCTTGAACGTATCTTCGACGTCACCGATGTTTTGGGTGAATTCGCGACAGGAATACAACTGGGCTGCCAATACCGAACCGGCCATGATCGTTTCTCCTGAAATAACTTCTTCGCCGCGTTCCGGACGAAGCACCAACCCCGTCGGGTTCCGCGGACACGAAAGGGGCATTCTAGACCCGCCGGGAGGAACAGTCAAGGTTCGGGAAGATCAAAGTTTTGTCGCTGGATTTCACGGCCGCAATCGGCATAATGAAAGGTTTCCCTTGTGAAAGCAGGAGTATGGAAAGGTGAAACCATTGTCCGATCCGCTAAAAAGCATCGCCGAATTGTCCCATGAATTCGGAACGGATTTGTACGTCAAAGGCGGCGGGGGGAATACCTCCGTCAAGAACGCCGAAACCCTCTGGGTGAAGCCCTCCGGCACGACACTGGAGACGATCACCCCCGAAGCGTTTCTACCGATGGACCGCGCGAAGCTTCAGGCCATCCACGCCGCCTGCCCGCCCGACGACCCGACGGCCCGGGAAGCGATGGTCAAGGACCTGATGCTCGCTGCCGTCCGCGAAGGTGCAACGGGTCGGCCTTCCGTCGAGGCGCCGCTGCACGATTCCTTCAACACGACGTTCGTGGTGCACACGCATCCGGCGATGGTCAACGGCATGACGTGTAGCCGCGACGGGAAAAACGCCTGCGCGCGTCTGTTCCCCGACGCCCTGTGGGTGGATTACGTGGATCCCGGTTTCGTGCTGTCGCGCACCGTGCGGGAAAAGATTCAGGATTACCGGACCCGGCACGGCAGGGAACCCGAAGCGGTGTTCCTGGAAAATCACGGCGTGTTCGTCGCGGGCGACACCTCCCAGGACATCCGCCGGGTGTATCACGCGATCCTTTCCACGCTGCGGGTGGAATACGAAACGGCCGGCGTCGCGACAAGCCTTCCCGCCGGGATCGCGCCGGCCGACGATGTCGTCGAAAAGATGAAATCACGGCTTCAGGAACTCCTTGGTGAAAAGGCGGCCTTCGTCTTCGCCGCGGAACCGGCGAAACTGACCGAAGGTCCGCTCTCGCCGGATCACATCGTCTATGCTAAAAGTTATTTTTTATCTGGAGAACCGACTCCCCAGTCCGTCGCCGCCTTTCAGGACCGGCACGGGTATCCCCCGCTGGTCGTCGGCGGCGATACCGGAGTGTTCGGCCTGGGCGCAAGCGAAAAGATCGCGAAACTGGCGCTGACGTTCGCGCTGGACGGCGCGCTGGTGCGACAACTCGCCGACGCCTTCGGCGGCGTGCAGTACATGTCCCAACGCGCCCGGAAATTCATCGAAGACTGGGAAGTCGAATCATATCGGATGAAGCAGATTTAGGGATTAGGGATTGGGGATTGGGGATTGGGGATTGGGGATTGGGGATTGGGGATTGGGGATTGGGGATTGGGGATTGGGGA
>JAFGJE010000191.1 GCA_016929245.1 Phycisphaerae bacterium
CCTGTATTCGTTCGTATCATCCTTATCCTTTGCGGAGGCTTCACGTTGTCACCTGAGACAAGAGCCGGATGCGGTAATCCCGCTCGTTCGGATCCGTGGAGGGGGCGTCCCGTCAAGGGGCGTCCCTACTCCGACCAGCTCATATATACGCGACGAAAAACTTGTTCCGCCGTGTTTCTTTCATCGTCCAATTGTGAGTTTTCAGGACAGTATCCTTTATGGGCAGATCGGTGTATATCTGTTGTCATCCTGAGCGAAGCGCAGCGAAGTCGAAGGACCCCACGCCTGGCTACCCGTAAGGTCCTTCGACTTCGCTCGAAGACTCGCTTCGCTCAGGATGACAATAAAAAAGCGGCTGTTGAAAAGAATGTTCATACGTGTACAATCCCTCCCCATGACCTGCATCGACATTCACACACACGCGTTTCCGGATCACGTCGCGCCGCGGGCGATGGAGAAGCTCTCCGCGAAGGCCGACTGGCGGGCCGTCGGCGACGGTTCCATCGCCGGACTGCTCCGGAGCATGGACGCCGCGGGGATTCATCGCTCCGCCGTCTGCGCCATCGCCACCAAACCGGGACAGGTGGAAGGGATCACCAAATGGTTGAGCACCCTGGTGCGTCAGCACGGCGACAGGATCATCCCCTTCTCCAGCCTGCACCCGAAGGACGACGACCCGGTCGGCTGGGTTCGGCGCATCGCCGAAGCGCAAATGCGCGGAATCAAGCTGCATCCGATGTACCAGGACTTCGTCGTGGACTCCCCATCTCTCATGCCGATCTACGAAACCGCCGCGGAATACCACCTGCCGGTCGCGCTGCATTGCGGTTCGGACATCGGTTTTAAGAACAATCCCATCCCCGATCGCGCCGCACCGAAGCGGCTGGCGGGACTCGCCGACGCCCTGCCCCAACTGCGCCTGCTCTGCACGCACATGGGCGGCTGGTCGATGTGGGACGAAGTGGAAGAGCACCTGCTGGGGAAAAATGTGTTCCTCGAAACGTCGTTCACGTCCGCGTTCCTGCCGCCGGAGCGCCTGGCGGACATGATCCGTAAGCACGGATCGGAGAAGGTCTGCTTCGGAACGGATTGGCCCTGGAACGACCAGGCAGCCGAACGGGCGATCTTCGCCGGATTGGGCTTCAGCGAGGACGACGTGCAAAACATCGAATACCGAAGCGCATTACGATTGTTGGGAGAAAAAAACGAAGGATAATATTCTATCGTTGTCATCTCCTAAGGAGCCCCAAGGGCCTGAGCGGAGCGCAGCCCCTTGGGGCTCCTTAGGAGATGACAAAAATTATTCTTTCCGCAGCGCCAGGCAGAGGGTTTCGCCCAGTCTTGGCCGTATTCGACACAACAGCGACTGCGCCAACACCGCCGGTTTCCAGATCAGCAGCATCCCCGCCATGCGATTCACGTGCCGGAATAACCGCCGCGTCGGTGAACCAGCTTTGACGGGTTTGGTCCAGGGATAAAACAGCCGCGTGTCGTTCAGGTACGCTTCCTCCGCAACCACAAGCCCGTGTCGTCGCGCCAACTGCCGCAAGACCTTCGCGGTGAACCAGCAGGTGTGTTCCTTGTTCGCGCCGGCTTGGCCTTTCAGCAGCACGCGCAGAAAACGCACGTACGTGATGGGGTTGGGGGTCGTAATCAGCAGAACGCCCTCGTCGGCGAGATGCCGCTTCGCGCGGTCGAGGAATTCGCCCAGGTTCCCCAGGTGTTCGAGAATATCCCCCGCCACGACGACATCGAAAGTTTCACCCAGATCGACGGTTTCGGCGTTGGCGCAGACGGCGGTGAATCCTTCCCGGTTCATGCGGTCGACGGCATCGGGGAGAATATCCACCCCCACGACGCGTCCGGCGCGTTTCACGAGAAACGCATGCAGCCAGGGAACAGCCGTCTGGTCCAGATCGTGACAGACGCACCCCAAATCCAGCACGGACGAATCCGACTCGACGAACCGCCCGATCCAATCGAATTTATCGCGAAAAACCAACACGCCAAGATCATCCCGGAATCGGGATCGAAAGGCAAGATTTTGATTGGAGTTTCCCCGCCGGTTCGGTTCCTTCAGAAATCGGATCACATCTCCACGACGGAAATGAAAACGTAAATGTTCTTGTTAATTTCCCCTTTTCCATTATAATGTTGTCTCGAGGATGCTTGTATTTAATGAAGTTACGAGAGGAAAATGGAGAGTTTTTCATGCGCCGCGGATATTATCTCTGTGTCGTGATTCTGACGATGGTTTCCACTACCTTCGCCGAACGGACGATTTCCTCCGCCGATTACCGGGATCGTCTCGAAGGGATGTGGGTGGGTCAAATGCTGGGAAACTACGCCGGTAGGCAGGTGGAGGGGAAAACCACCGTTTACTACGAAGGCCCCAATCCCGTCAATAAACCCATCACCGAATATCAGGTGCAGTGGAATACCATTTTACAGGGTCAATATTACGCCGATTACGACAATAATGACGAGGATGAATACGCCCAACTTCTTGGAAACCCGAACCAGTGGAAGGGAGACGACGACACCTGCCTGGAATTTCTGTACGCCCACGCCCTGCGGAATCAATCGTCTCTGGATGTCACCGCCCGCACCAATCTCTGGAAGGACAATATCCACTCCGAAGGAAAAGGATTGTACATCGCCAACAAACAGGCGTGGTTTCAGATCAACGATCATGGAAAAACGGCGGACGATTCCGGTTCCGTGCAGTACAACATGCACGCCGGATGGGCGATCGATTCGCAGATCACCACGGAATCCCTCGGCGCCATTTCCGTCGGCATGCGTCAACAGGCGGCCGACCTGGCGGCGAATTTCGGCGGGATCACCAACGAAGGATACAGCCTTCATGCCGCGCAGTTTTACGCGGCTATGTACGCCGACGCGCCGTTTGCCTCCAACGTGGCAACCCTCGTGAACAATGGACTGGCGGTGGTTCCGCGGGGAAGCTGGACGCGCGAAATCGTCGAAGAAGTTCAGGGAATGTACCAAGTGGACGTCCTGAAACCCGATTGGCAGGATAAAGACGAGCGCGATCAATACTGGCTTGCCAGAAGAGACGAGATCATCGACTTCGCCCACGAGAAGATATTGGGCACTCCCTCCTGGGTGGAATCCGCCGCCAATACGGGTTTAACGACGTTGGCCATTCTGTACGGACAGGGGAATTTCGTGGACACCGTGGAATACGGCGTGCGCGGCGGGAAGGATTCGGACTGCAATCCCGCGACGGCCGGCGGGTTGATCGGCATGATGAAGGGACAATCCGGAATTCTGGCGGACGTGACGACGGCGGGATACGGCGACTCCGTCAACCTGCCTCAATATTATGACGATGGCGACACGATCATCAACATCGAGGGGGAAACCCCCACGTTGGGATGGTCCATGACCGAAGTCGTGAATATTCTCCATACCGCGGGGTTACAACAAATCGCGGACGCTCCCGGAGGAGTCATTCCCGACGCCGGTACGGAAGGCGATGCGCCGAATCCGGGTGACGTCAGCGACCCGACAACGGGCCCGGCGGGATTGATCGGAAGTATTTTGGCCCTCGGTGGAACTGTGGACGTGACCGTCTGGCGCAATGAACAGTTGATCAACAACAATCCCGATTACTACCGCACCGATCAAGGCCGACTGATCGACGGCGTGACGAACCTGACCAACAACGGCGTTCTGCCGTTCGACACCTACGTCTCCGGCGCCGAATCGCAATCGGATGAGTATCGCTTTGAATTCGACCGGGAGGTGTTCTTCTCGAAACTCGTTCTGTATGAGGGAGACATTCGTTACAGCAACGTCAACGGCGATCCCTACGCGTACGAACCCAGAGGCGGTTATTTCGATGAGGATGAAATCCTGGTCGTGGAAGTTTTCCAGGACGGCCAGTGGGTGGAAGTGACGAACCTCGCGCTGAGCGAAGCGCTGGAAAACCTGAAATATTTCCAGACCATCGAATTGACGTTCGATTGGATCGAGGGCGAAGCGATCCGTGTCAGAGGAACCCCCGGCGGAGTGTATGCCTACACCTCCTTCACGGAAATCGAAGTCTACGGCGCGGTCCCCGAACCGGCCTCCGCGATCCTTTGCGCGATCGGCGGAATCCTCGCGACGCCGCGGCGACGATCCTCCCAACGTCGATAGGTTTTTTCCTCGCACACCCCGATTCCATCTTTCCCGGAATCTCTTGAGAGTCCTGATCGGGATTGGTATCATCCGTCTGTCCCGCGCGGGTGAGCGCGGGATATCGATGACTGGAAGGGTTGGTGGTCCATGGATGGTTTCGTGCATCTTCACGTACACTCGCATTACTCCCTGCTGGACGGGGCCGCGAAGGTTTCTTCGCTGGTGCAAACCGCCGCCGAGTTGGGCATGAGTCATCTGGCGCTGACGGACCACGGCAACCTGTTCGGCGCGGTGGATTTTTACCAGTCCGCCCACGACGCCGGCGTCAAGCCCATCCTGGGCATCGAGGCCTACATCTCCCCCACCACCCGCGACGATCGCTCGATGGGCAATCCCACGACCGCCTGCTATCACCTGCTGCTGCTGGCGATGAACAACGTCGGCTGGCGAAATATCATGCACCTGTCCAGCCGGGCGTATCTGGAGGGATTTTACTACCGCCCTCGCGTGGATCGCGAACTGCTCGCCGAATACAACGAGGGAATCATCTGCACCACCGCCTGTCTCGGCGGCGAGGTGCCCTCGGCGCTGCTGGGCGACGATTACGAGAAAGCCAAACGCATCGCCGGGGAGTATCTCGACATTTTCGGCAAGGACCGGTTCTTCATCGAGGTGCAGAACCAGGGCATCGACGATCAGACGCGCGTCAACCCGCTGCTGGTGAAGCTGGCGGGGGAAATCGGCGTCGGCGTCGTCGGCACGAACGACGTGCACTTCCTGAGAGCGGACGACAAACCCTCCCACGAGGTCTTGACCTGCATTTCCACCGGCAAGACGCTCGAAGGCGGCGGTGCGCTGGAATATCCGCCCACCCTGTACCTGCGCCCGCCCGCGGAGATGCGCGACGTTTTGAAGGAATTTCCCGGCGCTGCCGACAACACGCTCAAGATCGCCGAAATGTGCGACGTGACGCTGGACTTCTCCGAGGAGCACCTGCCGAAGTTCCCCACCCCCGAAGGCAAAACCGACGACGAAACCCTCCGCGAAATCGCCCAGGCCGGCCTGACGGCGATCTTCGAGCAGCGCGGCCAGCCCATCGCCGAAGAATACCGGCAGCGCCTCGACCGCGAACTTTCGGTCATCGCCGAGAAGAGATACAGCTCCTATTTCCTGATCGTGCACGATTTCGTGACGTACGCCCGCGAGAACAACATCCCCTCCGCCCCGCGCGGAAGCGGCGTGGGCACGCTGCTGGGCTACTGCCTCGGACTGCAAACCGTCGATCCGGTCCGGTACGGCCTGCTGTTCGAGCGATTCACCGACCCGCAGC
>JAFGJE010000192.1 GCA_016929245.1 Phycisphaerae bacterium
CTACTTTTTCCCCTTCGCCCGCTGGGCCTGGAAGAATTCGTTCAACAGCCGGCTGGATTCGCCCGCCATTACCCCCGCGACGACGTTGACGCGATGGTTCAGCCGTTCGTCGTTGCAGAGACGGTAAAGGGTATCGACGGCCCCTGCCTTGGGGTCGGCTGCGCCGTACACGAGCGTTTCGATGCGTGCCAGCACGATTGCCCCGGCGCACATGCAGCAGGGTTCGAGCGTGACCGCCAGCGTGCAGCCCGTCAGCCGCCAGTCGCCCAGCGCCTCGGCAGCCGCGCGGATGGCGAGCATTTCCGCGTGGGCGGTCGGATCGCGGTCGACATGTCGCCGGTTGTGGGCCGCCGCGATGACGCGACCCTCCGCGTCCGCGACGGCCGCCCCGATGGGCACTTCCTCCACCACCAGCGCCAGCCGGGCCTGCGCCAACGCCGCCGCCATCAATTCTTCGTGTTGATTGTTCATTTTCGCTTTCAATAAAACCCATAGATAATAATTCTTATAAATTCGTATTCTTTCGCCTGAAAGGCGAACAGCAACATAGCCCAAGGCAACGCCTTGGGAAATCTGGTTCCTTTTTTCCAAGCCCTGTAAGGGCGATACAAATTGTCACGCCCTTACAGAGCTTGGATAATGAAATTTTTCCGCTCCCAGGGCGTTGCCCTGGGCTATGTTGTTTTCAGCCCTTCAGGCTGACAAGAGGAATCTGAGAAGAAATTCATATATAAAAACTCAGTTTCTCGGCGTCTCAGTGTCGGATTTGTCGTTTCCTCGCGGATCATCTGGATTCCCGCGATGGGTTAGTTTACACTCTCCACCGAGATTCAGGCAACGAAAGGATTTCCCATGAAGGTATTGTTGGTAGGCGGAGGCGGTCGGGAGCACGCCCTGGCGTGGAAGATCATGCAATCCCCCCTGTGCGACGTTCTGTACGCCGCGCCGGGCAATCCGGGCATCGAAGCGGACGGGGGCGAGTGCGTGGACATTCCCGTCTCGGACACCGACGGGCTGGTGAAGTTCGCCAAAACCAACGGCGTGGAGTTCGTCGTGGTCGGCCCGGAAGAACCCCTCGCCAAAGGCCTGGGCGACGCGATCCGGGAGGCGGGTATTCTGTGCTTCGGGCCCACGAAGCAGGGCGCTCGCATCGAGGCCGACAAGGTCTACGCCAAAACGCTCATGCAGCACGTCTCCGTCCCGACGGCAGAGGCGCGCGTGTTCCACGATTTCGAATCCGCTAAAACCTACGTCCTCTCGCGCGATCACGGGGTGGCGGTCAAAGCCTCCGGCCTGGCTGCCGGGAAAGGCGTGACGGTCTGCCCCGAACCGTACCAGGCGATCAAACCACTCGAGGAGATCATGCTCTCGAAAGTCTTCGGCAAGGCCGGCGACACCGTGTTGATCGAGGAAATGCTCACCGGACAGGAGGGCACAGTGCTGATGCTGACCGACGGTCGGACGATCTACCCGCTCGAGCCGCTGCAGGACCACAAGCCCGTCGGCGACGGCGACACGGGCCCGAACACCGGCGGCATGGGCGCGTATAGCCCCGTGCCGATTATCGACCGCAACGTGATGAACCGCATCGAAAGCGAAATCCTCGTGCCGATCGTGGACGCGATGCGCCGCGACTTCGGCCGGTATGAGGGCGTGCTGTACGCGGGCCTGATGTTCACCCCCGCAGGACCGAAGGTGATCGAATTCAACTGCCGATTCGGCGACCCCGAGTGTCAGCCGCTGATGATGCGATGGAAGAGCGACCTGCTGGAAGTGCTCCTGCTGACCGCGCAGCACAAGCTCGAAGACGCAGCCATCGAATTCGACCCGCGCCCGTCGGTCTGCGTAGTAATGGCCAGCCGCGGCTACCCCGGTTCCTACGAAAAGGGATTCGAGATCACCGGCATCGAGGAAGCCGAAGCCCTCGGCGACGTGAAAGTTTTCCACGCCGGTACCGCGATGAAGAACGGCAAACTGGTCAACAACGGCGGGCGCGTGCTGGGCGTGACGGCCCTGGGCGACACGCTGGCAGCCGCCCAGGAAAAAGCCTACGAAGCGGTGACGAAAATCCAATGGCAAGGCGCCTTCTGGCGAGGCGACATCGCGGATAAGGCGATTCTCGCCGAAGGCGAGAAGTAGACATACCAGGTTACATACCCAATCGATGAAACAATACCCAAATATTCACATCATTTTTTTTCGACAGGTCGTATAAGGTAAGGATGTGCAATCTCTATATTATCAATTAGTTATATATCATGAAGGAAAACAGGCACATCAATTTCTATATTTGCGAAAGTTTTGCGTTGAAATATCCGATTTATTGTATATAATATTCTGGATTGCAAAAAAAAGAATCGCAATCATCCTTTCTAGGAGATCATTGTGGGAATTTCTGAACGGTTAAAGTATGCGCGGAATCGGTCTGTCATGACTTTGTCTCAGGTTAAGGAACGCACGGATATCGGTGAATCTTCGATATCGGAATTCGAAAATGGAAAGCGTGAACCAAGCTTGAGTCAGTTGCAAGTACTTGCTAATACCTATCGACGTTCCGTTGCTTTTTTCCTTACCGAAGGTGCGATTACACCTGAGATCGTTCTTTGGCGAGAAAAACCAGCTATTGGGTGCGAAGAAGTCGAATCTGTTTTTATAAGATTATGCGAACAGTACCACAACCTGGAGTTATGGACAGAGGAAGAACTGCCTGTTTATCTCCCAATGGTTCCTCGCAGTACTGGTTCCTGGAATTATATGAAGTCTGAAACTCTCGCAAAACAGGTTAGAGATGACCTTAATCTTGGAGATAGGCCTGGTTTATCATTGCTCTCTGTTCTTGAAGAAGTGTGTGGTGTCAAGATATTCCACCTTAATTTCGAACCTTCCGGTACAGCAGCATCAACATTAAGCGATTCTTTTGGCGCCGCGATGTTGCTCAACGAAGACAATGTTCGCTGGCGAAGAAATTTCGATCTTGCCCACGAACTCTTCCATCTACTTACATGGCATCTATTTCGAAAAGGCAACGATGAAGCGAGTTCGTTTGCTGCTGGCGAAATAGAGGAAAGGTTTGCGAATGCTTTTGCTTCGCATCTCCTTCTTCCCGACGAAGCGGTACGCTCGGCTTTCGGGAACAAGCTTCGTGATGGAAAGCTCGGGTATCTTGAAATATATGATATTGCTCGACAGTTTGATGTTTCCGCCGAGGCGATTCTCTGGCGTCTTTTCAACCTGAAATTATTTGCCGACCATATTAAAAAAGAACAAGTTCAAGAGTTTGCCCAAAACCTTAAGGCAATGTCAACCGTTTTCGAAGAACGATACGACACGAAAGCGCCAAAGCGACCGGAACGATATCAGATGCTGGCAATTAAGGCCTTGAGATCTGGAGCCATGTCGATAGGTCGATTTGCTGAATACATGGAAGTTCCAAGGCATAAAGTAATGAAATACATTCAGCAGGAGGTTACGGATGACCAAGAAGTTCCGCTTGCTCCTGCTTGATGCCAATATTGTAATCAAGCTCTTTCAGTTAGGTATTTGGGAGCAGATTCTGTCTCATTGCGATGTTCATCTATCCCGGACAATCGCCTCAAGAGAGTCAAAATTTTATTGTGATGAAGATGGTGTGCAATACGATATTGATCTGACCATTTATGAACAAAACAATCAGATTAATGTTTTCGATGTCTCGCTTTCACAGGATGCTGAATTAACAAAACATTTTGACATTACCTATCTTGAACGCTTTGATCCCGGTGAACGCGAAGCTCTGGCTCATCTGGTCACATCAAAGGAACAGTATGTCATCTGTTCAGCGGATAGCATCGTATTTAAAGTATTAGGATATCTGAGCCGTGCAGAACAAGGTATTTCATTGGAGGAAATCCTTCAGCGAATTGGATTACGTCGCGATCTTACGTGGCAATTCTCCAAGAATTTTCGAGAGAAATATACGAAAGAGGGATTTGTCGATAGCCTCAGTCGATAGAGTGGGAAATACCCTCCCATGGGTTTTGGGAATTGTTACTTTCTTCCAGAATGTTGGAGTGAATCAATAGGATGTTTGGATTTCGAC
This sequence comes from Phycisphaerae bacterium, assembly GCA_016929245.1. GTDB lineage: Bacteria > Planctomycetota > Phycisphaerae > SM23-33 > SM23-33 > JAFGEJ01. The sequence goes on from JAFGJE010000192.1 coordinate 4,079, forward strand.
GTCGTCGTTGGGAGAAGATTCGTCGTCAGCCTTTTCCCGCGGAGTGGCTGGCGGTGCTGGAGCGGAACGTTCCGGTGTATTCTCATCTCACGTCGGCGGAGCAGGAGGAACTGCGCGGGGACATTCTGGTGTTCCTCGAGGAGAAAACCTTCGAAGGCTGCGGCGGGCTGGAGATGACCGACGAAATCCGCGTGACCATCGCCGCCCAGGCGTGCATGCTCCTGCTGCACCGCGAAACGAAATATTATCCCTCCCTGCGCACGATTTTCGTGTATCCGCATCACTATTTCGTCCCGGCCGAGCGCCGCGTGGGCAGCCTGGTCATCGGCGGCGAGGACAACCGGCTGGGCGAAAGCTGGCACCGCGGGCCTGTCGTGCTGAGCTGGGACGACGTCAAATCCGGCGCGTTCGACGCCCACGACGGACACAACGTGGTCTACCATGAATTCGCCCACCAACTCGACGACGAAGCCGGCGGCACGAACGGCGCGCCGGCGCTGCCGCGTCGGTCCATGTACATCGCCTGGGCCCGCGTGCTGGGCGGCGAATACCAAAAACTCATCGACGACATCCACCACCATCGTAAAACCGATCTCGACGCCTACGGCGCGACAAACCCCGCGGAATTCTTCGCCGTCATCACCGAAGCGTTTTTCGAGACACCACGGAAACTCAAACGAAAACATCCCGCTCTCTACGAACAACTTAAGGAATTTTACCAGCAGAATCCTGCCGAACGTGCGATCTGAAAAGGGAAATTTGTACGCTCAAGCCAAGAAAAAAGTAGGGTTTTTGCTGTAAAATTATTCGGATTATTCGGCTTAATTCTTATTTTTTCCCTCTCTCCGATTGAGTGGATACACCCAGAATCATGGGAATTCCCTACAGACTCCTACGAAGAAAATGCAATTTCTCTAACTCAGGCGACAATCAGGCATAAGCGAAGTATTCAGGAAAAACTAGACAAATCGGCGTAGTCTGATATTTTATCTATCTTAACATTTTTTGACCGGAATTCAGTCTTATTATTCCTGTTTTCCCAACTTTTTGAGGTATCAACGCTATTGAAATCGGAATTCTCTGAGCGCATCATAGGGGTGTCGGATGGAAAAACTGGAAGCAACAGGTGAGAAGGAACCATGAAGAAAAAGGAAACCATAATGAGCGCAACAGCATTGAAAGACCCCAATGTCAACGACATGCTCAACGACCACATGCCGATAGCCCGGCAGATCGCCTCTCGCTTAAAGCGGCGATACACCTGGGTGTCGATGGACGACCTGTACAGCTATTCGCTGTTGGGTCTGACGATGTCCGCCAACGCGTTTGATTCCACGCGAGGCGTGCCGTTTCCGAATTTCGCTTCCCAGAAAGGAATGTTCTGGGCGATCGACCAGATGCGAAAGGACGGAGTGCTCCGCCGTCGCAGCAGCGCCAACATGCCGCGGGTGCTGCCGTTCAGCGAAGCGGCGGGACTCGCCGACTGCGAGGAAACCTGGACGCCGGACGTGCGGGATCGCCACGCCGAGGAGGACGGAAAACAACTGGAGGCCCGCGATCTGTGCACCGCGCTGCTGCGTCAATTGCGGAAACAGGATCGTGAGCTTTTGATCATGTATTATTCGAAGCACATGACGTTTCGCGAAATCGCCGACGTGTTTGAGATCAGCGAGTCGTCGGTTTGTCTTCGACATAAGGCATTGATCCGCCGCCTTCGCCGCCTGGCGACGGTCATGCGCGTCGCCTGAACCGGCGGCGCGACAAGGAAGGTAAGATGTTCTCACTGGTTGGAATCGGGCTCCCCACGCTCCGTAGGGAGGAAATCCGGGAAAGGGCTGATACGGCTGACGTATGAAAGTGAATCATGCTGCAAAAGGTTGTACTTCTCTTGCGCCAACCTGCTCCACGAGCACGGAAAACAACATTCAGAACATGCGTGAAGAGTTCTTCCATCACCTGTGTCCCCAAACCGTGACGCTGGCGGGCAAAAGCACCGCGATGCTCGAAACGCTCCAGACCATCGAGATGGTCGCGCGCAGCGGATGCAATCCGGTTCTGGTCGTCGGACCGACCGGCACGGGCAAGGAGCTGGCGGCCCAGGCCGTCCACGCCCATCGACACGGGCCCGAGGAAACCTTCGTCGCCGTCAACTGCGCCGCGCTGACCGCCAGCCTGCTGGAAAGCGAGCTGTTCGGCCACGTGCGCGGCTCGTTCACCGGCGCCGACCGCGACAAGACCGGGTTGTTCGAGGCCGCCGGCGCGGGAACGATCTTCCTCGACGAAATCAGCGAAATGCCCCTTGAACTGCAAGCCAAGCTCCTGCGGGTGCTCCAGGAACACAAATTCCGCAAGGTCGGCGGCACGAAGGATATCGCCTGCCGGGCGACGATCATCGCCTCCAGCAACCGCGACCTGCTGGCGGAAGTGGAAGCCAACCGATTCCGCCGGGACCTGTACTATCGCCTGGCGGTGTTTCCGATCAAACTGACCGCCCTGGCCTCCCCGCATCGTCGCAGCGACATTCCGCTCTTGGCGCAGTATTTCCTCGCCACGTCCGACGTGGTGGTCGATCAACCGAAGGAAGGATTCACCGCCGCCGCGGAACAACTGCTTCAGTCCCACGATTGGCCGGGCAATATCCGCGAACTCCGCAACGTCATTTCCCGCGCGTTGATCATGGAAAAGGGCAAGCTCATCCGCCCGGAGAGCATCCTGATCGACCGGCTCGAGTCGTCCTGCCGCGAAATGCCGGAAGACGCCGCGCCGAAGGATTTCTCGCTGGAAACCGCCGAACGCGAGTTCATCCAGCGCGCGTTGCAGGAAACCGGCTGGCAGCGAACGAAGGCGGCCGGGCTGCTGGGCATCACCCGCGCGACGCTGCACTCGAAACTCAAACGCTACGGAATTAAACCTCCCTGGAACGAAAACGACGAGGACGACCAGAACGACGAATCCGAACTCGAAGAAACCTACCGGGAGGCCTGCGCATAACACTTCATCTTTCACACTCCTTCTCTTTGAGCGGAATGACCCCTCCCCTGGACGGGGGTGGGGTTATTCTTTTGTCGGTTTTCCCCGGAAGGGAATGCGCAGCCACTCGAAATGCTTTTGTCCGAAGACGCGCGGCAGCCAGATCGCGTCGATGGTGGGCGTGAGGGTGTTCATCGCCAGCACCGCCAGGTACGCGGGAATCGCCGTCTCGAAGTACAGTTGCAGTCCCATGGCGATCCACCCGCCTGCGACGCCGAAGATCACCTGCCCACCGGTCGTGACGGGGCTGGAGGTCATCTCCGTCGCCAGGAAGAACGCCGACAGCAGCAGCGCGCCGCTGAGAACCTGGTAGCAGACATACGTGAATCCGACGTCAAGCCCCTCGGCGAACACGGGAAACCACATCCACTCGACGGTTTGATTCGGGCCGGCCAGCTGCACCGGCGCGACGGCGGCGACCACCGCCGCCGAAGCGAGAAACGCCAGCGGCAACTGCCATTTGACGTAATTCCGATACACCAGGTATATCCCCGCCACGAGGATCATCGCGGCGCAGGTTTCACCGATTCCGCCGGGGCGGGCGCCGAACAGCAGATCGCCGATGGGCGGCAGGAGGGTCAGCGCCGCCGGTTTGGAGTTGGGAAGGTCCTGTCGCGGGTGCGCCAGGGCGCTATAGGCGGGTTCCTCCCCGCGGGACAACGGCGCGAGCGTCTCGGCGGGGTGTTGCATCGCGAATCCTTCCGTTCCGGGCGACGCCTGGCGACTTCGCCACCCGCGATACGCCACCAGGCGATCCTGCGCGACGTTGTCCAGGTCCCCCAGCAGCAGGTGATCCCGCGAAAGCACCGGCCAGTGCGTCGGCGTGAGAGTGACCTGCTTCTGGTCGCTTCCAGCCGGCGTCAATTGCGCCAAGACGGGCAGGATCACCGCCACGGCGAACCGCCCCACCAGCGCCGGCTGCCAGAGAAAATGCCCCACTCCGCCGAAAACCGCCTTTCCGACGAGAATCGCGAAGGCAGCCGCGAGAATCACGACGTACCAGGGCGTGAACGGCGGTAAGGTCAGCGCCAGCAGCACTCCGGTCAGGTACGCGTGCGCCCGACCCAGCAGGGCGGGGGAGTGCGTCACGCGGAAATATCCCCATTCGATCGCCACGCAACTCGCCACCGACAGCAGCGAGACGAGAATCGCGTGATACCCGAAATACAGCCACCCCGCCGCCATCGGTAAACAGGCGGCGATGGTGGTGACGGTGTAGACGGACTGGATTTTTTCCGGCGCGCGAATCAGCGGCGCCTCGGCGGCGTTGACAACGGGCTGGGCGTACTGCCGGGATGTCGTCTCGGGCGTCGCGGGCATCAGGTCGTCTCCGGATGATGATGGGGTTCGCCTTCCCGTCGGGGCGCGGGGGTGTGTCGCAGGCGTCGGATCGCGCGCTTCAGTTCCCGCACCCGCCGCGTCAGCGGTAGCCGGGCCGGGCAGACGTACGAACAGACGCCGCACTCCACGCAGGACAGCGCCCCGAGCAGTTCCGCCGACTCGACGCGCGACAGTTCGTACAGGTCGTTGAGCACCGCCACGTTTAAGCGCGTCGGGCAGTGGTCGCGGCACCACCCGCACCGGATGCACTGCGACGCCGATCCGGTGGGCGTCGGGTCGATCGCCAGCAAGGCGTTGACCGCCGGACCGGTCACCGCGTCGCCCTCGCAGAGCGTCCCGACCATCGGTCCGCCCATGACATACGGCGGCGGGGAGGTCGGCAGGAGACTGCGCGCGTCCGTACCGAAGGGAACGAACAGGTTCGCCGGGCGGGTGACGTGTTCGCCGGAGATCGTCACCAAGCGTCCGCCCAGTCGCCGACCCCGCGCGACCCAGTGATACGCGGCGAAGCAACTGGCCGGGTCGATGACCGCCGCCCCGATGTCCAGCGTGTTTCCCCCGCAGGGCACTTCCCGGCGCGTCAGCACCTTCAGGAGAATATGATCCGAACCGATGGGATATTTCGGAGGAAGGGCGGCGTGTTCCACCTCATAATATTCCGCCGGCGCCAGAAGGGGGTCGTAATCCCGCGTGCGACGTTGATCCACCGCCAGGATGCAGCGCCGGGCGCCGACGGCGCGGGCGAGGATCGACACCCCCCGCATGACCTCCTCGCCGTGTTCCACCAGCAGACGATGGTCCGCGGTGATGTAAGGCTGGGATTCCACGGCGTTGACCACGAACACCTCGCACGCGGCCCGGTGCGCCCGTTGCACCCAGCGCGTCAGCGGCAGGGGACGGCGGCGCTGCGTCACCAGGTGCGATTCGTCGATTCGCCGGCGCAGTTCCTCCGCGTCGGCGTGGATCCAGTCGAACGTTTCTTCGCCGTCAGGGATTTCCCGACAGCCGGACAACTCCGTCAGCTCGATCGCCGGCATGCGCATCAGTTGCCTGCCGATGGCGGTGACCACCGAAACGACGTCCCGCACCTGACCCGCCAGCGGCGCGAAGACGTCCACGCCGTCCTGCCCCGCCCTGGCGAGGCGCTCTCCCGCCCGGACGCTTTGCCCGGGTTCGACGACCGCTTCGGCGGCCGCCCCGCCGCACGGCGCCAGCGGGACGCGCAACACCTCGATCTCCGAGACCGCGCGTATCGGTTCGTCGAGGGTGGCCTGCTTTTCGTCCGGGATGTCGATGCCCCCGGTGAAGATTCCGTACCGATGAGTCATACCCCCAAAGGATACCCCAAACGCCCTTCCGAAGGGAACGATGATTTCCGTTCCTTTCACCGAGGTCTTCTTGTTCGAAGAAAACACCGTCAAACGGCAAGCCGATGATCGTCTCGGCTTTCCGTTTGGCGGTGTTTCTTATGGAATTCTCAGGAATCGTTCTTTACGGGCGATGATGTCCGTGATGTCCGTGATGCCCCCGATGTCCGCGATGATGGGGCATCGTGTGGAATCGCCCCGGACGGCGGTACGGCTGAACGCGATAATACGGACGATAATAGGGACGAGAGACGTATCGGCATCCCCAATCGTCGTCATAATCGCTGATGTACACGTAACTTCGCGTGCATCCTCCGTCCCAGGAGCCGATGGACAGCCCGCCGATGCTCACGCTGAAGCCCCCCGCTTGTGTGGTCTCCACCCCCAGCAGAATCACGGCCCCCGCCGCCACCGCCACAAGCATCCATTTTGATGTTTTTCCGTTCGACATGATCCACCTACCTTTCACCTTTTGAGTTCACTTTTCATTTCGTTCCGCTGAAAAGGTAGTGAACCATCGTCGAAAGACGTTACACGTCGGATCGGTTTTTTTGAAATTTTTTCCCTTCCGCGAAAAAGGATTATCACGGAAAGTAGCCGCGGGCGCAAGTGCTCGCCTTTACCCACTTCTCAAAAACACGTACAGACTTGTCTTGAAGCCCGAAGGGCTGATCAGCGTTTAGCCGGGGCGTGAGCGCCGCGAACCCCCGGAAAGCGTTGTATTCCTACAAGTCCCAACGGGACGGCAGCGATGTTGGAATTTCGCCGAATGGTAGGATATTCCAGATTCGCTGCCGTCCCGTCGGGACTCTTTTACAACAACTATAACCGGGGGTTCGTTTCACTCACCCCCGGCTAAACGCTGACCAGCCCTGTCGGGCTTCCATACCATACCCGATGGTTTGTATTTTCA
>JAFGJE010000193.1 GCA_016929245.1 Phycisphaerae bacterium
GCGCTGTCCGACAGCGGCGGATACGTCGTGGACGAGGAAGGGATCAAGCTCGATACCGTCAAGCGGATCAAGGAAGTCGAGCGCGGCAGGATCAAGGAATACGCCGACGAGCACAAGTCCGCCCAGTACACCCAAGGCTGCTCGGGCATCTGGTCGATTCCGTGCGACGTGGCGCTGCCCAGCGCGACGCAGAACGAGATCGACGAGAACTCCGCCAGGACGCTCGTGAAGAACGGCTGCAAGGCCGTCGGCGAAGGCGCGAACATGCCCTCGACGCCCGAAGCGGTGGACGTCTTCCAGGATGCCGGCGTGATCCTCGGACCCGCCAAGGCCGCCAACGCCGGAGGCGTCGCCACCAGCGCCCTGGAGATGGCCCAGAACTCGATGCGCCTGGATTGGCCATTCGCGGAAGTCGACGGACGTTTGAAGCAGATCATGGACGCCGTGTATGACCAGAGCACCGCCGCGGCGGAGCAGTACGGCCTGAAGGGCAACCTGGTCGCGGGCGCCAACATCGCCGGTTTCCAGAAAGTCGCCAACGCGATGATCGCGCAGGGGATTGTGTAATCCAATTGCGGAATGCGGATTGAAAGATAACAAAAAAGAAATGAATATCTTTGCGTGGTGGAGTCCCTCAGGGACTCCACCACGTTTTTTTTTGGGATACCTTCGTTGTCATCCTGAGCGAAGCGCAGCGAAGTCGAAGGACCCCACACTCAGGAACCCGTGAGATCCTTCGACTTCGCTGCGCTTCGCTCAGGATGACAATTCGCGGTTTGCGGTTATAGAATCTTTACGCCGATTCGATTGAGCGAATGGATTGTTTGTTTGCTTTCGCCAATGGAGACGAAACGGGGGTGGTGAGTTTCTCTTTAGTGAGAAGATCCGGTTCGTATCCCAAGCCTCTTACTTCGATGTGCCGCACGAAGCGGCGGACGAGCAGGGCGGCCTGGGCGATGTATTCCGGCGGTCTTGGTTTCGGGGAATCCACCAACCCGAACATGTCCACGCCCAGGCCCGGCGGGCGATATTGCTGCAACACGTACCGCTTCGCGCCGTGAATCCACGCGGCGATCGTCACGATATCCAACGCCGTCAGCTGCGGCGCGAACGTCGTGCGGAATTCGTAGTCCACGCGGCTGTGCATCAGGAGATTCACGCTTTCCTCGACGGCGGAGATATCCACGGGTTTCCCGGCGATTTCGTCGTAGCGACTTTTGGGGGCCTTGACGTCCATCGCCACGAAATCGACCAGGCGTTTTTCGATCAACGGCTGGACGACCCACGGCTGTGTGCCGTTGGTGTCGAGTTTAACCGCGAAACCCATCGAATGAATTTCCGCGAGGAACTCTTCAAGGTCTTTCTGGAGCGTCGGTTCCCCGCCGGTGACGACCACGCCCTCCAGCAGTCCCACGCGGCGGCGAAGAAAATCAAGCACGTCTTCGGGGGAATAAACAACGTCCTCCTCGCCGGGGGACAGCAGGTGGCGGTTGTGGCAATAGAAGCAGTCCAGGTTGCAGCCGGGCGTGAAGAGCACCGCCGCCAGCTTGCCCGGGTAATCCACAAAGGAGCTTCGTTCTAAACCTGCGATTCGCATTCTAATCCTCAAACCTGTGCGTGGTGGAGCACCCGCTCCACCACGTTTTTATCCATCGTCCAAGACTTGGCGGAGCAGGTGCTCCGCCAAGCACACGCATAAATATAGTTTTATACTCCCGCCGTTTCGGGGAGCGTGTATTTTTTTCGTTCCATATACTCGGCGGCCTTGCCCTGGTTGTAATTCGCCACCGGGCGAAGGTATCCCGTCACGCGCGACCAGACTTCGCAGGTCGCTTCGCACTGCGGGCAGGTGAAATGTTCGCCCGCGATGTACCCGTGCGTGTTGCAGATGCTGAACGTGGGGGTGATCGACACGTAGGGCAGCTTGTAGCGTTTGAAGATCATCCGCAGCAGCCGCTTGCAGACGTTCGGATCGTCGATCTTCTGGCCGAGGTATAAATGCAGCACCGTCCCGCCGGTGTACATTGACTGGAGCGAGTCCTGGTTGTCCAGCACCTCGAAGATATCGTCGGTGAAGCCCACGGGCGGCTGGGAGGAGTTCGTGTAGTAGGGCGTCTCATTCCCGGCGGTGATGATGTCGGGATACCGCTGCTTGTCAAGTTTGGCGAGGCGATGGCTGGTGCCCTCGGCGGGGGTGGCTTCGAGGTTGTAGAAGTGCCCCGTCTGCTCCTGGATGACCTGCATTTCGTCCCGCATGAACTGCATGAGTTCTTCCGCGAAGCTCTTGCCTTCTTCGGAGACGATATCCTTGCCCATGAAATTCAACAGCGCCTCGTTCATGCCGATAATGCCGATCGTGTTGAAATGGTTCGTCCAGTATTCGCCCGTGCGCCGCTTGATGTTCCGCAGGTAGTAGGCGGAGTAGGGATACAGGCCGTTGGCGGTCTGCTCCTCGACGATCTTGCGCTTGATCTCCAGTTGCGTCTTTCCGGTGTGCATCAGTTCGCGGAGGCGTTCCTGGAATTCCTCCTTCGTTTTCGTCTGGTAGCCGATGCGCGGCAGGTTGATCGTGAACACGCCGATCGAACCGGTCAGCGGATTGCTTCCGAACAGCCCGCCGCCTCGCTTGCGGAGCTCCTTCGTGTCAATTCTCAGCCGGCAGCACATGGAAATCGCGTCGTCCGGCGAGAGGTCGGAGTTGACGTAGTTGGCGAAATACGGCACGCCGTACTTGGCGGTGATTTCCATGAACGCGTCGACGGACGGTCGGTCCCATTGGAAGTCCCGCCCGACGTTGATCGTCGGAATCGGGAACGTGAACACGCGCCCTTTGCGGTCGCCTTCCATCATCACTTCGCAGAACGCGCGGTTGAACAGGTCCATCTCGGCCTGGAAGTCGCCGTACTTGGCGTCCTTGACTTCGCCGCCGACGATGACGGCCTGGTCTTTTAAGGTCGCCGGGACGGTCAGGTCGAAGGTCAGGTTGCTGAAGGGGCACTGGAAACCGACGCGCGTCGGCACGTTGATGTTGAAGACGAATTCCTGCAGCGCCTGCTTGACCTGGGCGTAGGTGAGGTTGTCGTAACGGAGAAACGGGGCGCAGTACGTGTCGAAGCTGCTCCAGGCCTGCGCCCCGGCCGTCTCGCCCTGCGTGGTGAACGTGGAGTTGATGATCTGCCCCAGAAAACTCCGCAGGTGCTTGGCGGGTTTGGATTCGCACTTGCCGGGCACGCCCCCGAACCCGTCGATCAGCAGTTGTCGCAAGTCCCAGCCGGCGCAGTAGGGGCCCAGGAATCCCAGGTCGTGGATGTGGGCGGCGCCGCTTTCGTGGGCGTCGCGCACTTCGTTGGGATAGACTTCGTTGAGCCAGTATTGTTTCGTGAAAAATTCCCGGACGTAGTTGTTCAGACCGTTGATGCTCTTTTGCGTGTTGGCGTTTTCCTTGGCCTTCCAGTCGCGGTCCTCCAGGTAGTCGCTGAACATCTCGATGGTCGCGCCGATCAGGGCGTTCATCTGGCGGGCGCTTTTGCGTTTTTCGCGGTAGAGGATGAAGGCCTTGGCGGTCCGGGCGTGTCCGTTTTCGATGAGGACTTTTTCGATGATGTCCTGCATGGATTCGACTTCGGGCGTGCGCTCTCCGTAGCGGCGTTCGGCGATCAGGAGGGTTTCGCGGCAGAGGGCCTCGGCTTTGGCGTAGTCCTCCCCGCCGCAGGCGACGGCGGCTTTGTAGATGGCGCGGGTGATTTTTTCCGGTTGAAACGGGACAACCTGACCGTCGCGTTTTCGAATCCATTCGAACATCGCCATACTCCTTTGCAAACCGCCGTCGAGAGGTATCCTGACGGCGGCCCGGCTTTCCCGTCACGGAAAAATCCGCGTGGGAATGCGCCAATCACCACAACCCGAATTGTTACAACCCATTCGATTCGACGATACAACAGCGCACAGAATCCATACCGATTCCAAGCAGAAGTACCGCGAAAACGGCGCCGGAAGAGTGGGGCCTGAAGCCCCGCCGACACCCAACATATCGGCAATCAACCTCGATTACCGGCAGTAAGACCCAATATATTGTGCTCTAAATTCCATTTCAATCAAAAAAATGAAAAAATCACCGGATCAGGAAAAAAAACATGGGACAAGGATTGGATTTGGATTGACAAATTTACTAGATCGCGGTAGTATTGGGTTATGAAAGCATCCGCTCCAGGAATCACCCTCAAAACCGTCGCCGCGAAAGCGGGACTGGGACGTTCCACGGTTGGATTGATCTTGAACGGCCGCGGCGACGAATTGGGCATTCCCGCCGAAACGCAGGCGAAAGTGCATAAGGTCGCCGCGAATCTGGGATATCGCCCGAACAGCCTGGCGCTGGGTCTGGCGGGGAAGAAAACGCAGACCATCGGGTTGATTCTTCCTTCCGGCCCGTTTTACCCGCAGAACCTTATGCCGCAGGATATTTCCCTGCGCCTGCACCGTCGCGGATACCAGACGTACCTGGTCGACAGCCTGCAGGATCCCGACGTGATGCTGGAATCCCTGAAGGAAATGGCCACGCGTCGCGTGGACGGCATCTGTTTCCACATGAAACTGCCGATCCCCCCGAAGGTTCGAGAGGCCTTGAACCAGTTCCCCGCGACGGTTCTGATCTCGAATATCCCGATTCCAAGAACCGATTTTCGCGCCCACGTGATTTATCTGGACATGGTTCCGGCGATAGACGACATCGTGGACCATTTCGTTCAGACCGGTCGTCGTCGGCCCATGATCGTGACCTCCGTCAACGACGCTATGACGAATCTCGAGAAAATCGGGCCGTTCCGCGACGCCCTTCGCCGGCAGGGACTCGACGCGAGCGAGGAGGGGACGATTTTCGGCGTCAACGCGGGGATACCGCGCGATTCGGATTATTACACGGTGTTCCGCGACGCGTTCGAGGCGCAGCGGTTGGAGGATCGCGATTTCGACGCCCTGTTCTGCACCTGCGACGAAGCGGCTGTCGCGGCGATTCGCTACCTCACCGAAAAAGGCCGGCGCGTCCCGGACGACGTCGCCGTCGTGGGACTGAACAACACGCCGATGATCCAGGGATACAAACCTTCCATCGCGAGTATCTCCTGGAATCACGTCGAGGCGTTCGACCTGATCGAAGCTCGCATGGTCGAACGGCTGAAGAAACCCGATGCCGTACCCGGATACGACGAAGCGCCCCTGAAATTCATCCGCCGGGAATCGGCGGGATGACAGGACGGAATCATCTGAAGTTGCTATTCAGGAAGGACAGGAAAACACACTTTTGTAAAGGAGACGAACCAATGAAGAACGTGGCATTATTTCTGGTAGTTCTACTAGCCGCCGTTCCGGCGACGGCGACGATCACGTGGGAGGCCCACTACAACAGCGGAACCAACAGCGCCGACTACGCCGCCGGTGGTACGGTGACTCCGTGGAGCGGCCCGCAATCCACGACTCCCTGGGTATCCAACGGATACACCGGCGGGGCCGTCGCGCCGAATCCCGCGACGCCGACGAACCTGAACTATCCTCTTGATGGAACGAACGTGAACGTGAATCTTGTCGCGGGTACGTTTTCGATTCGACTCAAACCGAATTTCGACAGTACCACATCGACCAGCAGCGGCACGGCGCTTTGCGTCGGTGGAGGTTACAGTGAAGATCGCCGACGGTTCCTGAATTTGTATTACAGCTCCATTTCGGATTCCTGGCTGGTCTTCCTGGGCCGGTTGGCCGATTCGCCCAACCCGACCTATGTGTATCTCCAGTCCAGTCCCCAGACCTTCAGTGCCGGGGATTGGTTGCAGGTCGGTTTTTCCTGGGAAAATTCCACCGGGAATCTGGCGTTATATGTCGACGGCCAGCAGCAGGACACCGACAATGTCGGAGCGAATTACTGGTCTACGGCAAGCGGCGGATACACTCCCTGGGCGCTGACGGTCGGTAATCCCAAAAATGCGGGCAGCGCCCCGTACGGCCCAGCGTTTGACGGCCTGATTGACGACGTGGTGTTTTCCGATGTGTACCAGGACACGGCGATTTTCAGCCGAACTCCCGAACCGGCGACACTTACCTTGTTGATGACGGGTTTGGGATTCGCGGTGATTCGCCGCCGTAAATAGTCAATACGAACGTGTTTTGATTCTCGACCGGTGGGCCGTCGATAATACGGCGGCCCGCCGGTGAGAATTCGTGTATAATGGAATTAGAATCCAGACTTGCTCCAAAAGCATTCAAGTGTGTCCATGACAGGTCGAAACACAAATCCGGCACGCGGCTTTACCTTGATTGAACTTCTCGTTGTCATCGCCATTATCTCTCTGCTCGTGTCGATCCTTCTTCCTTCCCTGACCAAGGCCAAGGATTTGGCCCGAACCGTCGTTTGCCAGACAAACTTGCGATCCATTGGATATCTTGTGGCTTTGTATCTGGACGATAACGAGAACATTTTCCCGAACATGAAAGACGAATCGAGTTGTGCGTCCCACCAGGAATGGCAATTACAGACGTGGCAGTACAAGCTGATGCGATACAATGACGGTGACGGTAAGGTGTTCGATTGTCCCGCGAATGAAGCGAGCAACCGCATGCAACCCTACGCGCCGTCGGACTATTCCATTAACCGCCAATACCAGTGGGGAATCCCCACGGTGACCATGGAAACGCCCAAGCAATGGGGAAACAAAACACTGCGACATGCCTCGGAAGTTTTGTATATCGTGGATTCCTACTGCTCGATGTTGACCATCTGGAACGATGCTTATTGGCATTTTTACAAAATTCACAAGGATGAAACCGCCGCCAACGTCCTCTGCCTCGATCTGCACGTCGAAGGGCCCAACGAGCCGTTTCAATATCTCAACAATGACGACGCGTCGAGTTCCACGTATGTAAATTATATCTATCCGCAATATTCAAAATGACGTTAACGTCAGGAAAAAAGTTCGCTTATCCGCGACATCCTCTTGTACGGAAAATCATCATGCAAAAAATATACATCGTGTTCATCGTTTCTTGTTTGTGCGCTCAGGTGTTGGCTGCTGAATCCACAGGTCAGCCGGGTGAAAACCTGCTTCCCAATCCTGACTTCCGTATGGGAACCAATGGCTGGTCGTGTTCCGACGGCCGCGTGAAGTTGGTGGAGGTCAACGGCAAGAAAGTGGTCGAAGTGACCGCCGATACAACCAAAAATCCCAATACCGTCGGAAGGTTCTACACGAACCCCACGATTCTGAACACGAAAGTCTATTGGAACCGGCAGTATCGCCTGTCGGCGGAGATCATGACCAAAGGCGACGCCCTCGCCAGTCTGAATATAACTTATTACGACGATAAGAAAGCCCATATCAATTGGTCCTATTCCAATTCCGGAGGCGACGCTTCCCGCGACGCCTTCCGTACCATCACCCTCGATCAGCAATGGCTTGCTCAAAACGCCGCCTACGCTTCTGTGACACTGCGCGTGCATGGCAGGGGAAGCGTGCTGGTTCGCAATATGTCCTGGAGCTTCCAGACGAAGGATCCCATGTTCTACATCCGTCGCGATGCTGACGCCATTGACATTCGCGGAATCATCGACCCAGCCGACGCACAACCGGGGCAACGCGTTCGCGCGGAATTGCTCTCCCCCACCGGCGAGGCCGTCGTATCGACAAGCGAACAGTTTCCCATCGAAAACGCCAGATTCAATTTTAGAGTCGATGTCAGCCGATTTTCGTACGGTATCTACCGATTTCGCATTCAGCTTCTAAGAGGCAAGAACGTATACAAGGAATATCCCCTCAGTTTCACACCCGGCATTGACGATGAATTTCCCGAAACGTCTCTCTACAGCCGGCTGCGAAATTCGGAAATCGGCGTCGATGTTCGCGAAGCTGCCAAGCCCGAACCCACCGAACAACAAACCAAGAAAGGTTTGATTCTTTTCAACAGGCCTGAACCGCGATGGATTCAGCCGGACAGCATCCCTCTACCGGAAGAAACACTTCCCGCCGTGCAGCGCACCGTCGTAGCCGGCGACAAGGTAGTCATCCCATTTGCTGTTTTCCCGTTGCGAGATATCAAAAATATCGCCGTCCGGGCAAAGATCGGTGATTCGTCCATCCCGGCCGAGGTCAATACAATCCGCTGGTGGCATCAGCAGGAAAGATTCGATTCCAGGCCTTCCGATACGTATATCCGGCGAAGCTGGGTCGTGCCCGAACTGATCGAACCACAAACCAAACTCGACGCCCACGCCGGCAAGGTGGAAATGTATGCCGTCGAGTGCGAAATTCCCGCCGATGTCAAACCGGGTCAATATACCGGAACCATTGATGTATACTCCGGCGAAACGAAACTCGCCGCCGTTCCGCTTACGATAGACGTTTCTCCCGCCAAACTGACGGCCGGCGACGATACCGTATTCGGAATCTACGTGGACGATGTTCGTTATCAGTGCTATCCCGAATGGTACACGGATGAGCGCATCCACGACGAACTCCTCATGCTGCGTCAGGCCGGATTTAACAGCCTGTTCCTCGGTTTCGCTCCGCCCAACACGCCGATAAAACGTATCGAAGGCAAGGCGATATACGACCTGACGTTTCACAACCGCCTCCTCGCCCAGGCCCGCCGCGCCGGTTTCGTTGACAAACCGATGATCCTGAATCCCTATGTATTGGATAGAGTGCTGGGTCTGCAAAGCAAAGGCAGGGAATATGCTCCCGAAGAAAAAAAAATCGTCGAAGACGTATTCAAGCAATTCCGCGCCGCCGCGAAGAAAAACGATTGGCCCGAAATGCTCATTCACGGTGTGGACGAAGCCTCCCATGGTGAACGGCTGGACGAGTCGTTCCGCCGGTTACAAACCGCCCGGAAGATGGGCTTCAAAACCTCGGCCACCACGTACACCTACGCATTAGACGGCGGTATCGGAAAACTCATCGACTATCCCCTCTATTCCATGCCCGGCTTCTGGTCTATCGGAAACGCAAAGGAACTGGAACGACTTCAACGGCAGTGCCGTCAAAACGGCAGCACGTTCTGGTTCTACGGCTCCGGCTGCTACGCCAACGCCACGCCGGGCGACCAGTTTCGCATCGTTCGGCAGGAAGGCTGCCTCAGCGAGAACCGCTACATGAACGGCCTGTTCACGTTTCGCACGGGCGCCAAAGGCGCCTGGGCCTGGACGCTGGCGCGGCATCACGGAAATCCC
>JAFGJE010000017.1 GCA_016929245.1 Phycisphaerae bacterium
AACGCCTGTATTGCGGCTGGGACCACGATTACCTGCTCAAAATCCTCACCGGTCCACCCAAGGAAAATTTAGATGCGTAAGCCCTGTTCCCGAGGCTTCTTTGTTCCCGAGTTTGGTGAAGCTACCCCATTTGATGTCAATTTAATCGATATTGACTTCGAATCGCAGGAGTTTTTCAGCGGTTCAAATCCTGTCAGCAACCTAGGATTTTTCATTAACCTGTTCGGAATGGAATTGAAGCCGGGGATCTTCGGAGCCGTTGAAGTTGATTTTGGCGAGGTCTACCAATTTGTTGGCACCAAGATCACTGTAGTACCGGAACCTAATACGATGATGGCTGGTATTGCGGCTCTTGGTGCTTTGGTGACATTCACTCGTCGCCGAATACGAATATCGGTTAAAACGGATTAATCCATGATAATGATGGACTGATAAGCAACAACCACCGGTTTTGCCGATGGTTGTTGTTTTTCTTGCCATATTCTTGAAAGAGTTTGCAGTTTCCTGAAAAAATTATTCTCATCGCCAGTCGGCGTTCAGTGGTTTCCTGGGTGGGATTCTGAAGTAGGTTTCCTGGGGATGGCCTATCATCAGTGCTCCATGCATTTCGCTATCGTCCGGCAGGTGGATTGCCTATTCCATCGTTCCATACGCAGCCTGAACGGCTTGTTCCATTCGGGCGATTTCTTCGTCCGTGAGAGGTGCAAAATGGCTCTCGCGTTTTCGGGCGGACAGTTGGCCTTGGTTTTGGAGGCAGAAGCGGATGAACAGGTCGATCTGCCGATCCGGCATATCGACAATCTCCTGAATGGCGGACTTGGTACGGTCATAGTTGGCCAGGAAATTGAGCTCCTCGACCAACTCCGTTTCGATGGTTTTCTCGATAAAGCGGAATAGAGCTTCTGCCTGCGGCGTCATGTCGATGAAGCGATACCAGACGGCTGTGTCGTTAAGCACAGTCATCCTGCCTTCGTCGTCCAATTCAAATTCCACCAGCGGCATCAATGGTTTGGAAAACGCCTCCAGGGAAGCATCGTATTCTTCGGGATTTTTGAGCATCGCCGCCGAGACGGGGAACATGAAACCTTCCAGCGTGAAACCACTACGAGCGAGAATATTGTGAATCAGAAATCGATGGATACGGCCGTTTCCGTCTTCAAAAGGATGCAGGAATACAAACCCATACGCTATGGCGGCGGCATGGATGACCGCGTGAACGTCGGAAGCAGCCATTCGCGTATGCGCGGCGATCAATCCAGCCATCAGGTCCGGCAGGTCTTCGGGCTTGGGACAAGCATAGTGGACGCGCTCCGCCTGCCAGGCCACCGTCTCGCCGACGTAGTTTTGGTTGGTGCGGAAGTCGGCATCGGCGAAGCGGGGATCGATGATACGGTTTTGAAGATCGAGTAATCGTTCCTTGGTGCAGAAGTCTTCTTTCTGGGCCAACTCCAGTTGCGCAATAAAACGTTCTGTGCGACTGGCGTTGGGGCGGATATGTTCGATCTCGAATGACGATTTGGTTTCTTTGGTATATAGGTAGCTCAACGCTCGCCGGAGCAACTCCGGCGGATACTCGGCCAGGACGTTTTGGCATCGCTCACGCAAGTCCGTGTTTATGAACCGCTGTATGGTTTCAGTCCGTCGAATGATCGGACAGAACCGAGTATCGCCGAGAAGGTTATCATTGATACGTTGGCGTCGAACCTGCCTAACCGGACTGACGGTGGTGTAGGTGTCGGGTTCCAGCAGATCGATGTAGTTGCCTCGCTTGAGGTCGTCGAAGGGTAATTGCTTGCCGGTTGCCCACTCGTACAGGAACCAAATGCGACGGGCATACTTACCTGTCGGTTTGGAATTCACGAAGGAAGTGATCTCAGCAGCATCGACGGCTCGAAAGATGCAGGCCAAGGTCGCCAGGTTGACGCCGTCGTATTTAAGGGCGAACTCTAAATGGTTCCCAAGTCCGTCGCCAGGCCAGTATTTTGATGGGTAGATTTCCCTCACCATCCCGTCGGCCTTTTCGATCCGATGGGTGTTGCCGGAAGCAATGAACGACTCGTGCCAGTTGGGCAGAATAAAGATGCCCAGCCTCTCCACCAACGCAGCATATCCAGCAGGCTTCAGATCTGTCTCTTGAGGATTGGTTTCTGCCACGGGTATCTCCAGAAAAATACTTACAGATTGTTATTATTGATTACATATCGACATAATACAAGAAAAACGTTTACATAAATGCTATAAAAAAGAATTTATTCCTTTTTGGATGAAAAATGATTATGAACGAAGAAAAACAGTTTCTTGAGGACAATTTTCGAGAAAAACGCATATGGATGAAGGGGATGTGCAAAGATTTGCACCAGCAAGTAGGGTCTGCAACTTGCTTGCACGCGATTATTCTTATCGCCAGTCGACTGTCAACGGTTTTCTTGGTGGGATTCGGTGGTAGGTTTCCTGGGAGTAGCCGATCATTAATGCGCCGTGCATTTCGCAATCGTCCGGCAGGTGGATTGCTTGTTTTGCTTCGGGGGAGCAGATGGCTGCTAAGTGCAGAAATCCCGCCCGGCAGGTTCCCAGGCCTTGCGATGCCGCCGCCAGTTTTGCCGTCGTCAGCGCCGCCACGCATGCGTCGTGGGCCATTGGGTTTTCTTTCGGGCCGTGGGCGATCAGTACGTGCGGTGCACCTCGCAGGATGGTATCGACGCCGGCGTCCCAGCCGGCGATCAGCGGTGCGGGGTTGTACTTGCCTCCGACCAGTTCGCCTTTCTCCGCCAGCGAGCGCAGCCAGTCGACCACGGCTATGGCGAGTTTTTTCACTTCGGCTGTTTCGTACACCACCAGCCATTGCACCGGCTGAGCGTTCATGCCCGACGGCGCGTAGCGGGCCATGTCCAGCACGTTTTCCAGGATCGCGCGATCCACGGGCTTATCCTCATACCTTCGAATCGAGCGCCTGCCCTGGATAAGCTGTTTCACCGCTTCGGGATCGCCGCGCCAGTTCTCCGCCAGCGGCAGAGTTTCCTCCTCCGGCAGCGAAGTATGCTGAAGCGCCTTTATGGGGCAGGCGGCGATGCAATGGCCGCAGAGAATGCAGCGTTGTTCCGCGTCGGGAACAGTGCGAGGCCCGCGCTTGCCGACGCGCACCAGCGCCATCGGACAGACAGCCGCACACTGATTGCAATGCGTACACAACGATTCGTCGATGGAAAGAAGGCTGGCCATGGCATTCTCCGAATTAGAAGACGCCGTGCACTTTACCGCACCGTGACGGTTTCGCCAAGTTTCGCGCGGAAAGTTTTTCCCTTGTGTCGGACGGTGAACCGCGAGCCTTTCACGACGATATCCAGCACTTCTCCGCGAATTCGAAGGCTGCGCAAGGCGAGATTTTTGCAGAACGAAGGCGGCTGGGGTTTAACGGAAATTTCCCTCTCGTCGTTGACGCGCACGCCGAACAGGCCGAAGATTATCGCCTGCGCCGCCGCGACGGATCCCAGGGCGCTTTGGAGGGGCGTGTCCTTGCGGTAGTCCATGTAATTCGCGACAATCGAATCGCTCCAGTACGGCAGGCGGTCCGCCCACCACAAAATCCTTCGAAGAATGTCCTCCGCTTTTTTCGGCAGGCCGGCTTTGTAGAGTTTCTCGATGATCTGCGGCGGGAAGCACGTGCAGCATCCGCCCCCGCCGTTGTCGATATCCACCTGGTCATACGCGGGATCGTGCTTGGCCATCGAATGCAGGCCGTAGGCGGACAGGAATTCTTTCTCGTTCAAATGACTCAGTAAGCCTTGCCGCTGCTCGCGCCCCAGCACCTCCGAATCGAGCAGCTTGAACATCTGCACCGTGTAGCGAAGCTGCTTCTTACCCTTCGCGTCCAGCCAGTGGAACCATCGCAGCTTCGGGTTCCACATTTTCTTCGTGACGAGTTTCCGGATCGCCTCGGCGCGTTTGGGAAAATCGACCGGCGGCTGCTTGCCCGCCAGTTTGCACAGCGCGTCGGCGGCGTGATAGTACGCGTACCGACGGGCGTTCATGTCCGGCAGGTAATGGTCGTAGCGATATTCCTTGCGCAACTCCAGGTGATGGTTGCCCGCGCCGTAATCCACGAGGACGGCATCCTTTTTCAGGTCGTCGCCCACGAGCGCCTGTTCGATCACGTGGTCGATGATCGTCTTGCCGTGGGCCTTTTGTTTCAGGAAGCCCGTGTCGCCCGTGTGCAGCACGTAGTAGTAGATCAGGAAGATGATCTTTTCCTGGTTGATGTAATACCAGGGCCCGAACGCTTCGCCGGTAAACGGCAGGAAGGCGTAGTGATTCGTCAAATCGATCCCCAGGAAGGCTTTGACGTGTTCCCGCAAGGCCTTTGGGTCGTAGAGGTTAATGATCTCCCAGTTCTCGCCGAAGTCCCACAGGTAACTGCACACGCAGCCGCCCAGCAAGCCGCCGGTGGAGTAATACGGCCTGAGCATGAATTCCTTCGACCGCCACTGGTTCATCAGCAGGTGCATCAGCGAACGGTCGTACCAGCGGACGAGTTGCGGACAGTCTGCCTCCAGGCGCGGGAGCTTGTTGAACAGATCGGCGACGCGATCGGAGAATCCGCGACGGGCCTGTTCGATGGTGCGTGTGGGATTTTTTGAAACCGTTTGAATTTCTTTCAGCGCCGCCGTCTTTTTCCCCGCCGACAGCGCGATCCAAAACGTTTTGGACGATCGCGCGGGGATGGTTACCTGCGTTTCCCACTGGTGGGAAAACGCCCGCCATTCGGGCCTGGGCAGATTCGTCTCGACGACAATCGCGCCGGCGGCGTTGGACAGGATCAGTCGCCTACCCTGAGCCGTATCCCGACAACGCCGGTCGGTGGCGGGCCAGCCGAATTGCCACTGCGTCGTGCTGTCGAACTTTCCGTTCACGTACACCTGCGCGGGAATGTGTACTGCTTTGCCGGTGGGATTTGTGACGGTGAACGAAAGAATCATCGCGCACGATTCATGCACCAGCACGAGCGAACTGTCAACTTTCAATCCCTCCACCTGCCCGTGACGCTCCACTTCCACAGGCCGCCAGGTGTAGTTCGTTGTGGGAACCTTCCTCCCGAACAGCCGCATCTCTAAAGCGAAATCCGGGCTGAAAAACGGCGGGGCATGCAGGCCGTAGAGCGACAGAACGTCTTTCGGATTCGCGTTGGTCGTCAGAAAGCCGTTGATGATTCCGACGTGCCGGTCTTCCAGCAGACTGTCCTCGCCGGGTATGGCGAAGAGATTGTAATTCGAGGAGTATGATTTTTGAGACATGATTTGGAAGATTCCCATGAGAAAGGCTTATTATACACCTGTATAATATAAATATCAATCGTTCAATCTGCGGCACGATAGACGGGAGTGCGAGGACAATTCCGGCAAGCACGTAAAAGCCGTCATCCGGTGCGAAGGTCATCACGCCCAGGAACCCGTGGGGTCCTTCGACTTCGCTCGAAGACTCGCTTCGCTCAGGATGACAAAATGTGGAACCTGCCGGGAAACAATCTCACTCGCAAAGTCGGGTTCTTCTAACGATCCGGAATGAGTGATATGCTCTTTTCAGGGTGCCGTCAAGTCCACAAACAGCTTTTTGCCCGACTGGAGTTTGTTGGGGACGGGCATCCGGTGTTTCGGATTGAGTTGAAAGAGTTGCAGTTCGGTTCGATCCTTACCGTCGTCCTTGCAGCAGGGACGGATCAGTTCGCTTTCCGATCGGATCACCACTTCGACGAACGACTTGAGGGCGTGGAAATACACCGCGTCGTTCACGGCGCTGACGCCGGCTTTGATGGTCATTCGCCGCCACGTCACCCCTTCGGTCGCGCCCAGCCACGTGCCCATCAGTTTCTCCGGGTCGTCCGCCGGCGCGATCGCGATTTCCACCGTGGTTCCGGGCGCCGCGCCTTCGGCCAGCAAGCCGAAATCGCCGGCGGGGAATTCTTTCGGCAATTTGTAGCGATAAACCCATTTTTGCGTCTCCCCGCCGTCCTTTCGTTTCACGTTGACCGTGCGGACAGCCGGGTTGGTCACCCGCCACCAGTTCACAATCGGTTTTTCCCCGCGAACCGGAAGCGGCGAAACGGACAGGTACGTCTGAGCGAACGCGGAAAACTGCTCCAACTGCTCCTCCGGATACTGCCCCGCCACCCAGATCGCGAAGCCGTACTTCCTCTCATTGCGCGACAGGAAATCGAAGAACCAGCCCATATTCCGCGGCGGCAGGAGGACGCCCATTTCCACCTCGTCGAAGAACATCGGCACGTTCCACTTGTCGGCGACGTTGTCCATGCCGCCGATCATGAAAGCGTCGTTTGTGTGTTCCTTCGAGATGTGCTTGGAGTAGACGATCTGCCCTTGCGGGTCGCCGGGATCGAAATTCACGGGCGACCATTGATCTTCCGTCGCCCAGCCCCAGCCGCAGTTCCAGTCACTCACGAGCAGGATGTGTCGCTTGTCGTGTTTGCGGATTCGCTCGATATAGTTTTTGGTGATCTCGCGCAATCGCCCGGCCAGGTCAGGCCGATTCTGTCCGTCCACGAAACACGGTTCGTTGAGAAGCTGATACATCGCCACACCGGGATCGTCTTTAAATTCCATCGCGCAGGCTTCCCAGAAATCGCCGATCGCCCGGATCTTCTTCGCGTCCAATTTGTACGAATCGTGCCAGTCGATGATGACATACATCCCCTCGCCGACGATCTGATCGACCAGCGGCCTGACGAACTTTTTGACGTATCCCGCCGGCCCGCCGAATTTCTCGAACGCGCTGCCGTCGCGCATGATGCTGTCGGACCAGTGGCTTGGTTCGTGTTCGACCAGACCAAGCCGGCAGACGTTGAATCCCCGCGTGCGGAAATATCTCGCCATCAAGGCCTGCGTGCCGTAGCGCGGGAATTCATCCCACCAGTATTCGCCCATATACGTCGAATATCCGCCAAGCACGAAAGGCCTGCCGGCGGAATCCACGATGAATTTCCCTTCCACCGCTAACCAGGCGTCGCGTTTGTCCATCGGCGGCAGGGGCGGCGTTCGGAACGTCAGCGACGCGGGTTTTGTCTTTCGCCCGGCGAAGTCCTCCCCCGTCGCGCGGGCGATGTATTCCGTGTCCGGCTGAAGGTTTGGAATGACTATCCGGTGCTTATGGGAATACAGATTCTGCTGGGCGGTGATTTCCGCCTGTCCCTTCGCCCGGAGAGTCACCTCGGCTGTCGCGCGGTTGTTCGTTCGCCAGGCGAGCGTCGCCAGGGCGGGGGAAACTTTCACGGCTTTCAATTCCGCGGCTTCCGGCGCGTCGGGCTTTTCGGGCAGGGAATCGATTTTCACGCGCACCGGTTTACCCTCGGTGGCGCTGAAGAGATTCCGGCCTGTCGTGGCGACCATGTCCTTGTTGATGTAATAGATCGAATTCACGTCAGCCAGGATATCCAGCGGGGAATACTGCACGCTCTTGAACGGAATCGTCAACTCCACACCGCCGTCGAGAACCTTCACCTGCACGCCGGAGATTTCCGGAAAGATTTTTAATGTATTGTTTTGGTCCGGGCCGACCGTCAGGGAACAATTATCCAAGGCCTCGTTGTTCAACGTGACGACGAGTTGATTCACGGCGATGGGAAACGTGGATGTTTCGATACCGACCATATTGCGTTTCACGACGTTCGTACGTCGGCCCAGTCGCAGGTCGCCATCGAAACGCAACACCAGCCAGCCGTCCCGCGTCGAAGCGATCATCTTCGTGATATACGGACATTCCTTCGTGTCCGGCGCGGCATTGTCGAACGTCTGGGCGGAACACAACGCACACGCAAAAAGCGATACAATGCAACCCGACAGAATCTTTTGATATCTCGAAAGCATGAAGATTTTCCTTGGGATAAAAATCAGTGGAAGGATTATTTCGGATACAGCCTGATTTCGTCGTACCGATCTTCGTAGTTCACGGTCTGCACATGGCCGCCGATATAAGCGAAGTTGGCGGCGTTCTGGTCGTTGTGACGGTAATCGGGGGAATGGAAGTAGTTTTCGCTTGGAGTCTGATCCCGCCCAGCCAGCACGCTGACGCACTTCCAATCATAGGGAGGCGGAAATTTCGGCGGGAGGAAAAGATTCGCGTCGCCCAGGAACACCACGTCCCCGTCGAGTTGCTCCAGCGTCGGGGAGGGAAGGTGGTTACGATCCCAGGGACTGTTCCAGGTTGCCGCCAATAAACCCGCATTATCGGAATACAATATCCGATCCAGCAGCACGTTGATTCCATATCCCCCCTGGCAGCGCGGTTGATCGGCGGAATCGATTTTTTCGATGAGCGGCGCCGCTTCGGGGCACTCCAGTCCGCCGCCCGGAACCTTGGTCGGGTCGCCCATGTCGGACGTGAATCCCGCCGGCAGGCCGACGTACAATCCCAGCGAGACCGGCCAGGGCGTCGCCAGGTCTTCCCAAGGCCAGGGATGTTCCATGTAATCCGGCGGAATATGCCCGTCGTGATCCTGCGCGTATAACTGAAGTCCAAGCACGCCGATCGTGCGCACGGTGGTCAGGCAGACCGCCGTCCGAGCCAGGTCCTTCGCTTTCCGCAACGAAGGAACGAGAATGCTGACCAGCAGCGAAATGATCGCGATCACCACTAAAAGTTCTATGAGGGTGAAGGCCTTGGGATTCTTCGTTGTTTTGGATTTCAGTATCATGGGATTCTCTCGTTATTTTACCGCGGCCTGTTTTATTTCTTCCTTTCGCCATTGGTTCCACAACCGAAGAATTTCATTCCGGAACGCCGGGATGTGCCACGTGTACCCGCCGGCGACGCCGTAGACCGCGTGGCTGACGCCCAGGCGACGATATCGCTCCATCGCCTGGCGCATCCACAGCACGCCGCCGCGCGGGGAACTGTCGCCCGCGCATCCGGTCAGGCCGTACTCGCCGCAATCGAAACGCAAACCCTTCGTGATGATCAACCGATATACCGGCAGGCAGATCGAATCGCACTTCCAGCGATCCCAGTAGTACCATCGGCCTTCGTTGTTCCAGCTGGGCGTCGTCCACGAGATCAGGGGCATCCAGCTTGGGAAGAACGTCGCCGGCATGGACATGTCGCCCGGTTCCACCGCGCGCTGGTGCGTGAACATGTGAGGCCAATAGTCGTGAAATCCCACGACGATGTTGTCGTCACCCAGGTCTTCCCAGAAGTTCAACCCCACGGGATTGGCCATGTTCACGCATTCCACCATAATCGGCGTGTCCCCCGCGAGCGGGCGAAGTTCCTTCACCGCCTTGCGCATGAACTCGGCGTACGGTTTGACGGACTCCCGCTCGTAGTAGATGCCCGGTTCGTTTTGAAGATCGTACCACGCGATAACGTCCTGGTAAGGCCGGCACCATTCGAGGATCATTTTCCAGTTTCGAAGAAAGGCCTCGAGAACTTTAGGATCGGAATATCCCTTCTCTCCACCCAGGCCTTCCGGCAACCAACCGCCGCCATGAGCGTCGATACTGACTTTCATTCCCGTCTCGCGAATCCACTGGAGATTCATTTGCAGCCGTTCTTTTACTTTCTCTCGATTCTGCTCCGTCAGAAAACTCCCATCCGCGCCGCAAATCAGTCGTATGTACTGACAACCTTGTGTACTGAGCTCCTGATAATCTTTCAGGCTCCCGCAATTTTCATAGTGATTGATTCCCATCTCGTTCCATCGCTGGATTTCGGGGATATCATATCGCAGCGTGTCGGACTGGTTCACATACGCCCAGCCGTCCGGGGCGCGCGAAAGCGGCTGGGATATTTGCACGTGATGCTTCGACGACGGTTCGCGCGACAACATCGCCAGTTGGGGAACCGGCGCGATCGAAAGCGGCTGAAGGGGCCAATCGCACGACCGTTCCACGTACTCGAACGTCTGCTCGATTTGATTTCTCTTTTGCACCTGCACGCACTCGACCGGTTGATTGAGTAAAAGACGCTGATAGAACGTCGCCAGTGTTTGGACGAGATTCTTCCGCTTCAGCGTCGCGGACGGCAGGCGAACATATCCCACAGCCCCGCCGTCGGAAAATTCTACGCTCAGAACATCGTTCTTCCACGACACATCCTTACATCGGCGGTTGATCACAAACAGGATCACGTCCCGTGGAGAACTCAGCGTCCAATATCCTTTCGCGCGGGTTTTCTCGAAGTCGGAAGCGGGCTGATATCCCAAGCCGGAAAAGTCGAATCGCAACGGACCTTGTTTCACGTCGAACGTGCGCAGCGGCGTGAGCACGGAATACCGGGCGGTAATCTTCGCGGCGCGATACGTATTGGTCGTCCACGTGCTGGTGTTGGTGATCGGTTCGCCCACAGCCATTGTTCCGGTCTGGAACGGCGTCGGTTCGCTGTGCTCGAATCCGCCCTCCGCGCCGACGAGTTCCCAGGCCTTCAACCAGGTGAAAATGTCCGTTCCGGTTTCCGGCGGAATGCTTCCGCCGAGGGATTTTTCCAACGTCATCCGCAACCCGTCGACGGATTGTCGAAGCCGGTTCAACACGACAGCCGCTTCGGATGGTTGATTCAGCGCCAGCGCGTTTCGCAACGCTTTTTCCTCGCGCATAACGGCGCGGACCTGTTCCTCGGCGGCGATCTTTTTCAGCGTCGCCGCGCGAAGCACGTAGTCCGCCCGGCAGCACACGTCAGCGGCCTCGCTGCGCAGGTCCAGCCATTTCTCCACGTCGGCAAGTTCCGCGAGCGTGACGTCGAAATGCTCCGCGGCCTCTTCTTTCGCCTGGTTCAGCTTTTCCCGAATGACCGGGCTGTCCAGACCCCACGGTGCGGGATACCGCACCAGCCGACGATACCCCGCCAGGCGGGGGTATTCCCTCAGTCCCGTGTCTGTCAGCGTGATCTGTCCGACCGCGACGGAGGGTTTGTCGCCGTCGGCCATCTTCTTGATCGCCAGCGCCGAAAAAGGCCTGGTGGCGTAGAAGTATCCGCCCCCCCCGCCCGTCGTGCCCGGCGCGACGGAACCAATCCGCGATATCTGTTCGTGTCGATCTCCCGCCCCGGCCGCGTAGAGCGCCACCGCCGGCGACCCCTCGCCCGGTGCGTACAGAGAAAATTCGATTTTATATCGCCCCGGCGAGAAGTCGCGTTTCAGATCGACGAGACACCAGTGGAATTTGCCCGCCGTCGCGGGAAGAGCGACGAATTTCTCTTCGGATTCCTTCGGGCCGACCACAATCCCCATCGAAGGCGCATACCGTTCGGAGGCCTGGAAAGTAAAGACATTCTCCGCCGCGACCGTCGACGAGATCATACCGGTAAGAACGACAAGATAAATCAATACCGAAACGCGATGAATGAACATTCGTTGCTTCCTTGATAAAGGACAATGTTGTGGATTTCACAAACAGGATTCCGGAGGTTTACCGCGACGGAAGAACCTCGTAATATCCCAAACCTTCTTTACGTTGATTTTCGACGTGGCCGTCACAGAAAAGAACGTTGAATCCCCCATCCAGCCACGGTTTCGTATTGTCCGTGGCTTGCGGATGCCGCCAGGCCACCCATTGATCATAATAAGCCCAGTCGCCCGCATTTATACTGTGCCAGCCTCCGGCGCATGTTGAATCCGCCACAAGAAACACCCCCGCCGGGTCGCCGACCTGATCGGCGGAGAACTTGCCCCCCGGAGCGTCCTTTCCCAATCCGGAATTCCCGCCGTAATTGCTCCAATAGTACCAGGGGATCGGAGGATTCTCCTCCGCGCCGGGACAATGGAACAACTCGCGGTTTTTTCTCATGACCTCATCATCGTCATTCACTTCTGAAGTTTCTCCCATGGCATAGAGTAAATATCTTCTCCAGGTTGGTTTTTCCGTGTGAGAGAAGTGAGGATAGAAACCGTTACTCAGATTCAGATACATATCGATGCTCAGGTTTAACGAATGCAGGCGCGATTGACACACGGTCGATTTGGCGAGATTCCTGGCCTTTTGCAGACTCGGTAACAGGATCGACACCAGCAGGGAAATAATGGCGATCACGACCAATAACCAATAGTGTGCGAGGATAAATCATGGCGGCCTCAGGCGGCGGCTTTTTCTTGTGTCCAGTAGGTTCGCCACAGGCCGCTGTGATAGA
>JAFGJE010000194.1 GCA_016929245.1 Phycisphaerae bacterium
AATTCGAGGCGTCGCGCAACCCGTACATGCGCCGAACAAATAAGAAATCTTCTCCCCGCCGCCCCAATTAAGATGCGTAGGCCCTGAGGGGAATCCTTGTCTTTCGTGTTTTCGTGCCTATAATGACGTACCGTCGTGAAGAATTTTTAACCCTTTTCGTAAAGGATGATTCCATGAAAGATCAGGTGCAAAGCGTAATCGACGCCATTCGTCCCCTGCTGCAGCAGGACGGCGGGGATATTGAACTGGTGGATGTCGCGGAGGACACCGGTGTGGTTTCGGTGCGGCTGCAAGGCGCCTGCAAGGGCTGCCCCGGGGCGCGGATGACACTGAAAATGGGCGTCGAACGCCACCTGAAGGAAAAAGTGCCCGAAGTGACGGAAGTCGTCGCCGTCGAGTAGACGTTCTTAATTGTCATCCTGAGCGAAGCGCAGCGAAGTCGAAGGACCTCACGGGTAGCTGGGCGTAAGGTCCTTCGACTTCGCTGCGCTTCGCTCAGGATGACAGTGATCGGATTTATTTACCAGTCTTTCTCCACGGGCATCTCCAACGCGCGTTGTTGCCGTTGTTTTTCCCTGCGCCGCTGGAGGTTTTTGTCCCGGACCGCCTGGAGCATGCGGCGGGCCTGGTCGGGCGGAACCTTGCGCTTGATCTTTTGAGGTTCCACGTGCCTCTGATCGCCGGGTTGGGATTTGCCTTTGGCGTGTTGCGGATTGTCCGTGGCAGAGGCGGGTTGTTTTTGCGGCTGTTGTTTCTTGTCCTGTTTTTTCTCCCGCGGAGTTTCAGATTGTTTTGGTTCCGGTTTCTTCGGGATTTGTTTTTGCGGCTGTTTCTTCTGAGAGTCATTTGACTTCGGCTGCTGCTTCTCGTTTCGCTTCTTTTGCTCGCTGGGTTTGGATTGATTCTTTTGTTGTTTCTGATCGTCTTGGGGATTCGCTTTGGAGTCTGACTTGTTCTTCTGCTTCTGCTTGTTTTGATTCTTCTTTTGTTGCTGCTGTTGTTTCTGTTCCTGTTTCAGTTGATCGATCAGTCGTTGGGCCAGTTCGATATTCGCGCGGGCGTCGGTGTCGTTGTCGTCGGCCTCCAGGGCTTCGGTATATTGCGTGATCGCCTTCTCCAGCCGTTGGATCGCCTTGTCTTTTTCCTTTTTGTTGACGTGTTGCAGCGCGGCGGCGTACTCGCAGTTTCCCAGGTTGAATTTCGCCTTCGCTTCCAGCGTCGCGTCGGGTTCAGACAGGGACTCGGCCAGCAGCTTGCGGGCTTGTTCGTATTGACCCTTGCGATATTGGGCGACGCCCTGGTTGTACTTCAGCCGGGGCGCGTCGGGAATTTGTCGGGCGGCCTGGGCGTAAGTGGTAATCGCTTCGTCCACTTGCCCGGCGGCCAGGGCTTCGTTGGCCTGGTGCACCAGTTCGCCGGCCCGGGGGGAATCCGCCCTGGCGACGCTACCCAATACCGATATCAGGACCAGAATCGTCGATACGACAGCCGTCGTTTGTTTGGTTGATTTTTTACCCGGGAATGGAGAGTCGTTGGGAGCAGGAATATATTCGCCACTCGATTTTAAGATGGCTTTCTTTCGTCGCCCGTGGATTCGATCCCATAGATATCGTCGTTCGCGTTGTTTGGGATTTTGACGTCCCGCCGGCAGCGTTTCGAGCAGCAGGAACAGCAGCGCCGCTCCGGCGAACCATTGATAGCGCGGCAGGTACTGATTCACGCGCGCGTGGTGGAACTCGCGCTGGGGAATTTCGGCGATATGGCCGTGATAGACGTCGGCCATGTTCACCTGCTTCGTCCCGGCGGGAATAAAAGCCCCCCCACCGGCGAGTGCGACGGCCTGGAGCTGGTCGGGCATCATCTTCGACCAGACTTCCTTGCCCTGGTACTTCAGGTACAGCGTCGCGTCGCCGACGTTGCGAACGGGAATGCGCGCCCCTTCCTTCGCGTCGCCCAGGCCGACTGTGAACACACGAATCCCCTTGTTGTCATGGGCGGCCTTGGCGGCCTCGACGGGATAACTCGACTGATCCTCCCCGTCGGAGAACACGAGGATCGCTTTATGGTTGGGCAGTTTATCGACGAAGCAGTCGGCGGCCACGCGAATGGCTTCGCCGACCCGCGAACCGCCGCGGGGAACGCTTTGCGGTTCGATTTCCTCCAGCGCCATACTCAGGTCGCTATAGTTGCTTGTTAAGGGCACCTTCTGTTTGGCCTTGCCGGCGAAGACGACCAGCCCCGCGCGGTCGCCGCCCATTTCGTCCATCACGTCGCGGATGTACTGTTTGGCCCGCCCCAGCCGATTCGGCCTGGCGTCGCGGGCGAGCATCGAACGGGACACGTCCACGACGAACATGATATCGATTCCGCGCTGCGGGAGTTCCGTCCACTGTTTCCCCCAGCGGATATCCGCCATCGCCAGCGTCATCATCGTCAGCGTGGCGATCAGCAGACCCGCGCGAACCTTGTGCAACACGGGTTTATCGTTCGGCAAGAGGTATCGCCACAAACCCGCGTCGGCGAAACGCTTTCGCGCCCGCGCGAGTTTCACCAGCCCCACCACCAGCAGCACACCGACGGCGAGAACCACCCACAGCAGGTTGAAGTACATCGGGTTATTGATGATTGTGTCCATGATTTGTCTCTTGGTAGTTGGTAGTCCTTCGTCATTGTCCGGATTGTCCGGGCCTTGACAGGCCCGGCTCGTTGAATGACTACGGATTACCTTCTTATGTTATTCGCCTCAAATACGTATTCCTCAAAATCGCCTCGATCACCAGCAGCACGAAGGCTAGCAGCACCAATGGGGGCAGCGTGAACATCCCCGCGTGGATCGGCTGAATTGCCCACTGACGGTAGTCGGCGAAGCGGCGCTCGTCGATTTTCGTTTTTTCCATCGCGTCGATCCGGGCGTAGATGTTCCGCAGCGAATCGGTGTCGGTCGCGCGGAAATATTTCCCGCCGGTCGCTTTGGCGATGTCGCGCAGCGTTTTTTCATCGATACTGACCCGCATCCACTGCATCTGCTGCTTGCCGGTGAAGGGATTGACCACCGGGATCGGCGCCCGGCCTTTCGTGCCCACGCCGATGGTGTAAATCCGCACACCGAGGGTCTTGGCGATCCGGGCGGCCGCGATGGGATCGAGGTCGCCGGCGTTGTTCTCCCCGTCGGTCAGCAGGATCAGCACCTGGGACTGGATCGGCGGGGCGTTGTCCTTTTCGCGCTGTTCGGCGAGGGAGCGAAGTCGCTCCACGCCCAGGCCGATCGCTTCGCCGACGGCAGTGCCGTCTTCGCTCCGCTCGGTGACGATTTCGGTGTTCCGCAGTTTGTCGGAGAGATAGCCGTGATCGAGCGTCAGGGGACTTACGTTGTCGGCGTATCGAGCGAAGGAGATCATCCCGATCATGTCGTTGGGTCTGCCTGCCAGTCCCTCGCCGCCGGTGATGAATTTCCCCGCGACGTCCTTGACGGCGGTCAGTCGGTCCACGGGTCGGCCGGCCAATTGAAAATCCATCGCCCGCATGCTGCCCGAGCGGTCCACGAGCATTTCAATCGCGATCCCCTCGGAATAAATTTTCGTCTGCTCCCTGCCTTTTTGAGGCCTGGCGACGGCGAGGATCAACAATACGACAACGCCCAGCCGCAACGCGTTCGGCAACCAGCGCAGGCGAACGCGAAGCGTCGTGTGCAACGAACCGGCGATTTCGGTCGAACTGAACTTCACCGCCCGCCGGCGTCGCCCCAGCCACCACCCCAGCAACAGGGGCACGACAAGCAGCGCCCATAAAAACCACACGGATGGATCCTGCCACGTCATGCCGCCACCGTCTCTTTCTTCGCGCGCCGACGACGACGCGATGGTTTTTTCGCCTTGGCGTTTTCCTCCGCCCGCAACGCCGACGAGATCACGAACGTCCGGGCCGTGTCGAGCGCGGAGAGAATCTCTTCCTCGCCGGGTTGATAGCAGGCGTATTTCGCCAGGTCGGCGGCCGCCAGGAACGAACGCAGGAAACCTTTATGATCTTCCGACAAGAATGGTCGGATTTGCACGTCGGCGAGGAATTCCTCCGTCGTCTCGCGCGAGGCGCGAAGTGCGAATCGTCGCTCAAGGTACTCTCGGACGATATCGCTCAAACGATAATAAAACTGCCTGGCCCGGCCGGGTTGGGTCAGTTTCGATTTGGCGAGCTTGTCCAGTTGCCTCAGCGCCCAGCTTTCCGCGGTTAACGCGCGATTGCGCTTGCGCCGCACCAGGATCACCGCCGCGCCCGCCAGCATCACGGCCGCCCCCGCGCCGCCGGCGGCGACGTACACCCACGTGTACGACGGTTCCGGCTGAAGCTCGACGGCGCCCTTGATGTCGCGGAATTTTCGCGGGTCGGCCCGGCCTTCCAGCACGGACACGACGTTGATTTCGATGGGTTCGGTTTTCACTTCCCCGTGAACGGGTTTGGCGGGATCGCGCCGATCTTCGAACACGACGGCCTGCGGGGGAATCGTCCGCTTGCCGCTCGTGCGGCTTTGTAGTTCCAACGTGCGTCGCCAAAGACGACCGTCGTCCTTGGGCACATCGGGCGCGTCGGTGCAACGAACGACGCGAAACCCGCCTATGGTTGTACCGATTTCGGGAAGTGTAACGCGCACCTCCTTCTCGGCTTGGACATCCACGGTCAGTTTGAGTTTTTCCGCCACCCGCAGTTCGTCGTCTTCGGCGCGAACCGTCAGCGAGACGGGGCCTTTGGAGGCCCGGCGCTCGACGGTGCGGCCGGATTGTGCATCCTCGGTTGTTTCGGAACGACATCCGCCGACGGACAGCAGCGCCAACGCGAACAGAATACCCCGCGACACGCATTTGGAATGTGTATTCGTTAACGACATTGTCTTCGCTCTCGCAGGTAAAAGTATTTCCGCAACGGTTCGACGAAATCCTCGCCCGTTTGCAGTTCGATGGACTCGATATCGAGCTTGCGAAACAGGTGTTTTCGTTCCTCGGCCTCCTGTTTCGCCCGCCGCGCGTAATACCGGCGATTCGCCTTGTCGAACGTGT
Organism: Phycisphaerae bacterium; assembly: GCA_016929245.1. GTDB lineage: Bacteria > Planctomycetota > Phycisphaerae > SM23-33 > SM23-33 > JAFGEJ01. The sequence continues at coordinate 5,049 of JAFGJE010000194.1, forward strand.
CCACCAGCACGCGACGATTCGTTTCCGCGTCCATCAGCTCCAGAAGTCCCACGTCGGGCAGTTCCAGTTCGCGGCGGTCGGAAATGACAATCGGGATCAGGTCGTGTCCGCGTTTCGCGACGCGCAGAGCTTTTTCATAGCCGGCGTCCTGGAAGTCGCTGATGAGAAACACCACCGCGCGACGCTTCAGCGCCTTGTTGAGATGCTCCAGGGCGCGGGTGATGTTCGTTCCCGCGCCGATCGGCCTGCAGTACAGCAGTTCGCGGATGACGCGAAGCACGTGGCGCGGGCCTTTGCGGACGGGCACGACTTTTTCGATATCGTCCGTAAAACCGATCATTCCAACTTTATCGTTGTTGCGAATCGCCGAAAACGCCAGCGTCGCGCCGAGTTCGGCGATCAGTTCGCGCTTCAACTGCCCCGCGGTGCCGATGCTCTGGGAGGCGCTGAAGTCCGCCAGCAGCATCACCGTCAGTTCGCGCTCCTCGCGGAAGAGTTTCACGAACGGCTCGTTGAACCGCGCGGTGACGTTCCAGTCGATCGCGCGCACGTCGTCGCCGACCTGGTACGGGCGGACTTCCTCGAATTCAATCCCCCGGCCCTTGAAGGCGGAATGATATTGCCCGGAGAACATCTCGTCGACGATATGCGACGTGCGAATTTCGATCCGGCGTACCTTTTTGAGCAGTTCCTTGTGCATGTCAAAATCCATCTACCTTTGAATCACGAAGTTCACGAAGATCACAAAGACCACGAAGATCATTGAAGTTTCTTTATATGCATCTTTGTGAACTTCGTGATCTTCGTGAACTTCGTGATTTCTTCTCTGTCCTGTTTTCAAATCAAACGGAGCGCGGAACATCGTTTTCCCGTGCCGCGAAACAGCCTTGGGAAATCCGCACCCCGTTTGGATCCTCCGCTCGTCGATCAGGGTACGGGGACGGCGTCCAGGATCGCCCGGACGACGTCCTCGGAGGCCTTCTCCTCGGCCTGGGCCTCGTACGTCACGATCACCCGGTGTCGCAGGACGTCCATCGCGAGGTCCTTGACGTCCTGTGGCGTGACGTACCCTCGTCCGGCGAGAAACGCGTTGGCCTTGGCGGTCAGCGTCAGCGCGATCGTCGCCCGCGGGGAAGCGCCGTACTCGATCCACTCGGTCACGGGGATCTTGTGGGCGCCCGGGTCGCGCGTCGCCGTCACCAGGTCAACGATGTAGTCGCGGACCTTCGGGTCCACGTAAATTTCATCCACCAACTCGCGGGCCGCGACGATATCTTCCGGGTGCAACACCGGCTGAATCGAGATCTCCGGATGCGTCGTGCCCATGCGGTCGAGAATCTTTCGTTCCTCCTGACGGGTGGGATACCCCACGATCACCTTCATCATGAATCGATCCACCTGCGCCTCGGGCAGCGGATAGGTGCCTTCCTGCTCGATGGGATTCTGGGTGGCCATCACGAGAAACGGTTCGTCCAGCGGATACGTCTCGTTTCCGATGGTCACCTGCCGCTCCTGCATCGCCTCCAGCAGGGCGCTTTGCACCTTCGCGGGGGCGCGGTTGATCTCGTCGGCCAGGATCAGGTTGGAAAACAGCGGGCCTTTCTGGACCGCGAACGTCTGATCCTGCGGATGGTAGACCAGCGTGCCGATCAGATCCGCCGGTAAGAGATCGGGCGTGAATTGCAGCCGCTTGAAACCGGTGTCGATCCCCCTGGCGAGACACGACACCGCGAGCGTTTTGGCGAGTCCCGGCACGCCTTCGATCAGAAGATGCCCGTTACTGAGCAGCCCCACCAGCATACGGTGGAGGAGCTTTTCCTGCCCGACGATCACCTGTCCGATCTCGCCGATCAGACGGCTGAACGGTTCGGCGTGGTTCTTCACGTTCTGTCCGATTTCGGAAATTCTCGCATGTGTGGAAAAGGAATGGATTTGTGTCATGGGATTCACCTCTCGCTGGGATGTACAATGGTCCACCCGCCCGTCTGGATCGTTCTGACAACGGGCGATCTTCTGATTGATACGACCCCGCGCGGGAGTGGGTTCGCATCATTTCATTTTTTCCGCGGTTTTGTTATCTCCACGAATGGTCTGTACATACCCTCGGATCGGCTTATAAAATGGCGGGCGATGACAACGCGAATGACAATTCGAGTATGGTCGGGTTTTCTCTGCCTGGGGATCGTCCTGGCTGGAGGAACCGCGACGGGACGGGCGGACGATCCGGAGGCCGTCTTCCGGGAGAAATACGGTCCGGCGATTACGAAGGTACGATCCACTCCCACTCCCACCGACGACCTGGACCTGGCGCGAACCCTCTTAAAAGACGCCCCCGCCCAACCGGCGCCGTCGGCGGCGGTGGAGTATCAGAACGCGTACGACCTGGCGAAGGATTCCCCCAACGGATACGACCTGGCGGTCGAGGCGATGGAACGCCTGGGACAGCTCGATCCGAATCAGGCGGAGCGCTGTTTGTCGCATATCTTCCTCCTGCGGAAAAAGCAATACGACTCCGCGACGGGACGCGTCCGTCTGGAACTCGGCAGGGACACCATCGACGTGCTGCTGGAACTGGCGCGACAGAAAATCCGGCAAGGCCGACAGCCCGAGGCGGAGATGTACCTTCGCGAGGCGATGACCATCGCCCAGTCGATCCACTCCCCGCGTCGCCGACGGATTCAGGAACGGCTCGAAACCTTACCCAGGGCGATGAAGGCCGCCCAAAACCGCCAAAAGCTCCAGGTCGCCCTGCACGAACATCCCGACGACGCCGACGCGCGGGCGGAGCTGGTGCTTCTGCACCTGGTGCGGTTCGACGACCCCGCGGCAGCGTCGGCGGACCTCGCGCCGGACCTGAACGAAACCCTCCGGTCCTACGTGCCGCTGCTGCGACGGGATCCCGACACCCTGCCGCCGGAGGTGGCGGAGGAAATGGCCTGTTGGCTGGCGGGTCTGGCGAAAAAGGCTCCCGTGGATCGTCAAACCGCCCTGCTGATCCGCGCCCGGAAGTTTTATGATCGCGTGTTGTCGGGATTCAAGACGGACGACCCTCGTCGCAAACGCGCGGCGGATCAATATCGAACCCTTCAGCAACGGTTGGCTTCGCTGGGCGCCGTCGTCGGAGGGCGAACCTGGTCGCGAAACTACACGAACCTGGGATTCGTCGCTCCCGCCGGCGTGAACCACTCCATTCAAAAGGCGCGGGAGTATCTTTTCGGTTTGCAACAAGCTGACGGTTCCTGGCGGCCGGACCGTCCCAATCCCATGGGACTGGATCGCGTGGGCGCCACGGCGCTGGCGACGTACGCCCTGCTGCAAAGCGGCCTGAGCGCCGGCGACCCGCGATTTCGACGGACGCTGATTTACCTCCAGGAGGAAGAGACGAACAACACGCAATCCCTGTCCCTGCGCTGCTGCGTCTGGGCGTTGTGCCGAAACGAACTGGGCAGACGCTATTATCGTTTTCTCGCCAACGACGCCGAGACGCTCTATCGCGCCAGCGGAAACGGGGGATTCGAAGCCGTCGCCGACACGAGTCGCCCCGCGCGGCGCGGGGACGCCTTTTACACCCAATGGGGTGTTCTGGCGCTGGCGACGGCGGCGGAGCAGGAGGTCGTCGTTCCTCGAACGTTCTGGAGCCGCAACCGGACATGGTGGCTGCGCTGCCAGAACGAAGACGGCGGTTGGGGTCGCCGCGCGGGACGGTTGAGTCGCCCGTTTTACAGCGCCGCCGGCGCGGTGAGCCTGTTGATCGACCTGGAGCAAAGCGGACGCTCCCGCGCCGAAGCCCTGGACGACCGCGTCGTGAAAATCGCCCTCGCGTGGGTGGATCAGAATTTCGACCGCCGGGAGCAACCGGATCGGCCTTTGTTTTTCTTCAACCTGGCGAGGCTGGGCGCGGCGCGCGGGGAAGCAAAAATCGGCGCGAAAAACTGGTACGCCTGGTGCGCCCGCGAACTGCTCCACACACAGGACGACGACGGCGCCTGGCGCCCAGGCCGCGAAAGCATCCTCGCCTCGACGGCATTGAACCTGCTGACCCTCAGCTTCGCCCAGGGAGGACGATAACTCCACGGTTGCTCTTGGAGTCCCGTGCGTCTACCATGCTTCCATGCCAGAACGATACGCCGACGCCATCATGAAGTATCTCGCCGAGCGGAGTTCGTCGCCGCTTAAATCCCGCCAGCTCGCCCGGCAGATGGGGATCGGCGATGAGAACTACCACACCTTCCGGGAGGCCGTCAAACAACTGCGCGACGAGGGCAGAATCGTCCTCGGCAGCGGCAGCGCGCTGATGCTTCCCGAAATGGGCGGAGAAATCACCGGATTCTACCGCCGGAATCCCAAGGGATTCGGGTTCGTGATCCCCGAACACCCCAACGCCCACGGCGACCTGTTCATCCCCCCGGACGGTTCCGGCGGCGCGATGACGGGCGACCTGGTCCGCGCGACGACGAAACGCAAGGGCAAACGCGACGGGCGTATGATGTACGAGGGGAAGATCGTCGAAATCCTCCAGCGCGGGCGGAATCAGTTCGTGGGCCTGCTGCGGAAAACCGGCGACATCCACTTCATCCTGCCCGAGGGGAAAAAATTCACCCAGCCGATCCTGCTGCGCGACGTGGGCGAGGCTGGTCCGAAACTCGGAACGAAGGTGGTCGTGGAGATCGTGGACTACGGCCGCGGCGGAGACGACCTGCCAGCCGGCGTGATCGTCGAAGTTCTCGGCGAAGAAGGGGAACTGGCGGTCGAAACCCGCGCCGTCATTCACGCGCACGGGCTGAAGGAACATTTCGACGAAGCGACCCTCCGGAACGCCCGCGAAGTGACGGCTGCCTTTGATCCCGACAATCTCGATCATAAGCGCGAGGACGTCACCGCCGTCCGCATCGCCACCATCGACCCGGCTGACGCGCGCGACTACGACGACGCGATCAGCCTTCAGCGGAATCCCGACGGCACGGTCACGCTGGGCGTGCACATCGCGGACGTGGCGCACTTCGTCACGCCCGGTTCGCCGCTGGACGAGGAGGCGAAGCGGCGCTCCACGAGCACGTATTTCCCACGGCGCGTTTTGCCCATGCTTCCGGAAATCCTCTCCAACGGAGTGTGCAGCCTCCAGGAAGGGCAAAAGCGACTCACGAAAAGCGCCTTCATCACCTACGACGCCGACGGCAAGGTCGTCAAAACGCGCCTCTCCGAAACCATCATCCGCTCCATGAAACGCCTGACCTATGAACAAGCCCAAAGCATATGCGACGCCGCCCGCGGCGGAGGCAAAAAAGAGACCGGCGGATTCGATCCCGAAGTCGTGGAACTCGTCAAGGACATGGAAACCCTCGCGCGGAAGATCGAAGCCCGCCGCCGGAAGGCCGGGATGATCCACCTGGACTTACCCGCGATCGATCTCGTGCTGGACGACGACGGAAAGGTGATCGACGCCGTGCCGGAAGATACCTCCTACTCGCACACGATCATCGAAATGTTCATGGTCGAAGCCAACGAGGCCGTCGCCCGCAAACTCCGCGCCGCGGGACGCGGGTTCCTGCGACGCATTCACCCCGATCCGGACGACGAGTCGGGCAAGGACCTGGGCGCGTTCGTGAAGGCCTGCGGACAGAAGCTCCCCAAGTCCATGACGCCTAAAGATATCCAGGCGCTGCTGGCGAGCGTGAAGGGCAAACCCGAAAGCTACGCGGTGAACCTCGCGGTGCTCAAGACGTTTCAGCAGGCGCAGTATTCGCCGATGGAAGTCGGCCATTTCGCTCTCGCCAGCGACTGCTACTGCCATTTCACCAGTCCCATCCGCCGCTACCCGGATTTGACGGTGCATCGCCTGATGGCGGAGTATTGTCGCAAGCAGCTTAACGACAAACCCAAGGAAGACATCCCCGAACTGATGGAACTGGGACGAAACTGCACGGCCGCCGAGCGCCGCTCGGAAGCGGCGGAGAGCGAACTGCGCCAGGTGCTGATCCTCCAGTTCCTCGCGACGAAGGAAGGGGAAATCTTCGACGGCGTGATTACCGGCGTGGCGAATTTCGGGATTTTCGTGCAATGGCCTAAATATCTGTGCGAAGGTTTGATCCGCCTGGAAGACCTCGGTGACGACTGGTGGCAGGTGGACGCGAAGACCGGAGCGGTTCGCGGGGAAGCGACGGGCAGAACGTTCCGCATGGGCGACGGGATTCGCGTGCGGGTGCTGGGCGTGGACGTGGCGCGACGACAACTCAACCTGCTTCCGGTCAAAGAAACAGCGTCGAGCCGCAAGCGGGAAACAGAATCCGGGGGGAAATCGAAATCGAAGGGTAAGAAAGGCGGGAAGAAACGCAAATGACCGCCCCTTATTGCGCGGCGGGAATCCTTTCCCGCCGCGTTTCCAGACCTATATAACTTTAATAAAAAAACATTCATGGGAAACGATTTACTTCAAACCACGCTGCACAACAAACACGTCGCCTCCGAGGCGGTGATGGGCGAAGAAGGCGGCTGGGCTGTGCCGATGAGCTTCACCGGTGCGCTGGAGGAGGCGACGGCGGCCCATCGCGGCGCGGTGTTGTTCGACCAGTCGCACCTCGGACGAATTCGCGTTCGCGGCGACGGGGCGCTGAATCTGCTCGAGCGCGTCTGCACCGCCGACGTGGCGCGGCAGGAAGACGACACCGCCCTGCACACGCTGCTGTGCAACCAGCGCGGCGGGATTCTGGATGAGTGTCGCCTGATTCGCTTGACGAATTTCTGGGTTCTAACCTGCACGGCAGGCAACCGCGAGAAACTCCTCGAGCATCTCGCGGCCCAGGACGTCCCCGACGCCCGCGTGGACGATCAGACGATGAAAGTGGGACATCTTCTCGCCGTCGGCCCGAAGGCGAAGGGGATTCTCAACCACGTCCTGCCGATCTCCGTGGACGGCCTCTCGCCGGGGCGGGCGAAGATGGGTTCGCTGATGATCGCCAATTACATCGCCGCCCGTACCAACCTTGCTGGTTTGTGGGGCCTGGAGGTGATGGTGCCGACGATGTTCCTCGCCCGCGCGTGGGATTACATGATGAAGCAGACCGGCGAAAACGCTGTCACGCCCGCCGGGATGGCCGCCTGGGATATTTTGCGCATGGAAGCGGGACGCTGTCGCTACGGGCATGAGATTCACGAGGCGATCGATCCGATCACGGCGGGGTTGCGCGGGTGCGTGGCGTTCGATCATGATTTTATCGGCGCCGAGGCGCTGCGGACGATTTCGGAAAAAGGTCCGGCGCGGCGGCGGGTGGTGATGGTGAAAGAAGAAACAGCGCCGAGCGGCCAGCCGCCAGCCGCCTCGATTCCCGTTATGGGCACGGCGGTGTTCGGCGAAGAGGATCGGGATCTCGGCGCGATCACGAGCGCCACGTTCAGTCCCACGCGCAACTGTCCGCTGGCGATGGCGTACGTCGCCACGGACACCGCGGTAGTGAACGCTATCCTTCATGTCGAAAACACGGGCGACTGGCGCGTTGAGAAAGTGTTTGAATAATATCAATCCTGTCATCCTGAGCGAAGCGCAGCCCCTTGGGGGTAAACTACGTCGAAGGACCTTACGCCTAACTACCCGTAAGGTCCTTCGACGTAGTTTACCCCCAAGGGGCTGCGCTTCGCTCAGGATGACAACTAATGATTGTTTTTCCACGAAATACTTAATATCCTCTTTCTTCGTGATCTTCGTGGTCTTTGTGACTTCTTCTTCAGGACTCAATACCGATGTTGGAAAAAGTACAGGCAGATCGGCAGGCGAAACTGGATGCGATACGGGCGATGGGCATTGACCCGTACGGCCGGCGGTACGAAAACGTCGAATCGATTCCGTCGATCCTGAAACGATATGAACAGCACGTCGCCGACAAACCCGCCGGCGAGGAAGAGCCCACGCCCATGCCCGCCCGGACGGCGGGGCGCATTATCCTGCTGCGCGACATGGGCAAGATGATCTTCGCCCACCTCCGCGACGCGGTGGGCCAGATGCAGATCGCCCTGCGCAAAAACGCCCTGTCCGAGGAACAGTGGAACCTGACCAAGCTCCTCGACCTGGGCGACGTGATCGGCGTGGTAGGTCCCGTCCAGGCGACGCGCACCGGAGAGGTGACGATCTGGGCCGACGAGATCACGATCCTCTGCAAGGGCCTGCTGCCCATGCCGGAAAAATTCCACGGCCTTTCCGATATCGAAACCCGCACGCGCCAGCGCTACCTCGACCTGATGACGAACCCCGACTCCGCCGGACGCTTCCGCAAGCGCGTGAAGATCATCGAGCACATCCGTAGTAAATTGAACGGCCGGAATTATCTCGAAGTCGAGACGCCCGTCCTTCAGCCGATCTACGGCGGGGCGGC
>JAFGJE010000195.1 GCA_016929245.1 Phycisphaerae bacterium
AATTCGAGGCGTCGCGCAACCCGTACATGCGCCGAACAAATAAGAAATCTTCTCCCCGCCGCCCCAATTAAGATGCGTAGGCCCTGAAAACGCGTAGGTCCGGGCTTGTGATCGGGGGGAAGATCGGCTACAGTATGCGGCTTGCCGTGTCCGGTCGGGACGCGGCGAATGACCGGAACGAATCAAGTAAGGAGCGTATCGTGACTCGCATTGCAGTGATCGGCGGCGACGGGACGGGCCCGGAGGTTGTGGCGGAAGGGTTGAAGGTCTTACAAGCCGTCTCGCGGAAGGTCGGATTTGAATACACCACCCGGGATTTCAACGTCAGCGGCGACCGTTATCTCGAGCGCGGCGGCGACCCGAAGGCGCCGAGCATCGAAGTCATCAGCGACGAGGAAATCAAGGAATTGAGCGGTTATGACGCGATCTACCTCGGCGCGGTCGGGCATCCGGCTGTCGCGCCGGGGATTCTGGAAAAAGGGCTGCTTCTTCGGCTTCGATTTGAGATGCGGCAGTACATCAACCTTCGGCCGGTGAAGCTGTACCCGAACGTCTTCACGCCCCTGAAGGACAAGACGCCCGAAGATATCGACTTCGTGGTCGTGCGCGAGAACAACGAAGGCATCTACACGGGCATGGGCGGCGTGCAGTACAAGGGCACCCCCCAGGAAGTCAGCACGCAGACCAATTGCACGACGTATTTCGGGGCCGAGCGCGCCTGCCGCTACGCCTTCGAGTTGTGCAAAAAGCGGAACAATCCCAAGGGCAAGATGCTCACGCTGGTGCACAAGGTCAACGTGCTGACCATGGTCGGCCAGACGTGGGAACGGGCGTTTTACGACGTCGCGAAGGATTATCCCGATATCAAGACCGATTACAACCACGTCGACGCCTGCTGCATGTGGTTCGTGAAGAACCCGGAATTCTACGACGTGATCGTCACGGACAACATCTTCGGCGACATCATCACCGACCTCGGCGCGATGATCCAGGGCGGTATGGGCGTGGCGGCCGGCGGGAATATCAACCCCAACGGCGTGAGCATGTTCGAGCCTATCGGCGGATCGGCACCGAAGTACACCGGAAAGAACGTCATCAATCCCATCGCCGCGATCGCCGCCCTGGCGATGCTGCTGCGGGAAACGGGCAACAACCAGGGCGACGCGAAACTCGTCGAAGCCGGTAACCGCGTGGAAAACGCCATCCTCGCCACCACGCCGAAAATGGCGTCCCAGTCGGCGGGCAAGATGGGCATGAGCACCACGGAAGTCGGCGATCTCGTCGCGAAAACCGTTCTCGAAGCGAAATAATCGGGGAAAAAAACAGAAACAACAACGCGGAACGGCAAGCCGATGTGATTCCCGGCTTGCCGTTCCGCGTTTTTTTGTTTCCTTTTTGCGAATGAGTTTCTCATTTGCCGCATCGCAATCCGTCGGTGTATGCTGTAGACATGTCGGATCGCGAAACATCCTCGAAATCTCCGAAATCCGGATTGATGTTCCAGGAGCTTCTTTCGTCTGAAGAAGCCGGGTGCGACCCCATCCCGTCGCGGCTGTTGTGGGCGACGAATCGATTTCGCATGGAGACGGAGAATCGCCGAACGCGGCGATACGGAAAGCACGGCCGGCAGCATTGGGTGTTTCTCCATGTATTGGTGGTTCTGCTGAAAATCCTACTGCTGATTTTCCGACTATACCGTCGGGGACTTCGCAACGCCCGGCGCATCCAGGTGGAGTCAATCGATCTATGCCTCGAGAATCTTCCGCCGGCCTTCGACGGATATACGATTCTGCACATCTCCGATCCGCATTTCGATTCCATGCCCGGCCTGGCGCGGCAGGCGGCGGAACTCCTGGACGGACGCGACGTGGACGCCTGCGTGCTGACGGGGGATTACCGTCGCCATTCGCACGGCCTGCACCGTCGGGCGATGGAAGACCTGGAGCATCTTTTGAATCATATCTCCGCGCGGGACGGTGTATTCGGAGTTCTGGGCAACCACGACGATTGCCACATGGTTCTCTCTCTCGAATCACTGGGGATTCGGATGCTCATCAACGAACACGCGACTCTCGAGCGCGACGGCCAACGGATTCGCTTCGTCGGGGTGGACGACGTGCATTACTATTTCACCGACCAGGCGGTGGACGTCCTGGAGCGAACCGACGACGGGACGTTTCGGATTCTGCTGGTGCATTCGCCGGAATTGTTCGTCGAGGCGGCGGAGTTGGGGATCAACCTGTATCTTTGCGGACATACGCATGGGGGGCAGGTCTGCCTGCCCGGCGGCGTGCCGATCATCTGTCATCTCGATAAGGGTCGGCGCTTCGCGCGGGGGGTGTGGCGACATAAACAGATGACGGGCGTGACCAATCGGGGCCTGGGCGCCAGCGGCCTGGCGGTGCGGTACAACTGCCCCGGACATATGCTCCTGCTGCGACTCCGGCGCGATCCGGGGGAATGACTATTCCGTATACACACTCATCGGAGCGAGTTCGTCGGCGAATTTCCCCGTCCCCGCCAAAGCGTTTCGCATGACCCAGCAGAGGTGACATTTCGAGGCGAAGCCGTGTTCGAGTTGCGGAACGGCCAAGCCTTGTTCCTGTGCGAGAGGAAGTAATGCCGTTGGTCCTTTTTCGACCAGGCGTCCCAGAATCGGACGATCCGCGAAATTTTCCCGAAATTCGTTCCACAAATTTCGGACGGAATCTTCCCATGGCGCCACGACGCGTCCGATGGACAATCCGGCGCACACGCCGGGGGTGACGATTCCCTCCGGTCCGATATGCACATGCCGGCTTCGCGGCAGCGCCTCGCGGCAGGTTTGCCCCGCGAAGGTTTCGGGAGATTTCAGGGGAAGCATATGACTCAGCACTTCGGCGGCCCGGCCGTTGATGCGGTCGCGCCCGGCGGCGATCCATTCCGTGAATACGGTGTCGCGTTCCTGTGGACTCAACGTCTGAATGTCCACTCCCGTGTCCAACCAGTCCCGCCAGCGTACGCGAACGCGATCCGGGCCCAGGACTTCCTCCGTCGTCGCCGCCAGACGGCGAACGCGCTCGATGGGGATAAACGCCTGATGAAACGGATCGGCGGAAATCGCCAGCTTCTCCATCCCCGCGGCGTCGAGCGCCGCGAGGCGATCGCGAATGATCGCGTCGTCTATCGCCCATCCGCCGTTGGTCTCGACGGATTCGGCGTGGAGACCTTCGCCGGCGGCGGCATGGAGAATGTCGATCAATCGCTGCCAGTCGAGGAACGGTTCCCCGCCGGTGACGTGCACCCGGCAGCCGTGTGGACTCAAGCGCGCCAGGCCGATCCAGATTCCCACGGCCGTCTCGACGGTCATCCAGCGTCCCCGCCCGGGCGTGCAGCGCAGGTAGCAGCTCGCGCAGGCGGCGTCGCAGCCGTCGGTAATCATCAGTCCCGCGCGCGACCAGTACTTCACGGGCATGGGTTCGTGACGGTTCGGCGATTTCATGGACATATTGTACATGTTGCGCGGAGGTTCGTCTTGGTAGAATGCGGGGTGATATGCCCGATAAAAAACGTTTCAATCTGTTCGTGTACGGCACGTTGATGGACCCGGCGGTCTTTCGCGCGGTGGTGGGACGCAGCATCGTTTCCGACGCGGAGCACGCCGACGGGCAGGAGACGTTCTGGGCCTGCCAGGCGGTGCTCAACGGGTATAAGAAAATCAGTCCCGACAACACGTACCTTTACGCCGTGCCCGACAGGGGGCATCGCATCCGCGGATATCTCATTCGCGGTCTGCCGGTGAAATTGCTGCCGGCGCTGAAAAAATACGAGGGACGAAACTACAGCCGTCGCACCGTGCAGGTGGCGACCGGTGACGGTAAAGAGAAGGCCTACATTTTCGTGGGCAATCAGAAGCAGCTCGAGCACGCCTTCGGATGGTCGTTCCGCGACCCGATGAAGCAGGAAATTCTCCTGGCGCGGAAGATCGACCAGGCGGTCCGCGAAACCGAAGCCGAGCAGCTGCACACGAACGAACAGGTGATGCGCCTGGCGGTTTCGGAATTAAGCGGCTCGAAAATCCGCGACATCACGCGGAGGCATTTCGAGGCCGGGGGGATCAGCGATTACGCGATTCGCCGGTCGATCCGCGAGCATCCGATCCGGGATTTCGACCGCGCGCGGGAGAACCCCGCGGCGAAACCTTTCCTCGAAACCTATTTGAGGCTGGTCGTGCGCCAGGTGGTGTTCAACCAGTTTGAGCAGAAGATTCGTCGTGAATTTCGCTACGAACTGGACCACTTGCCTTCCTCGCCCGTGCGACGAACCACGGCGACCGACACGCCGATCGAGTCGGACATCATGTACGAGCGGATCATCAGTTCGCTGGTGGCGCTGCGGCTGTTGAACAAGAACCGCAAGGTGCTCGACGTCGTGACCGCCGACACGCTGGGCGATCTGGACGCCCGGAAGGATCACCTGGTGGACTACGTCCGCCGGGCGGTGGTGGCGGCCGAGGCGATCTACGAACCCAAAGCCGCCAAGGGACAGATCATTTTCGTTCGCAGCCACATGGGCTTCGGGTATATCCCCCTGGGGGCGGAGCTGGAATTCTCGAACATCGGGCACGACGTGATTCGCGATCCGCAGGCCCACAACGTGCATGACCCCCGCTACGACGGGTTTCTGTATTTCTACGACTTCGCCCTGGATGAACTGACGTGGAAACTCGGGGGGCATATCGACAATCATCACGAAAAAGCGCCGGGGCGCGCGCGACGCGGATTCTTCGAGGTGGCGCTGGGGAACCTGTCGGTCGAGGCGAATATCTCCAAACCCATCACGCGCGATCCGTGGGTGCTGAATCAACTGATTCACCAGACGATGCGGTTTTACGACGTTCGGCCTCACAGCGTGCATGTTTCCATGCAGTTGCGCAGCCAGCACAAGCCCGACCGCGACCGCCTCCTGCCGCTGTACGTCATGCAGTGCCTTTTCGCGATCGTGGGCGATCCGAAGGCCGACGCCGACGGGAACATTCAACTTCGCCGCCTCATGCACGGGGAAATCGTTCGCCGCGAACCCAAACCGTCCATGCTCTTTTCGGAAATTTCCAAGCGCTACAGCCGTCAGACGAGTGACGAGAATCCGGCGCCGGCCGGCACGGAAAGCGAAGGGCGATACGTGCAGCAGTTTCGCTTTCTGCGTCTTTCGCCGGACCTGAATTACGAACCCATCGCCATGGCGCTGAAGGGAATTCAGATTCGCCTTCGCCCCGGCGACTTCCTCACGCCGGCGCAATACGAAAAAAGCGGGAAGCATCGAGCGCTCTTTCATAAACTGCTCGCCTGGGCCGAAGCGCCCGCGCCGCTGCCGGAAAAACACGTCGAACAGTTTCTCGCCCACGTCCAGGAAGGCCTGCTGCACGAACGCCGTGGCCAACCCGCGCACAGCCGGGCGTACATCGCCTGGTGCCTCAACCAGCTCCAGGAGATGCTCGAAGGCTTCAACCAACGCTTCCTCCCCGCCAAACCGTCGGTGAAGAAATAGATTTTATCACGAGAATCCTTTATAAAGGTTTTATGACTTCCGCTTCGGGCATTTTGGATGACGAGATTCTTTCGCTGATTACCGCGAGCTGTCAGCTCGTATCCCAGCGTCAGTTGGATAAGGTCGTCGAACTGATCGTCACCGAGGCCGCCCAGATCGTTCGGGCGCATTCCTGCTCGCTGTTGCTGCGCGACCCCCGCCGGAATGAACTGTACTTCTACGCCGTCAGCGGTTCGGACCGGTCGGGAATTCGGGAAATCCGTTTCCAGGCCGAGAAGGGGGTCGCCGGCGAAGTGCTTAAAACCGGTCAGCCGATGATCGTCAACGACGCCCGGAACGATCCGCGCCATTACGACGGCGTGGACCGCAAAACCGGATTCGTCACGGAATCGCTCCTGTGCGTCCCCATCGACGCCGACGGAACCATCGTCGGCGTGCTCGAGGGCGTCAACTCCAAACGCTCCGAACGCTTCTCCGAACGCGACCTGCAACTGCTGGGACTCTTCGCCAACTTCTGCGGCTGCGCGATCCAGAACGCCACCGCCTTCGAACGCCAGAAAATGGAGTGCGACGCCTTCCGCGACGCCGCGGAGCACCAGGACGTGTTCGTCGGGCACAGCCCGGAAATGCGCAAGGCCTGGGACATGGTCCGCAAAGTCGCCGGGCGCGACTGCACGGTGCTGCTGACGGGCGAAAGCGGCGTGGGAAAGGAAGTGCTCGCCTGGTCGATCCACCAGGCCAGCGCCCGGAAGGATCGGCCTTATTTGTGCATCAACTGCGCCGCGCTGGACGAAAACCTGCTCAACAGCGAACTGTTCGGGCACGAAAAAGGCGCGTTTACCGGCGCGACGGAACGCAAGAAGGGCAAATTCGAGGTCGCCGGCGAGGGGACGCTGTTCTTCGACGAAATCGGCGCGTGCAGTCCCGCGACGCAGGCCCGGCTGCTGCGGGTTCTGCAGGAGCAGGCCTTCGAACGCATCGGCGGCACGGAGACCATTCGCACGCATTCGCGGATCATCGCCGCGACCAACTCCGACCTGGAAAAGAGCATCGCCGACGGTTCGTTCCGCGAGGACTTGTACCACCGGATCAACGTCGTGCAGATTCGCATCCCGCCCCTGCGGCGGCGGCGCGAGGAGATCACCCCGCTGATCGAATATTACATCCGACGCTTCGCCGATGAGATGCACACCCAGCCGCTGGAGTTCGCCCCCGAGACCGCCGAGGTGCTGCGCGGATACGATTGGCCGGGCAACGTCCGCGAACTGCGCAACTTCGTCGAGCGCGTCATGGTGCTGCACGGCGAAGGGGCCGTTCGCGTGGAACAACTCGCGGAGTACTTACCGCAACTGGCGTCCCTGCCCGCGGCGGAGCCGGCCGCCACCGCGTCCGCCCAGCCGGCCAAACTCTGGGATCAGGAAAAGCGCATGATCGTCGAGGCCCTCCACGCCAATCATTGGAACCTCAGCGCCACCGCCCGCGCATTAGGGATAGACCGCCACCGCCTCAAATACCGCCTGCAAAAATACAACCTCCAGCGACCCAAGTAACACAAAACTGTTCGGGTGTCGCCAAATACCAATTCATTAAATTCATAACCGGTCTAAATATTTGCATTTCTTTGAAAGTAGCCACGGGCGCAAGCCCGTGGTGAAAAGTGGTCTTTACATTTTTCGAGCCCCGCAAGGGCGATTGAGTGTTTCAATCGCCCCTACGGGGCTCGGTTCATTTTTAACAACGCGATGTCCACGGGCTTGCGCCCGTGGCTACTTACAAAACAAATATTCTATTTCATTGGAGTCTGATGCATTCAGATAGAACCATCGGATCATATCAAGTTGAATTGGTATTGCACAGAAGGCCGCTATCTTCGTCCCGAAGGGACGAAAAGCGTTTAGCCGGGGCGTGAGCGAAGCGAACCCCCGGAACGGTTTGGAAAAAATCGAGTCCCAACGGGACGACATCGTTTTTGGATTTTCCAAGGCGAAGTGATGTCGCCGATTCGCTGCCGTCCCGTCGGGACTCCGATTCAGAAATCCTGTACCGGGGGTTCGCTGCGCTCACGCCCCGGCTAAACGCTGCCGACCCCTTCGGGGTCTGGTCGTCAACGTCTTAGCAGCGGCTGCGTCGTCGCATGAGCGCCAAACCGCCCAGGCTCAGCAACCCCAGCGTCGCCGGTTCGGGCATGGCGGTGACAGTCAGCACCGTATACCCGTCCAGATCGCCTTCGGAGATATACTCCAGCGTATAATCCACACCGAGCTCCGCGCTGGCGGCGAGCAGATCCCAATCCGAAATGGAATCATTCCAATACCGAATCGCGTCGGTGCCTTCCACCAAACCAAGAAACGCCTCCAAAGAAGCATCCCCATCGCCAAAAATCGCAAGCATACCACCGGAGGCCATATTGATGAAGCTATCTCCATTACCATCGAAATCGATAGTTAAAATATCAACGACACTGACCAATCCGCCGTTGAAGATATTCAAGGTTCCCTGGCCGCTATATCCTACGTACAGATCCTCATGATTCACCCATGTCGAGTCTTCCCCGTCTACAATTACATTTCCGGAACCTGTAGGAACACCAAATAACTGACTCTCCGGTCCACCGCCGATATAGTTATGATAAAAATTAGTTTGTGGCGAACCGCCGGTTTCCACCCTCCCGCCGTTGGTAATTCTGAGTGTTCCCTGGCCTATATAACCAATAAAAAGACTCATATTTTCCATCAAAGTCGAACCTTCACCATCCACATTCACCACACCCGATGATTCCGTCAAATAACCAATATGACTTCCGGCACCAAAACCACTGCTGTTAACAGTACCACCATTCATGATATTCAACGTGCCATTTCCTTCCAAACCTACGCGAAGGTTGGTTCCAAGGTTCCAGGTAGAATCAGTACCGTCAACCGTTGTTACGCCCAACGAACCCGTTTCCATGCCTATATATCCAAAATCGGAAGAAAGGGTCATTCCGTTGCTTATGGAAAGCGATCCGGAACCAACATGCCCTGCGCCGGAAACGTAGCAACCACTTGATGCGTCAAGATTGACTGTAACGTTTTGCCCCGGTTGGCTGTTGAGCGTAATGGTTTGTATGAAATCATCCGCGCTGTCAAAAACCAGATTGACGTCGCTGACAAGCCCTTTGGCGTTGACCGTACCGGTTCCCGTCAATTGCGAGGCGCCTACCGTGATGCCATTTGTGGTGAGAGTTCCATTATCAAGGTGTATTTCCTCGTTCGGCCCACCCCAAACCACGTATTCAACATTCACCTCACCCCCGTTGGTAATATTCAAGGTTCCGTTTCCGTCATGGTGACTGAGATACAGAACGCTAAGATTCCACATTGCATTGTCAGTGACCGTCACTTCACCGGTAGAACCGGCATGTTGTCCAATATAGCCATTGCTGGAATTGACACTATATCCATTCCCTATGGTAAGCGATCCATTTCCGGTGTATCCCGCACCCAGATACGTTGAATCAGCGATATCGAGATTCAGCGTAATGTTTTGGCTCGGTTGGCTGTTCAGCGTGAAGGATTGGGTTAAATCAGCATTGCTCTGAAGAACCAAATCTATATCACTGACGATTCCCTGGGTGTTGATCGTACCGGTTCCCGTCAATTGCGACACACCCGCTACAAGGCTGTCCGTTGTCAGGATTCCATCAGAAAACTGAATTTCACCGGTGCTGTCCGCTCCATACGCCACCCACATTTTACTGACATCAACTTCATCACCGTTACTGATACTAACAGTACCATGATCGCGATAACCGACATAGACTGTGCTCCACCAATCCCAACTGGCGGGATCCGCAGGATTCACATCCCCAGTGGCTGTCACCTCGGCAATCGAAACAGAGGCCAGTGACGCAAACACCATTCCCGTAAAGACAACACGATGAAACGTTGAAAAAGAGACATGAGTAACTCCTAAAAGATAGCCTCACGTAACTGCGAAATAACCCAATCCCTTGGAATAGAAATTACATTTTACAAGCCTCGCCATTCTACACCGGTTTTGGAATTCGTCAAGAAATTGCCATAATCTATTGCTGCTAAAAGAGTTTGGACGACTCGTCGCTGAAGCTCCTGAATTCCGTGCGCGCAGCCGTCCGAGCAGGACGGCCAAGGAGAATGGAGAAGAAGAAGGCGAAGGGCGAACGCACCGGCTGACGTACATCGAGCCGAAAATACACAACACCTGTTCCGCGAAAATGATTATGCGGAGGCAGCCAGTGACGTGCGTGTGTCGTTGGTTTGTAATGCCGCGCGGTTCATCGCGATGATGATCGCGTCGTGCAGTTCGCGGGCGTGGAAGAGCGGCTTCATCAGCAACTCGTCGCCGCCCAGCTGCCAGGTTCGCCAGGCGCGATCGAACCGACTCATATGTTCGGTGATCACAATCGCCGGCCGGGCCGGTAGCGCCCGTAGGCCGTTGAGGAGTTCCTCGTCGGCGTGTTCGGCGGCCAGGATCACAACGTCCGGCTGCCAGGTTTGTGCTTGTTTTACTGCCGAAGCGGGGGTTTGACGTACCACCATGTCGGCGCGGGACTCGAAATAACCGATGGCTTTCGATTCGAAATCCCAGTCCGACTCAACCATCATGATTCTCATGTTCCATTTCCTTTGTGCGCCGGGCTAAACCGGCAAGGTGGTGTGAATGAAAAAGTCATACGTTAAAGGGTTAGCGGCCCATAACGGCCCTGA
>JAFGJE010000018.1 GCA_016929245.1 Phycisphaerae bacterium
ATGTTTCAGTCCGTTTCGTCCGTTTACAATGCCCAAATGCTCTTAGCGACACATTCACCCGTAATCCTCGGCATTGTAGAACCACCCCATGTTTTATGTTTTAAGAAAGATATCGCCGGTGCAACAGATATTGTCCTGGGAAGCGATCATCCCGCTCTCCTGGACCGTGGGCCTGCTATTGGCTGTGGCGGTGCTGCTGGCGAACAATCCCCACAAAACGCTACCGCAACTGCCCTTCCCCAATCTTTACCGTCTGATCGCCCTTCCGATTCTGTCAGCCGCGCTGCTGGGCGTGGTTGGCGGAATCCTCGGCTGGTTGGGATACCTGTCAAACCTCAGCGACGATCTTCAACTGCTCACCCTCAACGACGTTTGGAGGCCGTCGCGGTTCTGCTGCGCGTGGGGCGTCCACCTGGGGGGATACATCGGCGGACCGATCGGGGCGGCCTGGTCGGTGATCCTGATTCGACGAAAACGAAAACATCTCGCCAAAAATTGAACTATCGGGTGGCGGGGCTCCGTCCCGCCACCTCTCAAACTCGTTTGCAACTTGGCGGGACAGAGCCCCGCCAAGCAAATTCCAGGATGACAATCAATCACAACCAGCCGGTCATTTCCGCGAGTTGGCGGCAGTAGTCCACGTAATTTTCCCAGGAAACGTCATGCGGCACGCCGTGGTCGCAGCCGGGAATGTATCCGCCGTCGCGGACGACCGGCTCGATTCGCTTCAACTCGTCCCGCAGCGCCTCACCGCCCCTGGCGATGCAGCGCTTGTCCACCCCGCCGCGATACGACATGTTGTGCCCGAACTGCTTCCGGAATTCATTGATGTCGCAATGGGCCGCCACCTCGATCGGGTCGCAGGAATTCACGCCCGCCTCCATCCACAGCGGAATCAACTCGCCGATATACCCGTCGGAATCAATCCCGACGAGCGGCACGCCCGCATTGCGGACCTTCGCGGACCACGCCTTCCAACTCGGCATGCAGAAGCGGCGGGTCATGTCCATCGAGATCATCGCCTTGGCCTTGTAGGCCATGTCCTCGGAAATGTGGAAAAGATCGGGCGTGACGTGTTCGCAAATGCGATCGAGCAGTTGCAGGATGAAATCCCTCCAGAAGCTCGCCATCTCGTCGACGAATTCCGGATCGTCGACCATCATCATGCACAGGCCTTCAAACCCGCACCATTCGCGAAGAATCCAGAACGGCCCGGAGAAATGGACCTCCAGCGACCAGTCGCGGTCGGCCGCCTGCTTGCACCGTTCGACGAAATCCTCCGGGAATCGGCCCGGCGTGTCGACGTTGTAGCGCGTCTTGAGCCGCTCCCAGTCGTCGCGGTTCTCCACCGGACACTTGATCCAGCGTCGCGTGACGAAGTCGATCGCGTCGCGCAGATACTTCAGGTCGAACCGGTCGGAAATTTCGCAGATGTTGCCCTTCCAGTCCTGGCAGATGTAATGGCCGTTTTTGTGTTCGAGAATCTTCTCCTCGAATTCCGGCATCAGACGCTCGTTGACACCCAACCTGACCACCGGTGTTTTCGGTTCGTCCGGATGCAGGCCGATGACCTCCAGCACGTATTCATGCGGGTCGCGATCCTCCGGCACGCCTTCCTTGTGCCAACGCGCGCGCGTCGACTCCCTCCCCCGGCCTGGCGAAAAGGGAATCTTGTCCGGGGTTCCAAACGTCAACGTCTCCACAAATCGTTCTCTGGGGGTCATGGAATGGTTCTCTTTTTTTCTACAAGGTTCACATCGCGGGCTTCGCCCGCGACCCAATACTCTTCCTGATAGTAGCCACGGGCGCAAGCCCGTGGTTAAAGTCATTTCTTCACTCCGAGTCCCGGAGGGACGATTGAAATATAATACAGATATCTCAATCGCCCCACGGGGCTCTTGTCATATATAGATCATTTTTCCCACGGGCTTGCACCCGTGGCTACTTTCAAAAACGAATAGAATGAACATCGCTACTATAAATTCATGACTGCGATCATTAGTGGTAAAAAAGGACTCAGAGGATAAGACTGCCCAAACATTCCTTGTGTAATGTTTTATATACTTTGTACCACTAACGGTTAAAGTCTTGAATTTCTGTAAAGATTTTTCTGTAGCGAATATTGCAATTTATTTATTTGTAGATGGTTACAGCCATTCCAAGTGCCGTGGTTTTTTGTGTAATTTTTCAATCCGCAATCTGAAATCCGCAATCCGCAATTGGGTTGCGGGCGAAGCCCGCGCCGTGTCCTCTGTGGCTGATTTCATTCGTAATATTTACATGTATACTGTACGAAATATTTCCCTTGCCGACTACCGCGAAGGGGACGTAGAATGTTCGTTTATGGGACATGACGAAATATTCTCCGCGGGCGGCGCAAAATACCAACCCGTCGGTTATCGCTTCGAGACGAAGCAATACGACACCTTCCAGGTGATCTATGTATCGTGGGGAGAGCTTATTTTTCAGTCCCAAAAGCAACTCGTCAAACTCACCCCCGGAAACCTGGCCCTGCTGCGACACCGGAGCGTCTTCACGCTGACCTGCCGGAGGATGGCGTATCGGGGTGTTAGTTTTAACGCCAAGGGAGATTTCCCCGCCGAGTTCGTCGGACCCGCCGAGGCGCTCAAGGCGACGACGGAAATCCAAACTCTCGCCAAACTCATGGAACGTCAACTCCACCAACCGACGCGCGAATCGGTCCGGCTGCTGGAAGGACTGGGACGGGCGCTGGCGTGGGAGACGATTCGGATTTCCGAATACACCCGCGCCGCAAGTCGCTCCGAGGAAGACTGGGCCGAGATCGCCCGGCAGGCGATGGACGTGACGCTCTACTCCGCGAGAACCGCCCGCGAGGCCCTCAAGGGCGTGGACCTGAGCTACCGGCAACTCTGCCGCCATTTCCAGCGCGCCTTAGGCTGTTCCCCCAAGCAATATCAAATCCGCGCCCGTCTGACCGAAGCCCGCCGACTGCTCCGCGAAACCCACCTGCCGATCACCACCATCGCCATGGAACTGGGTTTCTGCACCAGCCAGCACTTCGCCACCCAATTCCAAATCCAAACCAACCAAACCCCGTCGGACTATCGAAAACAAACCCAACGTGGTTCAAAACCATAATCCCTTCAAACTGTCGAGCGTGCAATACCTAATCCGCAATAGTCCTCCATTGTATTGGGCATCCCGAAAATTCCGTCCTTTTTTCACTTCAAGCACCTTTCATGCCGTCAATCCGGCAGCACGCATTTCGTTGCCGTTCCCGGCCTGTGCAAACCAGAAAAAAGGCAACGTTTCGGCATGATTTCACGCCAAGAAAACAGTTAAAGGTAACCATTTGATCTTGATCCATTGTCCTTCGGTCATGATTTCATCCCAGGCCATGGTCGGAATTCCTTTCCTTCGTCGGGATGTAACCTCAAATCATGGAAGGAATAATAACCGTAACACATCAACTTCCCACGAGGAATTCTCGTTCGGAAACCCAGGGATTTTTCATTCTGACTTTTCCAGAAGCGTAAGGCTTGAGTGTCTATGTGTCTTGAAATTTTTCAAAATTTTAGTCTATATTCATATTTTATTTGACATGTTGTCCTTTTCTTGTATCATTATATATAGACACTTGGACAATTTTCTTCCGGGAGTGACATTGTCTGTAGCGAAAGAAGAAACTCGATCCGAAGGAAAAGCCCGCAACGGCCCGGACTTTCGATCCGCCTCTCCTCTGTACGCCCAGGCCCGAGTGAAAATTGAGGATATGATCTCGGATGGAAACTTTGCGCCAAACGATCAGCTTCCGACGGTCCGGCAGATCAGTTCCAGGATCGGGATCAGCCGTGCCACGACGTCCAAGGCGATCATCCAGATGATCGAGGAAGGCATCCTGTCCGGAAGACAGGGAAAGGGAGTATTTCTCAATCACCCGCCGGGTCTTCACGTCGCCTCGGAACTGAAAACCGTGTATGTGCTTTCCGGCGGTAAACCTACCGACGGATACATCGAAGATTATCTCGCGCATACCCCTTTCTGGAATCAATTCGTTACCGGGATCCATCAGGAATTCTCAGCCAACCACGATACGATCCGTCTGCGATTCGCGATGTTGCCCCATTTTGTGGAAGAAGAAGACGTGGCGCCGCGTAAACGACGCTGGGACGAGATCGGAATCATCATCACGGACGATCCGACCCCGGAGAATCTTGAAAAAATCCTTCGGTTGAGAACCAGCCTGGTCATGGTGCATTGTCGGAGTCATCCGGAAGAAATTCCGCAGGTGAAAGCCGATTTTGTCCGCGGCTGCGAAAAAATCGTCGATCACCTGGCGGGACTGGGGCATCGACGAATCCTCTTCTGCGGAGAAACCAGGATCAATTCCTCCAACACGGGCGGGGTGGACCTGGAAAAAATCACGGGATTTAAACACGCGATGAAAAAACACGGGCTCCCGTTTGACGAAGACTGGAATCTTCGTGAGTGCAACTTCGGCACGGAAGAAGGATATCGCGTGGCCCGATCGATTCTGGGTGGGACGGAATTGCCCACGGCGATGGTCATGTGCAACGACGAGTTGGCCATCGGAGCCGTCCGGGCGATTCAGGAGTCGGGTTTGAGCGTACCAAATGATATTTCCGTGACGGGATTCGACAACATTTCCATCGGAAAATTCGTGATGCCGTCTCTGACGACCATCGACACGCGAATGCTGGAGATTGGACGGATCAGCGTCCAGAAACTTTTCCGGGTTCACGAAGGCGGAAGCAGGGATTCCGTTGCTCTGGCGCCGGAATTGATCGCCAGGGAATCCACAGGCCCGGTAAACACCGAAAATCAATAACTCCTTTCGCGAGAAACGAGCCGTCGCGGGAGGATTAAAAAAAAGAGGCTCGAATACAGGAGAAGCAAGATGAGACGAGTGATAACATGGACAACATTGGTTTTCATTGGGATCCTAGGATCCGCGGCGAGTGGAACGACGATTTACTCCAACTCGTTTGACACCCTCGCGGACCTGTCCGCCGCGGGAACGACGAGTTACGAGTCTCTCGCCGCCCCGGGAGGGAAGGCGGGAAATGCGCTGCATATGTTCGGAGAAGGCGACGGCGTGATTCTAACACTACCCACGACATCCTATAACTCCGGAACGATGGTGTTCCGGTTCTATGTCGCGGACGATGCCGCCAACTTTCTGGGCGCGTATCGGTACGGCCCGGGCGAGGGTTTCAAACTCAAACCGGGCGGAACGGTTACCGACAGCAACGACGCGAGCATTTCCAGCTTCGTGAAGGACACCTGGTACACCGTCGCGCTTTACCAGCGCAGTTACGGCCCCATGGATATGTATCTCGCGCAGGGAGTCGACGCGGAACTCACCGAAAGCGACTATATTGGAAGCGTCAGCGTCTACCCCTCGCCCAAATTAGAGAGCTGCTTGTTTTTTAACCACGGCGGGTCGGGCGACTGGTATGTGGACGATTTCACCGTCAATGAAGGATTCGATCTGACGGCGATCCCCGAACCGGCGACGATGGTTCTACTGGCGGCCGGCGGATTGGGCGTCGTCTTCAGACGGCGAAGCCGTCAGGCGTAGACGCCTGCTTCGCGGAAAACGATCCCTGAAAAAGGAATCATACGCAGTCCTTTACACATGTTTGTTTCTCGGGGGCAGCCGCCGAAATACGCGGCTGCCCCCAACGCGTGTCCCTGAAGGAAAACGATACTATTCCCCGGGACAAACGAAATGCTGCTACAATAACACTGGGTTGCCGGATGAAATATCGATCTAAAAAAAAGAACGGCGTCTCCTTTCGCGGGTTCACTTTGATCGAACTTCTTGTCGTCATCGCCATCATCTCCCTGCTGGTGAGTATTCTTCTACCGAGTCTTCAAAAGGCCAAGGATATCGCGCGTCAGATGCAATGCGCCACGCAATTGCGAAGCATCTACATGATTTTCTCGTTGTACGCCGAGGATCACGACGGTTTGATTCCGGCGCCGTATGTGTCCGGCCTGGATAACTGGCAGTTGACCATGCTGGAGTACTGCAATCTTTCAACGCGGGACAAATGGAAGGAATTAAACATCTGTCCGGCGGAAGAGGATCGCGACGAATTCTGTTATTCCATGAACTATTACGCGAATCCCGATCCGATCAGCTACAAACCCGGTTCTCCTTTTGATTTCAGCAAGTGCGACACGAATCCCGCGGACAAGTTCTTCCTGTGCGATTTCATTCCCGGGCATAAAATTGTTTATCCCGCATCCTGGGGACCTCCCGGATTTCCCTTGGAAGACGCTCAAAACGATCGGTTTCGTCACGGGGAATCGGTGAACATGCTGTTCTACGACGGCCATGTCGGGGCGGTTCCGGATCTCGACGATCCCGCCGTTTTCTGGTAACGTGACATCCGATATTTTCCCTATAGAGAGCATACAAGAATGCGTTATCGTCTTTTCCCTATATTGATTTTGGCCGCTCTGACGTTGCAGGCATTGGGGACTTCGCCGAAGGATGCGTTCTCGGATCATTCCGCTCCACGGTTTTCCGAAACCAGCCGAAGACTTGCTGATACTTCCAACGGAACCATCCCCGTGATATCCCTCGACAAAGGCAGGATCGATTCCTCGGGACGCATGACGATCCAACCCGGGGGACGAGTGGTTCTGGCGGTTTCGCTCCCATTGAATGTCCGGGAGCCGGTGTTGGATATCACCTCGTCAGGACCGCTGAAACTCCGGATGATTTCGTTGGGCTCCGCCGAAACGATACAACTCGGCGAAACGATTTTGTGGGACGATCCCAAATCGACGGATCCTAATACCATGCGGAACCGTCGGAAGTACCTGACGGAATTCGTGAATCGTTATTCCAATCAACGAAATTGGGATCTGCCTTATACAACGACGAACGGCCTGTATTTCATTACGATTCAACCGGTTTCGGAAATACCACTCATTATTAAGAATATCTCCATCGACGGCTGGCCTTTGATTCCGATAAAACCATTCCAGCCTCAAGTCCGCGTCAACGGTTCCATTGCGGAGAAAGAGGGAATGGAGCAGGTCACCTGGCCGAGTCCGAAATCAGGTTCGAAATGGTGGGGCGACGCGTATCTCCCCGCCGGACGTCCAATCGAAGCGAACGGCATTCCTTTTATTCTTTGCCCGACCGTTCTGGATAAAAACCGCCGATCCGTGGGAATCTCCGTAAAACATACCGCGGGCGCGTTTCATTTCGCTCATTGCGCCGGCCGGAATAATCAGCCGTGGGCCGGAACGTATCTCATTGAATATGACGACGGCGCCACGGAATCGGTGTTCGCCGTGTTGCGATGGAATTGCGGCGTGTTTCAGGACAATTGGATGTCGCGAGGCCGGGGGGATTACACCTGGTGGGGACCGCCGATGTTTTCGTGGGCGTCCACGTATCGCGTTCCGGACAAGTCCAGGCCGCTTTCCTGGCGAAGCGTTTACATCGCTACCGTGCGAAATCCACACCCCGAAAAAACCGTCAAATACATCATCGCCTATGTTCCGGGGAATAACTCGGAACTGGCGTTGCTGGGTATCAGCCTGACTCCCGTGGAAACAACAACGATCGGATTGGTGGAACCTACCGAAGCGGCGATCTTTCCAGGTCACCCGCGGCATATCTCCGTCATACGATGGTCCGCCAAACCACCCCTTTCCGGAAAGGCAAAACGAAAACTGGAAATGTCCAAGCCGGATAAGTCTGAACCTCTTGGCGAGATTGAAATCAACACTGTGGGACATTTCAGCTATGGAAGCGCCGTCATCACACCGAAACCCGATTTGCTTTCCCCCGGCCCGATTCGGTTGACATGCGACGGCGTCTCCAGCAGCCTTCTCGGATGGATGCCCGCGCAAACCTCGGAAGATAAACCCAATTACCTGACGATGATTTCCAGCGGCAATGAATCCCCCGCCGAACTGGAACGAATCAGGCGGCTGGGATTCGATTCCGTGAAAGTGCACATGAACTGGAACAATGAAGTCAATCCCGAACCCGGGAAGTACGACTTCTCTTCCTGGCGATCTCGATTTGAAACCATTCGGAACGCCGGTTTGAAGATCGGTATTCGCACCCCCGCGGACGGCCCGGACTGGCTGGGGAAACAGATCAAGCCGTTGGAATTCGTTCTTCTGAACGGCGAAGTCGTTCCCTTGACGGAACATAACCAGTACGATCCTGCCGATCCCGCCTATCGGAAAGCACTGACGGACTTTTATCGCGCCGTCGGCGAATTCGCGGCGAAGTATCCGGACGACGTCATTAGTATCAACGCGAATTACGGCGTGCGGTTTCCCATCGGCTCAAAGAACGCCCTGCGATGCGGCCCGTATTCATTGGAGTCGTTTCGGAACTACCTGTCGGAGCATTATCCACTGAAGGACATCAACTCCGGAACGAATATGGCGTTTCGGAGTTTTGACGATATCACGCCGCAATCGATCCTGGCGGACAATTCGGGATTATTAATCACGGAATATACACGTCATTACTGCTCTCTCGGAGCTTCGTTGCAATGGGACGTCGCGCGCGCGATCCGCGATAACTCCAGGGCGCACCTGACGTTCAACCATCCGTATGAACCTTCCGAAAGGGCGCTTCTTGGAATGTGTTTTGAAGAGTATCTGAAAATCGGTCGGGCCATGCCCCCCGGCGCTCCGTTTCATGAAACGTCCGACCGGTATTGTCTGAGTTTCACGAAATGGCTGGCAGCCAGGCAGACGATGGGTTTGCCGTATGGCGATGAGGGAAATCAGAATCCCCCCACGTATGAACACAATGTCCTTTCGTATATGTGGATGCTCCGGATGCAGTGCTGGGATTCGCTGTATTGTCAATGGTGGGGCGGACAACCGGCGTCGCGGAATATCGCCTGGCTGAAACCGTATTTCCGGCTGATCTATAACGCGGAATATATGCCCGATCCGATCACG
Organism: Phycisphaerae bacterium; assembly: GCA_016929245.1. Classification (GTDB taxonomy): domain Bacteria; phylum Planctomycetota; class Phycisphaerae; order SM23-33; family SM23-33; genus JAFGEJ01. The sequence goes on from JAFGJE010000018.1 coordinate 8,959, forward strand.
CTGGCGCTGAGCTTCGAGTCGGGTTATTACGAATCTCCCGAAGTCATGCGTCGCGGTGAGCACGGTACGACGCCGGGGCATTACGGCCTGGCGAACACGCTCCTGGCGGCTCATCTGAATCCCAAGTGCTACATGATGGACGCTTTCCCGGAGTACGACACGAAAGCAGCCGGGTTGCTGATCGACGATTCCTGCCGGTATCTGAGCGACGCCTTCGCGGATCGGCTGGAGAAGTTCATTCGGGACGGCGGAGTCTACCTTCTCACGACGCAAACGGATTCTCTTCGCGATCATGCTATTCTCAGGCGTTTCGGTGTATCGTTTGACGAAAATGGAATCATGCGAGGAAAAGGAGTTCGTTTGTTGTATCCAAAGCGGGAGATTCTTCCCGCGATATCCATGAAACGAATCGGAAAAGGGAAACTTGTATTGATGGATCGGGAATTCTGGCGGGACTTTGACCCCGAAGCGCAGGAGATATATTACCGGTTCCTGCGGCGTCTGTTCAGCAAACTTGGCACATTCAGGCCGTTGGTGGATTCCAGCCAAGCCGGCGTCTATGTCGTTCCTTACATAACCGGGAATAATAGCGTCCTCGTTCTGGTGGTAAATATCAATCCTGTCGAAAAAACGTCAAATATCCTGCTTCGGGAAGATGTGTTATCCGCCCAGACCGTCACCGATCTGGGAACGAACAGGACGTCGCCCATATGCGTTAATAATGGTTATTATGTTGTAACCACCATAATTCAGCCGTTATCATGCACGGTTCTTCGTTTTGAGAAATAGAGCGACGGGATAACTATGCATACAACCCAGGCTGAACTTGTCTTGGATTTACGAAATGCCGGCATCACCCCAGGCGACCGCCTGATGGTGCATAGTTCCCTGCGCAGCATCGGGCACGTGGAGGGTGGCCCGGCGGCTGTGGTGGAAGCGTTGCGGCAAAGCGTTTCGCCGGGCGGCGCGGTGTATTTTCCGGCATTGACGTTTGATGGATCCGTCACGGAATTTCTCCGGGAACATAAAAGCGTGGATTTACGCGATTATCCTTCGCGTAATGGCGCGATTTGCAAATCGGCCGGCGAGCGTAGCGACGCGATACGATCCTTGCATCCCACGCATTCCGTGATTGGCTTGGGCGAAGGCGCGGCGAAATTCCTAACTGAACGGCAATCGGGACAAGGGCCTTGCGGAACCGATTCGCCGTTTTATCGACTCGCCGTTTCCGGCGGAAAGATTGCTTTGATCGGCGTGCACAATTCCGCCAGCACGACGCTTCACTGCGTCGAAGAGATCGCGGCTCCGTATATTTTCAATGGAGAATCGTTTGATGTAATCACGACGGGCATGGACGGCCGATCGGATAAGATTACGGTAAAAGGATATACAACGAATACGCCGCGAAACTTCACCGGTATTGAACCGCGACTTCTTGACGAGGGGATTATGATAATCCATCGGCTGGGTCGGGCGGAATTGCGCATTATTGAAGGACGTGAGTTTCTCGAACGTGTTACGGCATGGGTTCGTGAAGATCCCCATCTTCTGGCGAAGGTTTGATTGAGAGTATCGTATGGCAATACGCGTCGGATTCGGCTGTGAGACATTGACCGGCGGCTGGGAAGCGACGAAGCCGTTCGACGACCCCATCGAAGTGGTCGGATTCGCCGCTGTCGATGACGCGACGGGAGCCGTGCTCACGGTGGTGCTTGTCTGTGACGTGCTTGTGATGCACAGATCGCTTTGCGACGATCTCAGGACGGCGGTGTCGGCGGCGTTGGGATTGGATCCGTATCACGTGGGGATATTCTGCACGCAGAATCACGGTGTACTTGAAGAGATATACGATTGTTATTACCCGGAACGCTGGCGGGAGGTATTCGCATCCGTCGCGCGGAAGGCTTGCCAATTTGCCAGGCCGGCGGAAATGGCGGTGGTGCAGGTTACGCCCAATCCCGCGGGTGTTTGCAATCGAAGAAAATACATCGAGGGAATCGGCGCGTTTTCGTTCTATTACAATTTCGACGTTCGCGCGGATGGCCAGGCGGGATGTGCAAAACTGTTGCAAAGCGAAATTCTAGGATTGCTTCACGGTAACGAATGGCCGTCTCGATGCTCAATCACCGAGGATTGTAACCTGAGTGATCTTCGCATACCCCGAATTGATCCTGATCTTGTCATGGACGCCCCGGCGGACACGCTCATGCAGGGATTATTCTTTCGTGATTTGCAGGGGAAACCGATTGGCTCGATCGCGCGTTGGGCGACGCATCCGGTTACCTCGAACGAGCCCGGCGCGGGATACCGCGCGGATTATCCTATCTTCGCGCGACGACGTTTGAAGGACGAATTCGGCGGAGGAGCGGTGTTTCTCACCGGCCCGTGCGGAAATCAGGCGCCGGTGATCGGAAAGAAATCCCACGAGTTGGCTCGGAGTACCGGATGTCGTTTGGCGGATGAATTGCTGGTCGCCATGAAACAGGCGGAATGGAAACCGCTTGTTACCGCGAAAGCAACGGGACGCGATGTCGATTTGCCGGTTCGAGACGACCTGCCGGTAACCCGGGAAGATGCGCAAAAGGAACTCGTGAAGACCCAAGAGATCTTCCGGAAGAAAGCGCGACAGAAGGCTTCGTTGCGGGAACTCAAGGAACTCCAGGAAACCATCGAACGTTTGACGTACGCGGAAAATGGTTCGATCCGGAAATGGACCGGCCTTTCCCTGGAAAAACTATCACGCGGCAAGGTACGAGCGACACTTTTCGCCGCGAGAATCGGTCCGGCAATTCTCTGCGGCCTGCCCGGCGAACCGTATAATTCCTACAGCCTGCGATTGCGGGATACGTTCGCCCCTATTCCTTTACTCATAGCCGAAGAATGCAACGGATACCTTTCGTACATCCCCGCGTCGAACGATTACTCCGACGGCGGATACGGGCCAGCCGCGGCGATTGTCGCTCCCGAAACCGAAGCATTGCTGTTGCGCGAAATCGAAAGCATCGTCCATACACTTATTGCATGAAAGCATCATTATGGCGGAAGCATATATCACGGGAAGTTTTTATACCATTCAGATGACCAATATCTGGAACACGCAGTATTGGCACGATGAATGTCGAAACTGGCAGGAAGCCAATTGGCGCGCCTTCGTAACCGATCAGCACGAAATCGGGATCGACACGTTGATCAACAAGCAGATGTCGTTGTGGACAAGGCCGCTGTTTCCCGACCCGGAACATAAAAGCGGCATGCCGCTCAAACTCGGCTGTGACGATCCCGCCGGCGTGGTTGCCGACGAAGCCGACAAACTCGGCATGAAAGTCTGGTACGGCCTGGGCATGTACGGCCGGGACAGCGAAGTGGGCGATTATCAGGGATTATCCAAGCCCTGGCCAGAGATATGGTTCCAGTGGAACCAGGCGCTGTGCGAACGGATCATGGAACGCTACAGCCACACGAAAAGTTTCGCCGGCCTGTACCTTCCGCTCGAATTAAGCGGCGACCCGGCGTATGGTGATACGCGGCTGAATGAAGATCATGTTGAACTTTACAGGCGATGGATCCATGAATCCATTCGACCCATCGCGGGAAAGGTTCCATTACTGACGTCACCGGGAATTCTCCACCCAGGAAATTACGACATTCTTGCCGGTCAGTTGGAAACGTTAGGGGTGGATATTGTCGCCTATCAGGATTACGGTGGGCGCGGCCTGAATACACCGGAAGACTACGCGCGTATTGACCGAGCGGCAAAGGCGTTTGAACTGCTTGCACCGGTGCACGAAAAGGTCGGAGTGAAGCTCTGGGCCAACTGCGAAACCTTCTGCCGGGGTGAGCAGTCCGTCTGGAGGGAGGTATGTTTTCCCGGTGAAATCGATCGAATTATCCACCAGTTGAAGGTATGCAGCCCGCCGGTGGAAAAGGTAATCACATGGATTTATCAGGGAGTCATGAATAAACGAACCGAGCTCGTGAACATCGGACCCGATACAGCGAACGAACTGTATTACCAATATGTTGAATATCTTGACAATACATATCCCAATGTGCGCAAATAGTGCATGGAACAATATAAGCCTTATTCCTATAGTACCTAGATAGATAGAATGTCTCAACCAACCTATATTGTCGATCTCGATATAAAATATCATCCGTAAGCCGGCGGCAGCACGCCGGTTCGCGTGGAACTGGATTTTGATCAGATATTATCGGATATAAAACACATAAGCCTGATCGATCCACACTCCCTGCGCGCAATCCGAATCCAGGGAAAACGAAGGCATCGATATTTCGTACAATTCTCTGAATCGCTGTATACGCGGAATCAGGGATGGGTCGCCTGGCGGGTTGAGCATCCTGAAAAAGGCGGGACGTGGTCGCTTGAGTTTGCTGTACGGAAGAAGGATGGGCGACTTGCCCCGGCGCCGTACCTGCCGATGGTCGGCGTGGGCGACGAGATCGCCTGGAACGGTCGGCGTTTTCGGACGATCGGACCGCCGGGGATGCACAGCTATCCCATCGCCGTGGATTTCGACGGCGACGGTTTGGTGGACATCCTCTCCACCAGCCACTACTCCAACGCACAGCAAATGCCCTGGGCGGGCATCTTTTTCTGGCGGAATATCGGTACGAATGTCAGACCAAGGTTCGCTCCGCCGTTGCGCCTGTCGGCGGACGGGGTGGAGCACATCGATTGCAGCAAGCATCGCAACTGGTCGCAAGGCCGGCATCGCCCTCGTTACGATTACATCAGCGACTATTACATTCGTTGCGACACATTCGATTGGTTCCGGACGGGACGGCCTGACCTGATCACCAACGCGTGCAACAGCGGGATTCGCGTGTATCGCAACACCGGACACTTAGACGAAACGGGTATGCCGCGTCTGGAGTTGGCGTTGAAGCTGAATTTTCCCTATAAGCTTCCCCCCTCGATGAATCGCGGGATTCGCGTGGTGGACTGGGACGGCAGCGGCCGGCCTTCGATTCTGATCGGCGCGGCGTACCAAGAGCCGGACGGGACGGATTACGGGCAGATATGGTTAATGCGGAACATCGGCGGGACGCCCACGCGCCCGAAATTCGACACCGTTCCCCTACGCGCCAACTCGACCACCGCGGCAAAATTCGATAGACGCGACTGGCGAACCATCAATTTCTTCCCCGGCGGCAAAGCGGATACTATGGACTGGTTTGATATCGACGGCGACGGTCGATGTGAACTGCTCCTGCCTTTTTCCAACGCCCAGCCGGAAGCCGCGATCGAAGTCTGGCGCAACGTCTGCACGCCGGAAGAGCCGATCATGACACCCGCCGGCCTGCTCCCCTGGAGCCGACAGCATTCGGGATTTGGTTGTCGATTCGTAAAGAACGCCGCATTTGACGGCTGCCTGATCGGCACGGCGAACAGCGGCTACGGGATTCATTATTACAAGCGTTGCAAGAACGCCCCTCCTGCTTCGGAGAGTTTCCGCGACAAAGGCCCGTTGCTGGGTGAAGCCTGTAAAGTTCGCGTGGAAGGCTACGTCCGTCCGATCCCGTTCGAGATCGACGGCAGAATGAACCTGCTTTGCGGCGATGAGCCGGGATATATCACCCTGATACGCAACATCGGAAAGGGGAGAAAAGACGCCTTCGCCGATCCCGTGAAACTCACGGACCGCAAAGGAAACGCGCTTCGCTTTAACCGCCAAGCTATTCTGCACGACGACAATCTCGAACGGGACTGCGGCCAGCTCAAGCCTTTCCTGTGCGACTGGGACGGCGACGGAAAGCTCGACATCATTCTCGGCAATACCACGAATCGCATTTTCTGGCTGGAGCAATTCGATCCGGACACATGCAGCGTGAAAGAGGTTCACGAACTCCGCGTGCCCAACCTGAAGGATCCGTTCGGCTGGCGAAAAGGGCCCGCGGTGGTTGACTGGGACGGGGACGGCAAGCCGGAACTGCTTACCGTGAATTCCGGGCAGGAATTCTGCCTCTTCAAGCAAGGTGGGGGTAAAAAGGGACTGACAAACCTGCGGGTATGGAAAATCCTGAAATATACCGACGGGGAGGCGATCCGCACCAATGACATTCCGCCGCAAATCTACAACAATCCCATTTGTTCAATATGGATCACGGACTGGACGGGCACGGGAAGTTTTGATTTGCTCGCCGGCACGAATTACCAGACCAGCCTGCTGGAGAACATCGGCACGAACGTTAAGCCGGCCTTCCAGCGTCCGCGTCCTCTCAAGACACCGGACGGAGTGATTGAAATCGGCCATCACGACACGCATGCCGCCGTCCGGGACTGGAACCACGACGGCAGGGATGATGTGATGATCGGCGGGGAGTCCGGGACGATTTATCTATTCCATTCCGACTGGTTACAAGGTATGAAACATCAGGTTCATGTCATCGGCCCGCGAAGGAGCGGCGACAAAAAGTAAGTCGGAATCGATCCTCACCCCTTGCATTTTTCCGGCGGCGGTCGAAAATGCCGGATTCATGCAAAATTTGGATTTATGAATTTTGTTCCTATAATCCTGATACACTGTGTGAAGACGTTGAGACACGAACATGGATGAATCATTCTCTGAAATGGCTGAACGTCGCGTCCGCGACGCCGGTGATAAAACACAAACGGCATTTTCCTCATCCGCTCGCTGGATATGGGCGAGGGAGGAACACGGTGATGCCTGGTGGATGTTCCGACGAGAATTTACCTTGCCGAAGGATTTCCACGACGGGCGGTTACGAATCACAGCCGCGTTTCATTATTCCCTGTATATCAACGGTCAACGGGTCGCGAGGGGTCCAGCCAGATCGTATGATTTTTGCAAGATATTCGACACGGTCGATGTTCGCGCGTTTCTTCGGCCCGGACAGAAGAATGTCGTTTGTATTCTTGCTCCATCGCACCGGAAGACAACCCGCCGAGGTGTGCTGGCGGAACTTTCATGGACTGGAAAGCATGGCAAACGTCGCCACCTCTGTACCGACAGCCGATGGAAATGCCGACGACACGCCGCTTTCAAGGACGCAACCGCGGGCAGGCTGATCGGAGTGGAAATTCTCCTTGGACGCGAGGAATGGTTTGACGCCCGAAAGGAAATCCCCGGCTGGAATTCCGTTCGTTTCGATGATTCCTCCTGGGAGGAAGCCGAAGAACTCGGCCCCGCGAATACGCCACCATGGAACCGGTTGGAAGACAGCGGAATTCGACGATTAACCGACAAACCAATCGGTCCCAAGGCATTCACGGCCATTGAACTCGCTCAATTACGGCCGGGGTATCGTATTCGCCTGACCTCGCCGGAAGAATACATCGACACAACCAAGGTTTTCATGACCGAGCTGACCTGCGCCGCGCCCGTGAACATTCGTTTTCATTGCAATTCCAAAGTGTATCTCAATGGACGACCGGTCGATCACGATTCGGGTAAACGAAACATTCCTTTCGCGGAAGGAACGCACCTGCTGAGTATTTATCAGGCGGGGTATTACCAGCACGAACTGGAATTCCTTCTGGAGACGGAATCCGAACTCTCTTTTTCCGCGCATCATCTTTTGAAAGAACAACCCGCGCCATGGGCCCTGGCCGCATTTCCGGGAGCGACGATTGCGTATCCCTGGCATGAAACTCCCGCCGGTATTCCTGAACCTTCGGAATTGCGCCGACTTCTCGAAACAACTCGTGCCGAAGAGATTCCCGATGACTTGCGGAGGAATATGGCGCCTTTGACGGCCCATGAGGGAAGCGTCTCCCTGGATGTGAAAACCCAGGTGTATCCGACTCCCGACGGAACCGCGCAGCCTGCTTCTCCGGTTTCTCCTTCGCGGCATTGGGTTCGTGACGATTCCGAGGCCGCGACGATTCATCCGACGACGGGGTACGACGCTCATTGTATCGCGGATTTCGATCGGGAAATGATCGGTTACGTCGAATTGACCGTCGACGCGCCGGCGGGAACCGTGATTGACGTGCAATGCTTTGAGAAGTTCGAGCCGGACGGCATCGCCTGGATGAAGCATAACGGATTTCGCTACGTTTGCCGGGAGGGACTTCAGACGTTCACTTCGCATTACCGTCGGGGATTTCGATATGCTTCGGTGACACTGCGCAATTTTGACATGCCGGTGCGATTCCACTCATTGCAATGCCGACAGGAAACATATCCCGTGCGGCAAGTGGGTCCATTTGAGTGCGACGATGAGCCGTTGAACCGGGCGTATCGCATGAGCGTGGATACGGCGGCTGTCTGTATGCTCGATACCTACGTCGACTGCCCCGGACATGAACAGGCGTTCTGGGTCGGCGACGCGCGGATAACGGCCTTGATCAATCTCCTCGCGTTCGGCGCGTATGAACTGGACCAACGCTGCATTCGGCTGGTCGGTCAATCGCTGTCTCCCGAATGGGTGCGGGAGTATCGGCCCGACGACGAACGATACACGAACGGGCGGTATCTGCCCATCGCCGCGTTTCCCGATTATCCCGAAGGCGGCTTGCCGATGTGGTCGTTTCTGTGGGGATTGCAATGCTGGGATCACTGGCTGCACGGCGGCAACGCTGACGATCTGAAGGAAAACTACGGGTATCTCAAGGAAATGCTCCGCCATTGCCGATTGCTGACGAACGAGCGCGGTTTATTCGATATGCCCGGCGCGTGGAACCTGATTGAATGGGCGGCGAATGACCTTTCACCGTACGGCGAAGTGACGGCGAGCAATGTTCTGCTGATTCAATGCCTGCGTCACGCCGCCGCGATGGCCGAGGCGCTGCACCTGCCGGAGGAGCAGCGCGATCACACCGCCGAAGCGGAGAAGCGTCTGTCGGCTGTCAACCGCCTGTGCTGGGACGAACAACGCCGGGCCTATGTCGATACCGTCCGCGATGAATGGGCCCACGAACGGTATCGGGAACTCTGCCGGCGGAAAGGATGGGATACCTTATCCTGGGAACAATATCGAAGCTGCCTTCGGGTGAGTGAGCAAACCAACACCCTGGCGGTCGTCTGCGGCTGTGTGCCACCGGAGCGTCTGGAATCAGTCAAAGCGATTGTCATGCGAGTCAAAGCGGGACGATTCCTGCAAAGCAAACCCGCGAATCGCGGTATTGGCGTTCCTTCGGAGGAGGAAGCGCCGGACGGCGTCGTGGCGATCGGTTCGCCGTTTTTCCTGTTCTTTTCGCTGGGGGCGTTGTTCCGGCTGGAAGAAGGAGACACGGCGGTGGAGTTGATGCGCCGCGAGTGGGGCAAGATGGCGGCGATGGGATTCCGTACCTGTCCCGAAAGTTTCGGGCGCGCCCGCAGCGCGGCCCACGCCTGGAGCGCGGCGCCGGCGGTCTACCTGCCCCAATATGTGCTGGGCGTCCGTCCCCTGGAGGCGGGATATCGAAGGTTTGTCGTCGATCCCCGCGTCGAAAAACTGCAATGGGCCAGGGGTTCCGTGGCGACTCCCTATGGACCGATCCACGTCGATTGGCGGCGGGACGGGAAAAATGAGATTAGGATTACATGTACCTGCCCGTCGGAATGTCGGCGGGTGTGACGGTTCCAGCCCGATATCGATAGAATTTCAAATAATCGTAACACGGCGGGAATCCTTTCCCACCGTGTTTTTGCAAATTATTATTGACAAGAACGCGGCGGGAAAGGATTCCCGCCGCGCAAGGATCATCTTGAAAACGTATTATTTCCTCCACGAATACAGTTTGATTTCGTATGGCTTCATAAGAGTTGAAATGATCCCTTTTTGATTTTTTTCGCTGGAACCGGCTGAAATTTCCTGAAGGTTCGTGTTCCGATTCCACAACATTGATTCGACTTTAATCATGGTTTCGGAATTGACGTTGTTGGCGAGAATCATCAGAAACGCGTCCTCCGTCTCCCGGACGCAGGCGGTGACGCGGGGAGTATTGCCGTATTTTTTCAGTATTTCGGTTTGTTCTTCCCGAATCGTGATCTGAACGTCGTTGTCACGCCATTTGCCGAGAAGAAACGGTTCCAGCGAGGCAAGCTCGCGCGTGACCGGATATAGCACTTCCTTCGCGTACGATTCCGTGCTTCGGTAGCCGGTCCAGAAAATGCACCCCATGGCCCCGCGCGTGATCGGCGCGAAGACGGAATAACGAAATTCCCTGTACGTTGGCGAGCGATAGGTTTCAATTCCGGTCAGAATATCATTCACGAAGGGAGTAAAAACGAATCCCCGCGATTTGCCCGAGGCAACCGCGGCCTGGTGGGCCAGGGAGGCGTCGTAGACGCACTGTACATGATCACCCTCGAATTCCGCCTTGGTATGATTGGTCGGATAGGAATTCGGCATGTTGACGTCGCAGAGGGGCTGGAGCGCTTTATACTCGGTCCACCAGGCGATGGTCATGAACAGATAATGTTCGGGATTGGGATCGATCCTTCGGATGGCTGGCTTGATCCAGCCGAGTTCGTCTTTGATGAATTCGGGCAATAATTGCAATTCGCTTTTCGACGGCTTCTTTTTGCAATATTCCGGTAGCAATGGATGATTCCCCAGAACATTTTCCGGTTCATCGAAGATATAGTATCCCGCGAGGGCGGGGTGATCTTTTATGGCCCGGATAAATTCCAACCCCTTCTTTCGATCCGGGAACGGTTCTACCGTCCTGTACAGAAGATGTTGCACGTTGACAATAAACGCCATTTGATTCTTTTCATATTGATCCAGTGTTTTCCGGGCCTCTTCGGGATCGTCGCTCAATCCATGCAGAACGATGTTCCAGCCGTTGTCCTTGAGTTCTTTCAAACCCACGAAACCTTTCTGGTCGTCTTTCCGAATAACCCCGTACCCGCCGATGGGGAAATACGGCCTGCCTTTGTGCATCAGCGGTTTGAGCTGTCGTCCCTTCCAGGAAGCGATTTCCGTGGTTTCATGTTTTCGTTCTTCCTGCGCGTGGGATGATTGGACGAAACAAAACATCAGGCTTAACATCAGACAATAGAAGTGCAATCGTTTCATTGTATTGATTCCTCGTTGGATCTGCGCGAAAGTGACGCAAGGATAATAATTATCGATCCGCCCAGTAGCCGTTACCGCCGAGATCCCAAAGCGACCAATCGTTGGTCACGTCGAAGGCGTTTTCGAACACCACGTGCCCGTCCACCCAAAGGATATTTGCCTCCGCGCCGTGCCGGCCTACCGTAGTCGGCCAAAGGGCGCCGTTGATGGGATTGTTCGTCAGGCCCGGACGAATCCAGGCCTGTTCGCTTGGAGAGGCCGGTGTTCTGCCGGCGCTGTCGGCTTCCATGACGGTTCCGGCGGCATCGACGACTTCTTCCACTTTCGCGATACTTAAAGCGACACGCTGGTCTCCGTTTTGATTCATTCCGTACGAAATCTGATGACGGCTGATGAAAACAGGTTCGTTCTGCATCGGACACGTGTATACCTTCAAGGCGAAGGACGTTACCATGGAATCGCTCTGCGGTGTGGTTCCATCCAGATAAGGCATGAGTTTGAAAAACCACGGCTCAGGGCCAAAATAGGCGTATAACGGAAGCCATCCGTCATATTCCGACGCATACGTGGCGAAAGCTACGCCGTGGGAGCGTTCCGTGGCTGCACAGACAAGATTTTTGGAAAGTTCACGGGCTTTCTGAAGGGACGGCAGGAGTATCGAAACCAGCAACGAGATGATGGCGATTACGACCAGCAGCTCAATCAGCGTAAAACCGTGTCGGTGATTTCGCGTGGTTCCCGTCGTATTGGAATTCCTTCGACTCATCTGCTCTTGCATGAGAAGCCTTTGGGTGAAACGGGGACGATCCCGAAAGGATCGCCCCGCTTCACGCCTGTACTACTATATAAATTCATTCCACAATATCAGCGTTTTTTGCGAAGAAGAACGCCCAATCCACCGACGGCCAGCAGGCACATCGTCGCGGGTTCCGGAATGGCGGACACGGAGAAATTGTCCCAGACATAATTACTCGCCCTGGTACCCAGACCGATATACCCGGCGTCGGTCCGTCCCGCCGTTGTCTCATTATACGTCAAACCCAGCGCGTCATTGACATAGACTTTATGCACATTACCTTCAAATTCGATTTTGATGTTATCCCCGGGCGCAACCGTAATACTCGACGTGCCCAGAACCGTCCAATCGCCGTAATAGAGTTTTCCGCCGTCGGCCGGATCGAAATGATACCCCGTACCCAGAACATGTACGGCGTCGGTTGCACTTCCCTGCATCCGGTAGTTAATCCGCCCCTGATTGCCGGCAAATGAAACGGCGTCTACGCTGATAATCCCGTCCGCCAACGTAAAACCGTCAACGGCACATCCGTCCACGGCGCTACCGGACGTGTAATAGGTGTATAGACGATTGGAACCGATCTGTACCTTGTTGGCAGCGGTTTCCACTTCCACCCAATTGTAGGCCGTGGCGCCGTTGACAGCCTGGGTGGTTCCGAGGGTGTAACTGTCGGCCCGGTTGAAATCGTCATACACCAGGTAATCCGCCATTCCGACACCACTGACTAGCGTAACGCACGCCGTCATTACCCATAGCACTCGACTGACATTCGTGTTCATGTTCTTCTCCTTTGGATAAAAAAATCCTCTTGTTCTTCAGTGGGGGAAACCGTTTTTTCCCGTCACAACTCTTTGACGCTTCCCCTGTCCGCAAAGGGAAGCGGGAGTAAATCCTGAACGTAAAAACGCGGGTTGGTAATGGTCGCCAGCAGATTCTCCACAAGCATGCCCCCAAGCTGCACGTGGGGAATGTCAAACCCGCTGAACATGGCATGTTCGGAATAGTTGTAGGCCGTGACGATCGACACGTCGTCGGGCACGCGCAGGTTCCTGTTCTGCAATTCCTCGCAAAGTCCCGGCAGCAGGGTCGGCTGATGGCAGAAGATCAGGCTGGGCGGTTCGGACAGATCGAGCAGTGCCCGGGCCGTCTTGACGGCGATGTCACGATACGTCCGCTGCGAGGGAGTCGTATGAACGTCCAGGTCGCCGATCTGCCAGTACTCCCGCCAGTCATACATCAGGTGATGATTCAGATGCGCCTGAATGAAATACAGTTCAAGCCATTCATAAAAATGCGCCACCGTTCCCGCGTGGGCCATGAATCCGATACGCCGGTGTCCCTTCGAGACGGCAAGATCGACCACCTGCTTGAACACGCCCCGGTTATCGTAGTCGATGAAATTCAAGGGGGAGAATCCCATGAGACAATTGGCGGAAATCGCGGGAATTCCGGCATAGCGAAGTTTGATCAGCTCGCAAGCCGGATATCCCCCCAGCACGATCACCCCGCCGATGTTCATTTCATGGAGCTGATCGATATCGATATGATCTCTCGCGTTCGGCAACAACACCAGGTTGCACTGTTTTTGTATCGCCGCCGACCAGATGCCGTTGATGATCGGCTCCGACGCGACCATGCCGAGTCCCGATGCCTCAATTGCCCCGCGCGTGGGAACATATTTCCCAATCAATCCCAGCGTTCTGGATGCCGTCTTCCTCGGCGCCCCGTCCGCGTCCAAAGGCAGGGACGGATCGACGACGAAGATCCCTTTTCCGGAAATAGTTTTTACAAGGTTCTCTTCGGAAAGAATTTTCAGCGCGTTAGTCACGGTGGCGGGGGAGACGTTGAATTTCTCGGAGATGTCCTTCCGAGACATGAACCGGTCGCCGTGTTTCAGGTTACTTCTCCTGAGCTTCTCGCGTAATTGCCGGCTTAGTTCTTTTGCTACGGTTGCCATGAAGACTCCATATTAAAAGGACATGACTTTATATCTCAATATATCATAACCGGTCATATTGTCAAGGGAATTTTTATTACAATTTGTTAAATAAGTGTTTACATATCATAGAGGATCAGACGTGAAGCAGAAGCGATTTACGGAAGAGCAAAAAAATCTTGTCTTGCGGGTGGCAAAACCGTCCAGACGACCGGGAATTGGATTTATTTCCTTCTTTCCCTATAGGAGCATTTTTTCTGATATTTCAAAACAACCAGCATGCCGTCGGTATCTTGATTCCGTATCGCATCCACCATCTTGCGGTGATTCCGGATTGCCTCTCGTGACAGTCCTGTGCGATTCAGGTCCGACTTTCCAACTTTGACCATCATGCGGAATAAAGGTTCATACAAAAGACTGAAGGCGATAAAAAAGCGATTTTGGGATAAACCGGAAAGAAACCTGTGAAACTCCACTTCAAATTCTTCCGGGGATAACGGGGGATTGGCCTTTCCTTCCAGCCGGTCGATCAACCGAGTTAATTTTTTTTTCCATGAATGGATACGCCCCCGCGACATTGTCGCGGCGGATATAGACGTGGGAATCCCCGACGGGAAAGTGCTGAATTTGATCCGGCTCCGCGAGGATATCAGCAATCGCAGGAAGAACCAACTGTAGGATTTCCCGCCGACGGCGATGGGTTTCCCAGGAATCGCCACGCTTCCCCCGCCGTCAGTGAACGGGCGTGGGAAAGATCCTCGGTGATCATTTGAATTAAGGTTTCACTTTCGCCGGTTAAGTCTTCGCCGACTTTAGCGCTGTACTCGGCCGTCAAACAATAATCGCCGGTATAGTTTCGCTTTTTCAATTCGCTGATGAATTTTTCCCAACTCGCCATGCCGTCCTTCCCCAATGTCCAGAAGCAGCCGAATTCCGGCGTCGGTTCGGTTTCGTCGTTGGTGCGTCGCCAAACGGCGTTTTTCAGGTTCACCAGGCAGAGGTGATCCCAAAGGATATCAACCGCCAGGTCCGCGAACTCCCCCGCCAGGCCGCAATGACCCACGTCCAGCACCGCGCCGACCGCCGAGGCGGGGAATTTTTCCACGAGGTAGCGAATGCCCATCACGCTGGAGACTTCACGGTAGCAGTGGTTCTGAATGCCGATGGTCACACCGGAACCTTCCAACACGGGCAGAAGTGTTTCATATTCACGAATGGCGTCGTGCATGGTGGCCATGTAGCGGCCGCCTTCGGGCACTTTCACGAGAACGCGAATGATCGGCACGCCGGCGGCGGCGCACGCGGCGATCGTCGGTTCGTCGGTCGGCCCGGCGACGCTGCCGATCACCAGCCCGTGCTCGCCCAGAATGCGAACGGCCTGGGGTAAATCTCTTTCGACGTTCTCCGGCGTCACGGCGAAGCCGGGCCGAACCGGCAACTCCACACCGTCAAATCCGAGTTTTTTCACAGCCGCCGCCATTTCCGCCAACGGCAGGTTCCAGGGTTTACTGAACACGGTGATTCGATTGTCGGACATTCGTATTCCTTTCAAAATAGTCAACACTTCTATCAGTTACCGTCCTAGGAAACAATTTTTCTTCCGCAGCAATGCTTGTATTTTCGCCCGGAACCGCACGGACAGGGATCGTTGCGACCGATGTGATTCTCCGTTGGTACAATCGCGGGATTCGGCGGAGAAGTATGTTTGGCGGGGAACATCTGATCGCGTTGAATCTGTTCCGCGATCTTCCGCAATTCCGGCAGGGCTTCGGCGAAAAACCGTCTGTATCCCTCGCAGAAATAGTTCACCCGCTCCGGCCCGCCGTATAAGGGCATGTGATGCTTGGGACAGCCGCCGTGACAGAACGAAAGATATTCGCAATCCTCGCACACCGTCGGCAGATCGTTCTTGAGTTCGGCAAATTCCTTCAGAATCCCGCTCTCGAGAAGTTCTACCAGCGGTGTTTCGAGAAGATTGCCCAACAACCAGCGTGGATAGACGAAATGATCGCAGGCGTAGACGTCGCCGTTGAATTCCAGCACATGCGCGTTGGCGCAGGATCGGCTGAAACAGCACTGCGACGCCCGGCCATACAATATCGTGTGAATGACGTTGTCAAAAAACCGCACGGAGACTTTCCCCGCGTCGCGCGTGGACCAGAGCTCGAAAATATCCAATAGAAATCGGCCCAACTGCTCCGGCGTGCAGGAAAAGTCGGCCGGGGCGCCGTCGGAGTTCCGCTCGAGGATGGGAATGAACTGCAGGTATCCGATCCCGCGATTGACGAAGTAGCGATAGATGTCCCCGGCATGGGGCGCGTTGGCGCGGTTGAGCGTGACGAGCACGTTGAATTCCACGCCGTGTTTCCGGAGCAATTCCAGTCCCGCCCAGGCGCGATGGAACGTCGCCTTACCGGCGCGATCTCGGCGGTACGTGTCATGCAACCGGGGCGGTCCGTCGATGCTGACGCCGACCAGGAACTTCTCCGCCGCCAGAAACCGGCACCACTCGTCGTTCAGCAGCGTGCCGTTGGTTTGCAGGGCGTTTTCGACGACCTGCCCCGGCCGGCGGTATTGCTTCTGCAACTCCACCGCCCGCTGGAAAAATTCCAATCCCGCGAGTAGCGGCTCGCCCCCCTGCCAGCCGAACACGCACTGGGATTGAGATTGAAGATACTGCTTCGTGTACGATTCCAATACCTCGTCGCTCATCCGGGGATGTGCAACCTCCGGATACAACTCTCCCCGCTTGTCGGTATAGTAGCAGTACGTGCAGTCGAGATTGCACTCACCGCAAACGGGCTTGGCCATGATGTTGAACGGCTGGGGCATGGGTATTATCGAAATATGCGGGAAACAGGCACGGCATGTCCACAGAAAACTGACGTGTTTTCACCAAATCTCACGGATTAATACATGTTTCCATTGTTCAAAAAATCGCTGACCCAGTCATGCCTTTGCGGACACGTGCGATCCACCGAGTCGAATCGCCATAAAGCCAGTTGACGATACATCGGGGGACATGAAGATGACCTTTCAAACCATTATGATTATTTGAATCGAACGCGTCCCAGCAGCAGGTCGCCCAGGAACTGGACGCGATTGTAATGCGGCGCCGCCCCGTCGACGTAAAAACGATCCTCGGGCGTGATGCCTTCGACCATTCCTAACGTTCGTTTTCCAAGCCTTCCCCGGCATTGTAATGCCGTCGTCTCCAGACGCCGTCCTGTCTCTCAAACAGAAAGAATTCTTCCAGGATTTCCCGTCGAGGGGGGGGTGTCGGCATCGCGGGGGCGCAGCATCGGACGAATTCGCCGTGGATCCCGCCGATACAGACCACCGGCGCCTTGGTTCGCCGGAGCACCCGTCGAATGAAATCCCGGCTGGGCGCGCCGATTAACATCACGCCGAAAACATTCTCCTGTCGGCTGACGTACTCCAGTTACAGCGTTTTTAACGCCGCTTCGAGTTCCGTCAGGTTGGAAATGGTCGCGGTGGGTTTGGGCGCGTCGGCCGGTGGGGTTTGGTGGTTTCGGTTCACCCACACGCTTTTTTTCCCCGCGGCGGCGGCCATCTTGACGTCGGTGTCGAGTCGATCCCCCACCAGGATCACCTCGTCGGCTTTGCAGCGCAGCTTCCGCAGCGCCACGCGCAGGAGTTTGGGATCCGGCTTGCCCACACCGTGCTCCCCGGAAATGACCAGCGGCCGGAACCGGTTCTCCAGGCCGCTCTTCTCGAGCTTGTTGCGTTGAATATTGGCGGCGCCGTTGGTCACAAGGCCCAGCCGATAATTCCCCTCCAGCGCGTCGAGCACCCCCAGCGTTTCGGGGAATAATTCATGTCGCCGGTTTCGCTCGATGACAAACGCCTCGGCCATCGCTTGCGCCAAGGCCAAATCTTCCACGTCGAACGCCCGCAACCCCCGCCGCCAGGATTCCATGCGAAACCACGGCTGCCAGCGCACCAACACGTCCAGTTCGGGATACTTCCCGCTCACGTCGCCGCTGAGCACCTCCCAACTGCTCAAACCCAGCGTATTGCACCAGGGATACAGCGGAAAGGCATGGTACAGTTCGCGGCAGGCGTCGAGGACGGCGGGGTGGAGCCTGGCGGCGGGGACATTGTGTTTTTCCTCCGCGAGGGCGCAGGTCGCCAAGAACGCTCCCTCCACCGAGGCGTACTCGATCAGCAGGGTTTCGTCGAGGTCGAACAGAATGGCACGAATCGGCATGATGGTTTCCTTGGCGTTCCAGGGGTTGTCCCGTGTATAATCTCCCGCGGAACAAAGATCAAAGGAATTGTTATGGCCAGGCGAGCATGGAGGCGAAATCATCGACGATGGCAGGTCGCGCCGGAGTACGCGGGCGCGGCCGATCTGGCGAAACACATCCGCTCCGCCCCGCTGGTCGCGCAGGTGCTGCACAATCGAGGCCTGGACGATCCCGACGCCGCGAAGGCGTTTCTGCAACCCAAACTGACCGATTTGCACGACCCGCTCGAACTGCCCGGCTGCGCCGCGGCGGCCAGGCGCATCGCCCGGGCCGTGGAGCGTAAGGAACCCATCGCCGTCTACGGCGATTACGACGTGGACGGCATGACGTCGATCGCAATTCTCCACGCCTGCCTGAAACTCGTAAATTGTCCCGTTACCGCCTACGTGCCGCACCGCCTGGACGAAGGATACGGCGTGAACGTCGAGGCGTTGCGGTCGCTGATGTCCGACGGCGCGAAACTGATCGTCACGGTCGATTGCGGCGTCTGCGCCGGGGAGGTGTTCGCCGAAGCGGGCGACGGCGCGGAGTTCATCGTCACCGACCACCACGCCCTGCCCGAACGCCTCCCGGACGTGGCAGCCGTCGTGCATCCGCACCTTCAGTCCGACGGTAAGACGTATCCCAATCCGAATCTCTGCGGGGCGGGGGTGGCGTTCAAGCTCGCCTGGCAGGTCGCGCGGGAGCTGTGCGGCGAGACGCGCGTCGACGAGACCATGCGAGAATTCCTGCTGGAAGCAACTTGCCTGGCGGCGTTGGGGACTATCGCCGACGTCGTTCCGCTGGTGGGCGAGAACCGCACCTTGGCGACGTTCGGTCTGCGCGGGCTCCCGGCCGTCAAACACGTCGGGCTGCGGGCGCTGCTGGAATCGGCGAAACTCACCGACACGTCGCTGGACGCGTTTCATATCGGTTTCGTGCTCGCGCCGCGCCTAAACGCCGCCGGGCGCATGGGCCACGCCGCCCAGGCGGTCGAACTGCTGACCACCACCGACGCCGCGCGCGCGGACGAGATCGCCGCCTGGCTGGCGAGTCAAAACACCGAACGGCAGAAGGTCGAACGCGCCATCGCCGAGGAGGCCCGCGGCATGGTCGTCGAAGCCGGACTCGACGGCGACTCCAAGCGCGCGATCGTGCTGGCGAACGAGAACTGGCACGGCGGCGTGATCGGCATCGTCGCGTCGCGCCTGGTGGATTGCTTCCATCGGCCGACGATTCTCATCGCCGTCAACGGCGACGGCGTGGGGCAGGGTTCGGGGAGAAGCATTCCGGGATTCGACATCGCCGAGGCGCTGTGTGCCTGCGACGAACATCTCCTCTCGCACGGCGGGCACGCGATGGCCGGCGGATTGAAGGTGCTGCCCGCGAAGATCGACGCGTTCGCCGAAGCCTTCGGCGCGTACGCCTCCGATCGCATCGCGCCGGAGCAGATGATCCCCGCCCTTCGCGTCGACGCCGAGACGACGATCTCCTCGCTGGGATACAACGTCGTCGATCTGCTGGAGAAGATGGCCCCCTTCGGCGCGGGCAACCCCCGACCGGTGATCGCCCTTCGCGGCTGCAAACTCACCTGCCCCCCCAAACGCATGGGCCGAACCGGGCAAACCGTAGGCATGCTTCTTTCGCAGAACGGAAACACCCTCCGCGCGGTGGGCTTCAACATGGGCGACCTGGCGGACCACCTCGTCGGCCAGGAAACGCTGGACATCGCCGCGGAGCCGATGCTCAACTCCTTCAACGGAAGAACGAACGTGGAACTGCGCCTGCGGGATGTGATTTGGGAATAGGAAACGGAAGAAATCAAAAAACCTGCCACTGAAGTGACAGGTTCTCGAATCTCATATATCCAGTCCCTAAACCCAAGTCCCCAAGCCTTATCCGCCCTTGTCCTTCTGTTTCGCCCAGGTGTCTTTTAATCCGACCGTTCGATTGAAGACGGGTTTGTCGTCGGTGGCGTCGGGGTCGAGGCAGAAGTAGCCTAACCTTTCGAACTGGCAGCGCCAGCCGGGTTCGTGTCCCGCGGCCGCCGGTTCGAGCTTCGCGTCGGGAATGATCGTCAAGGATTCGGGATTGACGTTGGCGGTCCAATCTTCGCCCTCCTCGACGTCGAGGGGATTTTCCTTCGTGAACAGGTGATCGTACAGCCGCACTTCCGCGTCGACGGCATGGTCTGCGGAAACCCAGTGGAGGGTGGCTTTGACCTTTCTACCGTCCGGCGCGTCGCCGCCGCGGGTGGCGGGGTCGTAGGTGCAATGCACTTCCACCACCTCGCCGGCGGAGTTTTTCACCACGTCCGTGCAGGTAACGAAATAGGCGTAGCGGAGGCGAACTTCCCTGCCCGGGGCGAGGCGGAAGAATTTTTTCGGCGGGTCTTCCATGAAATCCTCCCGCTCGATATACAGCACCTTGCCGAAAGGAACGTTTCGCACGCCCGCCGATTCGTCTTCGGGATTGTTAATCGCCTCAAGCTCCTCAGACTGGCCGTCGGGGTAATTGTCGATCACGAGCTTCAGCGGATTCAGCACGCCCATCACGCGCGGCGCGGCCTGGTTCAAATACTGCCGCTGATGATGCTCCAGGAGCGGCGTCTCGATCGTGCCGACGAATTTCGCCACGCCGATGCTTTTTAAGAAGTCCCGGATCGCCTCGGGCGCATACCCGCGCCGCCGCAGGCCGCACAGCGTCGGTAAGCGCGGGTCGTCATATCCGCGGACGATTCCGCGCTCGATGAGCTCCCGCAGCAGGCGCTTGCTCATCACCGTGTACGTCAGGTTAAACCGGGCGAATTCGATCTGCCGCGGATGATGGATCGGTTCGGGGCGATCCCGGTTGATCGCGTCGATGAACCAGTCGTACAAAGGCCGATGGTTCTCGAACTCCAGCGAGCAGAGCGAATGCGTGATTCCCTCGACGGAATCCTCCAGGCCGTGCGCCCAGTCGTACATCGGGTAGACGCACCAATCGTCCCCGCGATGGGGGTGCTTGGCGTGGAGAATGCGGTACATCACCGGATCGCGCAGGTTCAGATTTCCGTGGGCCATGTCGATCTTCGCCCGCAGCACGCGCGTGCCGTCGGGAAATTCGCCGGCCTTCATCCGCTCAAACAAATCAAGGTTCTCCTCGACGCTCCGCTGGCGGAAAGGGCTGTTCTTCCCCGGTTCGGTGAGGCTGCCGCGGGTGGCGCGGATCGTCTCGGCGTCCTGGTCGTCCACGTACGCCAGGCCCTTACGGATGAGTTCCAGGGCGTACTCGTACATCCGCTCGAAGGAATCGCTGGCGAAATACAGATGCTCGCCCCAGTCGCAGCCCAGCCACGCGACGTCCTCCTGGATGGCGTGGATGAACTGAGCTTCCTCTTTCATCGGGTTGGTGTCGTCGAAGCGCAGGTGAAATTCGCCGTTGAATTCCCGCGCGATACCGTAGTTGATCCAGATCGCCTTGGCGTGGCCGATATGGAGATAGGCGTTCGGTTCGGGCGGGAAGCGCGTCACCACCTTGCCGCATTTACCGGTATTACAGTCGTCCGCGACGATCTCCCGAATAAAATCCCGCGCGGGCGTGTCGGTTTCGTTACTCATGTTCCTACCTCATGGTTCCACAAAACGGGTATCATGTCGAATTCGCGCGGCGTTCGCAAGTGTGCAATCCCGGGGAAGGCAATTCCATTCCGGCAGGGACTTTCCCCTTCGATCCCCGGAGTCTATAATGGCGGGAATTCCGTTCTCCGTGCGACGGCCCGGAAGGAACCAAACCGTTATGAAGATGACGATAAAAACGGCGACGTGGCTGCTGGGAGTTGTTCTTGTTTCCGCGGCTACGGGCGCGGCGCAATCGCCCGCCGACGCGGATTCGGCGTCGCGGGACTATCGCGCGCCGCTGGAGGGGTTCGCCCTTCAGCCCCCGGCCGGGGGGGAAAAATCCGCGCGCCGGGTTCCCACGATCCTGGTCCAGTGGACGAAACAGGATCCCAAGACCAGCCGGACCCTCTGGACCCTCCGCGTTTATCGCACGACCTTTCAGAACCCGCGGGCGGACATCCAGGACTACGCCGAGGCGATCCGGGAACGCCTCGGAATTCAGGTCGGCGCGAAGATCGACGAGTTGTCGTACCTGGACGCCGCGGGGTGTCCGGCGATTCAGATTCTCGGACATGTCGCGGAAAAAACCAGCACCGACGCGACGGGATTGAAGTCGCAAATTCCTCAAACCTTCTTCCGCCAGGCGTGGTTCCTCCGCAAGCCGGGGGAATTTCTCGTGCTGGATTTCGCGACGGTCGAGGAGCGGTCCGAACAACTCGCCGCGACGTGGGACAAGTTGCTTTCCTCGGTCGAGTTGTTCGATCCCAACGTCTATCTCCGCCGGCAGGAGGAAAACATCCAGCGGGCGGGCGTGTTGCTGACGAACCTCTCCGGCGAGGCGATCCAGAGCGCCCTTCCGACGACGCCGCGATGGTTCCTCGTGCGGAAGGACGGCGCGAACGTCGGATGGCTGTGCATGAGGGGACGTCCGGTGCGGCGGAACAAAGTCGCGGGGTATGAAATCGACTCCTGGATGATGCTCCAGCTGCCCGATCAACCGGTGCGACTGGTCTGCCAGAGGCAGTTCACCGATCCGTCGATGTCAATGGAACTGTGGTCCGGGCGGGTGCAGTTCGGTTCGGGCGAGCAGTCCGCGTTGTTCGTGGAAGACGGCCTGCGGCAAGGGGGGCTGATTATCGCGACGCTCAACGACGGGCGACGCCAGACGGCGGAGCGGAAGGAGATTTCCGGCAAGATGATCGGGATGTATCTTCCCAAGGCCGTCGGCACGCTTCTGCCCTCGCTGCTGGACCCGTCGAAACCGGCGGGGTATACGTTCGCGGAATACGACCGGCAGATGAACGATTTTCGCATGCGCACCGTCACGGTGATCGGATCGGAGCAGCTGAACGGTCGCCAGGCCGTCAAGATCGCCGATCAACCGGAGGCCGACGCCGAAGCGGTGACGTACTGGGTGGACGAGAAAGGACAAATCCTGCAAAGCCTCTCGCCGGACGGACTGTTGAGCGTCTCGACCGGCGAGCAGGCGGTTCTGACGGCGTATCCCAACGCCCGATCCGTGATCGGACAGATGAACCAGACGAGTCCCGCCCCTCAAACGGGGCAAAAACCGCGACGCGGAAAACGAATGAGATAAATTACGATTAAAGGATTGTGTGTATGTCGAAAACAACGCATTATGACGTGATTATCATCGGCGCCGGACCCGCGGGATTGGCGGCGGGATTGTACGCCGCGCGGGATCGGTATTCCACGCTGCTGCTGGAAAAGAACGGCCTGCCGGGCGGGCAGATCATGCTCACGGAGCACATCGAGAATTATCCGGGGTATGAGAAGGTCGGCGGATTCGAGTTCGTCGAGCACATGAAAACGCAGGTGACGAATTTCGGCGCGACGATCATGGTGAACCAGGCCGTCACGAAACTCACCCGCGGCGACGATCTTTTTGTTATCGAAACCAACAACGGCGAAAAGACGTTCACCACGCAGGCGGTGATCCTCGCGCCCGGAAGCGATTATCGCCAGTTGAACCTGCCCGGGGAGGCCTCGATGCGCCAGGCGACGCGCGTCAGTTACTGCGCCACCTGCGACGGCGCGTTTTACAAGGATAAGGAAGTGCTGACCATCGGCGGGGGCAACACCGCCGTCGAGGACACGGTATACCTCGCGTCGCGCTTCTGCAAAAAGACCACGCTGATTCACCGGCGGCGCGAATTCCGCGCCCAGAAGGTGCTCGTGGAGGAACTGTACGACGCGGCGAAGAAACACAATATCGACGTCAAACTTCCCTACGTGCCCGTGGAGATCGTCCCGACGGCCGACGGGGACGAGATCGACCACGTGAAGATCAAAAACGTCGAAACCAACGAAGTCGAGGAACTCAAGGTGGACGGCGTGTTCATTTTCGCGGGGATGGTTCCCAACACCGCCTGGCTGGGCGATCTATTGCGGCGGGACGAACACGGATACATCCCCGCCGATCCGGTTTCGATGAAAACCTGCGTTCCGGGCGTGTGGGTCGCCGGCGACTGCCGCATGAACGCGGCTATGCAACTGGCGACCGCCACCGGCGACGGTGTGATCGCCGCGATGGGGCTGCGGGAGTTCTTCCGCGATCCGGGCGCCTGGGGCGCCAAACCCTGCGAAGACGAAAACGGCGCGGGATATTAAGGGAAGCGATTTGACCGCATGAGCGACACCCACCATGCCGAGCGCGAGCGGTTCTTCGGCGCAGCCAAGGTCGTGGCTGGGCTGACGCTCCTGTCGCGCGTGGTGGGACTGCTGCGGGATCGCGCGATTTTCGCCTTCGGCGCCAACCGCCTGACCGACACGTTCTGGGCGGCGTTCACGTTTCCCAACACGTTCCGCCGACTGTTCGGCGAAGGGGCGCTGTCAGCGGCCTTCGTGCCGGTTTTCACCCACGTCGCCGAGGAAAAAGGCTGGGCGAAGGCGAAACTCATCCTCGCGAACACCACCGGGGCGCTGGCGATGATCCTTGGGGTGATTTTCATTCTCATCGAAGCCGGCGTCGGGGCGTGGCTGCTGCTGGCGCCGGGACAGTGGGATCGAACGCTCCTGCTGCAACTGGTGATGCTCGTCATGCCGTTCATGGTCACCATCTGCCTGCTGGCGCTGGGATCGGCGGCGCTGAATTGCAAGGGGCGATTCGTCTACCCCGCCTTCGCGCCGATCCTGTTAAACGTGTGCATGATCGTCGCGGCCTGGCTGGCGGGGGCGTGGCTTGAGGGGGCAAGTCGGGACGGGCTGTTCCTGTTGTCGCTTTCCGTCGTGGCGGCGGGGATTTTGCAGTTGATCGGGGTGATCTGGATGCTCCGCCGCGCGGGGTTGGCGGTCGCGCCGAATCTCCGTCCCTTGCAGCCGGAAGTCAAACGCATGGGATCGCTGCTGCTTCCGATGCTCGTGCCGCTGGGTGTGGTGCAGCTCAGCTCCCTGTTCGACCGCTTCTACGCCTGGTGGATGACCGCCACGCCCGAGTCGCCCGCGATCCACCTGCTGGGACTGCACATCGAAAAGCCTCTGGGCGACGGCGTGGTGACGCATTTGTACGCGGCCGAACGCCTGTACAATTTCCCGATGGGCATCCTGGCGATTTCCATCGCCACGGTCGTCTTCCCGCTGTTCAGCCGCTATGCCAGTCGAAACGACACCGCGGGCCTGCGCGACGCGACGAACCGCGCGCTGCGCCTGTGCGGATTCCTGGCGATCCCCTGCGGGGCGGCGCTGATGATCCTCGCCGAACCCGTCGTCGCGGCGATCTTCCGGAGCGGAAAATTTCTCCCCGCCGACGTGGCCGGCTCCGCCTACGTGCTGCGAATGTACTGCCTGGGCATGTGGGCGTACTTCTGCAACCACATCCTGCTGCGGGCGTTCTTCTCCCAGCAGGACGTCCGCACGCCGCTGCGCGTCTCGCTGGTGAGGGCGGTGGTCAATATCGTCCTGGTCGCCGCGCTCGTGTTCACGCCCATAAAAGCCGGGGCGATCGGACTGGCGACAGCCGTCACCTCCACCGCCAACGCGCTGGTGCTGATCCGGGTGTTGCGAAGTCGCTGGGGGCGAATCGGCTTCGGCAGCATCGCCGTTTCGCTGGTCAAAACCGCCCTGGCGACGGCGGGGATGGCCGGCGCGATCTGGGCGTCCTGGCGATTCCTGTTTCCCGTGATCCAGCGCCTGCATCCTTCTCTCCAGCGCGATTGGATCAGCCACTTCACCCCCGCCGCGGTGCTGCTGGGATTGACGATCCCGGCCGGGACAGCCGCCTACCTACTGGTAGCCCGGATTCTGCGTTGTGAAGAACTACGGGAACTCAAATCGGGGAAAAAATAGGCAGATGGGAGTGGGCTGTTGGTAAGAAAAAAAAGATGCGGGTGCCGTGGTTCGCGGAGCGCAGCGGAGCAACCACGATCCTTGAATAACGTGGTTGCTCCGCTGCGCTCCGCGAACCACGGCACCCAATAGAATATTTTAACTCATTATCATATAGATATTTATAATTTATCAAAAACGCTCTGTTTTCACCCTCTCCTTGTCGTCTTTTTTTTTCTCAAAAAATCTTCCCTCTTAATTAAGCACCCCCTTCGGATGGACGAAACAACGGATAGATAAACCGGAGTTCCTCCCTCGCCGGGCGCGACGGAGGACGGTTTTTCGGACAATCTGAAACATACACGTCGTGGGTGTATGGCGGACAGTTCGGGCGGTTGCTGTGAACCGCTTTCGTCCGTGCCGGAAAAAGTAACCCCGCCCGCATGAAGAACGGGCACAGAAAACAATGGTGGTGACATCATGCAGGAACTGAACATTCAACAGATCAGCGAATCCCTCAACGACGCCGTTGAGCGTCACATCCCCCTGAGCCTTTCCGTGCAGACCGACGGCTGGATCAATCTGCACAGCCGCTTCCTCGAAGTCCGCGACGACAAACTCCTGGTCGAACTTCCGGTCCTGGACGACGGCGTCCCGCACGAATTCGTCCCCGCGGAGAAGGTAGCCTTGAGCTTCAAACTCAAGCATCACAAATATCTCAGCTGCGCCCGCGTCGCGGGACTCGATACCTGGAAGCTGGAGGACGGCACGAACGTCAGCGTGTTGTCGCTGTGCTATCCCATGCAGATGCAGCGCCTGCAACGGCGCAGTTTCACGCGCGTGGAAGTGCCCGAAGGGCGCATCGTCCGCGTGAGCTTCTGGCTGGGCGACAAGGACTCCGAACCGTCCGGTTCGAGCCAGTCCTCGCCCGTCTGGTCCGGGAAAGTCGCCGACCTCAGCGCCGGCGGATTCCAGGCCGTCCTGCACGAACAAACGCCCCTGCAGGAAGGCGACACGGTGGGGATCCGGCTGGCGTTCGGTCCGGGCGAAACGTCGGTCTATTGCGACGCGCAATTCCGCCACAGCTGCCAGATGATCGACGGCTC
>JAFGJE010000196.1 GCA_016929245.1 Phycisphaerae bacterium
GAGAATAGGCCGACAGAATCCACCAGGCCCAGCCAAAATCCCCCCACCCCCCCGCGTCTCCCCCTCTACCGCGTCAGCGGTTTAGTCCAACCGGTTAATGAGGCTCCAGGTGGTTTTTGAAAAAGCTCAAAAAGCGAATTCCCGGCAATCGGGTAATTCTCAATCCCGATGAACGCCGGCGATTGATGAAGATTGGTGCGGAAGTCGACCATCGGATAGAGGATAACAGCCCAACCGCATTAGCCTGGTTTGACCTACTGACAACACCGATCCAGTCGTCATCCATTGAGCAAATCTTCATGCCGGCCGGTTTTTTGGGAGGATTTCAACCCAGCTCAACATTTTGGGCCACCGCCGTCGGTGCTCGTGGACCACGTCAGGCCAGTATATATTTATTGGTAAATTTTTGAATGACGAGAAACGACTCCTGTTTCAATTACGTATTCGGTGCGGATTGTGTTATTGTCGGAGAATTTAATGATAATATATCTACTTATATACAAAGTATATATATTCATTTTGTTTTGTTTGTTATGACAAGAAATCCTGTCAGGATTCAAGATGTTTTTAGTGTTCCGTCAGATACTACTTGACAAAACTTACCGGTAGATATAAAAGGAAGGTATGGAAAACGCTTCCTTGAACACCTCTGTCCGAAAGACGGTCGGCCGACAGAACTCCGTTCGACGCGTCTCGATGGCGGATATTGGAGCCATCGTCGGCGTATCAAAAGTGACCGTCGCCAAGGCGCTGCACGGGACCGGCGGGAAAAACACCGGTGTGAGTAAACTCACAGCCGAGAAAATTCGCAAGGTTGCCAAGACGCTTGGATATCGTCCCAACCTGATCGCGCGACAGTTCCAGGGATTCAAAAGCAATGTTCTCGGCGTGATTACCATCGGTACTTCCGCGTATGTTTCCCGCCTGATTCTCAAACTGGAAGCCGAATCCAACACCCGCGGGTATCGCGTGATGGTCGGGCAGGCGCATACCGGGTTGGAACAGATGAAAGAATATGCCGCGGAATTCGCCGATCGCGGAATCGATGGGGCATTTTGCGCCGCCTGGGATTACATCGCGTTGCAACGGAGCAAGTATTTCCGCCAGGTGCTTTCGCACATGGATAAATTGGTGTTCCTGGGCCGGCCTCAGGTTCCGCAGGATGTGAATCATTATGTCGGCACGGATACCGGCGACGGTGTGAAACAATTGATCCACTACCTGCACGGGAAGGGGCGAAAACGAATCGTAATGCAAACCCCCCCGCTGCAAGGATTCCGGGGTACGTTACGACATGATGCATTTCTTTCAGAAATGGAAACATTGGGATTGTCCGATGGTTCACAGAGCGTTTATACCTTTCATGTTGATTCAATGAACCTCGTCACGCAGGATCATATCGACCGTTTCATTCACGAATTCCTTCTGCCGAATCGATACGACGCCGTACTGGCGGCCAATGATCGCCTGGCCATGATGATCATCAACCGGCTGAGGTATTTCGGCCTGCGTGTGCCCGAGGATATCGCGGTGTGCGGCTATGACAACGTTGATCTGTCCGACTTGTATCAACCCGCACTGACGACCGTGGACCATAACAGCGATGAAGTCGCACAGAAGGCGGTGGAGATGATGATCGCGCGAGTCGAAGGACGGGAATTCCCCCAGGAACAAAGGCATGTGCTGGTAAAACCCCGGCTCATTATTCGTGACTCCGCCTGACGATGAAAACGACTTTACCGCCGGGACAAGAAAAACCGTTGCGTGAGAACTGTGAAAATGATCGAAGATGGTAAAAAAATGTCGCAGAATTCCAGGATGGGTTTTACCCTGATCGAATTACTTGTTGTGATCGCGATTATTTCCCTGCTGGTGAGTATCCTTTTTCCAAGCCTGCAAAGTGCAAAGGAAATGGCCCGGTCGATAAACTGCCTGAGCAATCTACGTAACACGGCTACAGGTGGATTCTTATTTCATCAGGAACACGACCAGACTTTGTTCAGCAGCCAATACTGGCGGGAAGAGGATTATGAGTATTCCAGTGGTGGTGTGAAATATTATTCTCCTGGGATAGCCAACTATCTAGAAATAGACGATGATATCGGTTTCACAAAATTACGGAGCGAACCTACAGTGCTGACATGTCCGTCCGCCCAGGAAATAGCTGCGTCATATGATATTATGCAGCACACGTACGGATTGAGTGTTTATTCCGCATTTAGTCCCTTTGAAAGCGTCGAAAACCACAGTGGCGTAAGTGCCTTTTCGCTCAATCCCACGCTTTCCACAGAAGTTATCAAGCGTACATCGGAAATGAGTTTTTTCTTCGACAGCGGGATAACCTCGACGACGTATACATACATAGACGGATTTCCTCCCTATCGCAGTTACCGAAACATTAACGATATTTCCAGAATTCGCAATAATTGGATTGTCTATGCGCCGCACACCGGCACGTGCGATATGAACGTCGTCTACTGGGACGGCCACGCCGAAGGATTCCCCTCGTATCTGCTGATGGAAAAGGAATACGGGTATGACTTAAGGCATCCGTTTTTCCACGGTGGAATCGGTGAATAACGGCTGCATATCCGTTTTGCCATTATCCCCACCAAATGAAATCCCCAATTTGATAAGAACTCTAATCTCACGAAAGGTTTTCTTTCCATGTCATCGTACATGCATTTTATTCGTCAAAACATCGTCGCAATTACTCTGACTCTGTTCCTGCTGATCCCCTGCAGCCTGTGTGCCGCGAAGGTTCAGGTGCAGGAAGAAAAGGAAGCGGGACAAACACGGCTGGTTCTGGAAAACGATTATCTTCGCGTCGTAATCGTACCGGAATCCGGCGGGCGAACGTTCAGCCTGGTGGACAAGAAAACCGGCTGGGATCACTCCGCCAAAACCGACAGTGGATTGGGTTTGTTCTGGGAAATGCTCTGGCAGCAACCGAGTACGTATCGCAACGACTGGGCGGGGAAACCCTATATTTTTTCCGTTTCCTCGAAAAAGGATTCCGCCTCCGTAACGCTGGAACGGGTTGGGACGACCGGCAGCCTGCAATACCTCACGTTGCGTAAAACCTATACGTTACGCGATGACAGCGCCGCATTGTTCGTCAAATACGAATACGTCGTGGATCCCAATGCGATGCAGGACATTCTCATCACCCCGCGGTTCCACCACGGCCCAAACGACGGTGGCCAGGTCGTGAACGTCTATTTCTGTGATTCGAAGGGCGTTGTCGAGCAGAAATACGACCCTTCCCTGCCGGCAGGCGATCATTTTATTTATAACGTGACACGCAGTTGGTTCGGTTGGACGATTCCATCCAAACACGTCGCCGCGGCGTTTGATTTCGACTACAAGAACCTGATGTGCCTTTTCCAGTGGCAGGGAGGATTTGGCTTTACCCTGGAATGGATGTTCAACAGTCTGAAGGTAAAAAACGGCCAAACCTTTGAAACCGAAACCACGTTTCTCCCGGTCCAGGGACTGGCGAGAATCGACGGCGTCGGAAACGAGCTGGCCGGCTGTTTCAACATCGACGCGCAAACGCTCAAAGGCGTGCAGCTGTATTCCTGTCGGGCGCGGGATGTCATCGTCAAGGTCAGCCTCGAAAATCTCCCGGCGGGGGAGTCGGTGTTTTCCAAAACCGTCAAGCAAGCTGTAAAGGTCGGTGAGCCCGTCACGATTCCGCTGGCCAACACGATCTCGAAAGACGGAACGTACGTGTATCGTTGCCGCATCGAGACGACGGACGGGAAACAGTTGATGGAATTCGAACGTCCTGTCACCGTGGGCGAATCGAGCGGCCGATACGTAATGAAGCCGCAGGCGAAACGTATCGGCGACCCGGAGGAGCAATTCCGCAAGATCAGCATCGCTAACACGAATCTGAAGGATCCGTACAGCTACACCAATACCATTCCCTCCAACGGCGTTCGCTGGTGCCAGCCTTATACGGAAGGCAAGATCAAGCTACTGGCCATCGTCGACTGGATGGCCGCCCGGGATGCGATCGAATTAGCCGAGCGCATGGACGCCGATCTTTCCATGTGTACGTTTGCCGGCGGCGGAAGAACCGGCTGGACGTCCTATTGGGGACACAGCGGCGGCAATGCCGAAATGAATAGCTTTCTCCGGCGGTTGCTGCAAAAGGACTACGATTGCATCGTAGTTGGCGGGTTGAGTTATACGGGAGTCTCGCCGGACAACCTGGCCGGTATTTCCGAGAAGGTTAAGGGCGGAACCGGATTTGTCTGCGTCATGCCGACGAACGTTCCGGAGGAATACGCCGGATTATTCCCCGCGAAGCTCACAAATATTCGCTGGAGTGAGATGGAAAAACTCCCTGTTTCCGTTGTCGTTTCGCCGGCGAAGAATTTGCGATTTCTCAAGTCGCTTCCCTTCGAAGCGCTGCCCGGAATCCAGACGATCCCCAATTCCGCCTCAGGAGATGTGTTGGCGACGGCGGGGGAAAATCCGTTGGTCTGCACCGGCCTGGATGGAAAAGGAAGAACGGCGTTGTTCTCGTGGCGGCCTAGCGGCGGCCTGACGCCGTATATAAATGCCGCGTATGCATATCCCTATCACGAGTATTTCTTCTCGATGCTCATCAAGGCTGTCCGCTGGGCTTCGCATCGCGAGCCGAGTATCGTTTTGAATAACCTGCAATGGACCAACAGCCAACTGACCGCCGATGTGAATTCTCTGCGAAAAGGGAATTCGCAGGAGGTTGTGTTTGACGTAACCCTCAAACACGAAAGCAACACGCTGTTGAAGCATTTTACGTATCCCACCAAACTCCATTCGCGAAAGAATCAAATCGCCATTCCCGTGGACGTCAACCTGCCGGACGGTACGAGTTACGCAGATGTGCGCCTTCTCGTCGGAAATAAAGTAGCCGATTTCGGTTCGACGGCAATCAAACACACCGGCCCGGATCGCATCGAATCTCTTACCGTCAAGGATGACATCTACCCGTCGGGGCAGGCGATTCCGCTGAAGGTCAAAACAGCCTGCAAGGACAAGGATGTAAAGCTCTTGGTGGAACTGCGTGAGAAGAACGGCAGGAGCATTGCCCGGCAGGAGCAGGCGATTCCGGAAGCAACCACCAACCTGTCGATTTCGCTGACGCCCGTCGCGATCTACGATCACGCCGGGACATTGCAGGTCAGCCTGTTGAAGAACGAAACGCTATTGGCCCGCAAAAAACAGGACCTCCTGCTTCGGCCTGAACATCTCAAAACCAGAACGTGGGACGCCTATCGCATCACGCTGGGATACCCCACG
This sequence comes from Phycisphaerae bacterium, assembly GCA_016929245.1. Classification (GTDB taxonomy): domain Bacteria; phylum Planctomycetota; class Phycisphaerae; order SM23-33; family SM23-33; genus JAFGEJ01. The sequence goes on from JAFGJE010000196.1 coordinate 5,296, forward strand.
CGGCGTAGCACGGCGGGTTTTCCTGGATATCTTTGCGACATGCGAACGGCGACGCTGAAGAAGATGGGCGTGGATTCCATGCTTTTCGGCGTGAATTATGCCCGGGACGAGCAATGCCGATTCCACTATTCGACGGGATTCGACGTTGTCGCGACGTCGTTTGCAAGAATCAATAAACGCATCACACCCGGATATAAACACGAATGCTTCGATTACCAGAGCGGCCGGAAGCGTGCGTTCGAAACAACCCGCCGGAACTACGCCAAAACAGGCGACAAGAAATATCTCAAGAGGAATCCCTGCCTGGAGAATCCCAAATATCGAAAGGATTTCCGTAAGGGTGTTACGCAGCTTCTCGAGCAGTTGCAGAAATGGCGGCCTGTCGTGTATGACATCGGCGACGAATCATCGTACACTCGCCATACAAAGCAGATCGACTTCGACTTCAGCAAGTCGTCCCTGATCGGTTTCCGCAAATGGCTGAAGGGGGAATACAAAACGCTGGCCGACCTGAACCGCACGTGGGGTTCCAAATTCAAATCCTGGGACAAGGTCATACCGCCGACGTCGAAGGAGACTCGCAAATCGGGACGCTACGCCGCCTGGGCCGACCATCGATCCTACAATGAATTCGTGTACGCCGGTTTCCTGAAATACATCATCGAAATCCTGAAGGACGTGGATCCGCAGGCGGCGGCCAGCATCAGCGGTACGCAGCAACCCAAAGCCTACGGCGGATGGGACTGGAGCCTGGCGATGCCGCTGTTCGATACGCTCAACGCCTACACGCACGGCGGGTTGACCCCGATCTATCGTTCCTTCAACCACGTACCGTTGATGTCCTGGCAGGGCTACGGCAGCGATTTCGACGGGTTGAATTCAAAAGTCTGGTACAACGCGTTCAACGGCCATTACGGCACAGCCATCTACGATGAAAACGTTGTACTCAATCCTGACATGTCGCTTACACAAAGCGGCCGGGATATGGCCAGGATTTTCCGCCCCCTGCGTCGCGGGGCCGGTACGCTCCTGCAGTCCACCCGGCGTCTCAAACCCGTCATCGGTATTCATTACAGCCAACCCAGTGTACACGCGGCGTGGATCGACCAGGGGGAGAAGAAGTTCGTCCAGGCGCGTATTGGTTGGCTCACAGCGTTGGAAGACAACGGATTCACCTATGAATTCATATCCTACGGCGACATCGAAAAAGGCAAGCTGAAGGAGAAGGGGTATAACGCTCTCGTGCTTCCCATGTCGGCGGCCCTTTCGGATAAGGAAGTGCAGGGAATCACGTCATACGTAAAAGACGGCGGCGTGCTGCTGGCCGATGATCTCCCGGGAACCTACGACGAGCATTGTGCACCGAAACCACGTCCTGTAATCAAAAAACTGTTCGACGAGAATAAAAACGCCGTCCTCGTCGGTACGTCGTTGTGCGATTATACCCACGAAATCACCGGGAAGCGAAATCCCCAACTCGTTTCACAGATGAAGGTAATTTTCAATTCTTTGGCCTTGCCGCACCTTCAACGCCTGGTGGCTGTTCCGGAAACCGGGATGCAGAGATTCACGTTTCACCTCGGAAAACGCGGCTGGCTCGTTGGAATGATCGGCGAAAACGACGACGAAGCGTCATTGCCCGATTTTGGGAAACTTTATTTCTACGACGTAATTCGCGAAAAACCAATTGCCCTCAATACGGTGCAGATCAAAGCGAATCAGCCCATACTCCTGGCGGTTTTGCCGTACGATCCCGGAGAGCTTCTGGTGAACGTCAAACGAACCGCCGATCCCGATCGCGTGGAGATCACGGCCGGTTTTGACGGCACTCAAGACGGCGATATGCACGTTTTTCGTTTTGATGTGACGGACGCCCAAGGTAAGGTGGTTCCCATGTATTCCAAGGTTATCCCCGCGCCTGGCGGTAAGACCATGCACACATTTTGCCCGGCCCTGAATGAGTCGAAGGCAAAATGGACGATAACGGTGACGGACGTCGTGACCGGCCGAAGAGTTTCGCAGACAAGTCCTCCCTTATCACGAGGCGTTCAATGACAACCACACTTTACAACGGAATCCAACTCTCGAACGATTGGCCGCCCCGTGATATGGACCGGGACTCCCGCGAACCCATGCCCATACCGTACCTGCGGCGGCGGCCTGACGTCGTACCCATCGATATCGGCAGGCAGTTGTTCGTGGACAACTTTCTCATCGAGCGCACCAGCCTGGTCCGACACTATCATCATCCCGTCAAGTATGAGGGTAATCCGGTACTCTGGCCAGTGACGGATACGGAAATGGGTCACGGCCAGTCCATTCAAACCGTACCCTGCGCCGTGCCCAAAGGCGGGGCGGTGTTGTTCGACAACGATAAGGGCATTTTCCGCATGTGGTACGAAGCAGGCTGGCTGGGTATGGGCTGCTACGCCGAAAGCGAGGACGGCCTGGTCTGGCGGCGTCCCAAACTGGACGTTGTGTCCGACGCTTGTGCGGAGAACCAGTTTTTCCCCAACGAGTTTAACTTTGATTCCTGGTCCGTCATTCTCGATCCGCATACTACCGACGAATCGCAACGGTTCAAGCTGTTCATGCGCGGACCGAGTTACGGCTCGTTACCCCCCAAACTCCACGCCTGGGTCAGTACATCGAATGACGGGATTCACTGGTCCACGCCGATCAAGACCGGGCCCACCTATGACCGGTCCACCTGCTTCTACAACCCGTTTCGTCGGAAGTGGGTTTTTAGTCTGCGCGGCGTGCACCGGTGCTGCCGCGACCGGCTGTACGTTGAGCACGATGATTTTCTCGAAGGAAGCCGGTGGAATGAAAATACGCCCGTCTTCTGGACCGGCGCCGACGATCTGGACGAACCCGGCGAATTGCCGCCACAACTCTACAACCTTGACGCCGCCGCCTATGAAAGCATCATCGTCGGATTGTTTGAAATCTTCAAAGGCCCGGAAAATCACCGCGGAGAGGCTACCGGCGAACCGAAGCTCACGGAGTTGATGACAGCGTTTTCCCGTGACGGTTTCCACTGGCATCGGCCTGATCGCAGGCCTTTCATTCCCGCCGACCGCACCGCCGGTTCGTGGGAGTTCGGCTATGTTCAGCCGTGTTCGAGCGTCTGCCTTGTGGTCGGCGATGAACTCTGGTTCTACTACATCGCCTTTGCCGGCGACCATCACTGCAAGGTCACCCGGCATGACGGGAAGAATCGAGGCCTGTACGCCAACGGTTCGACCGGCTTGGCGAAACTGCGCCGGGACGGATTCGCCTCGCTGGACGTCGGTTTCGAGGCGGGGGAGGTGGTTACTCGTCCAGTTACCTTCCAAGGACAACACCTTTTTGTTAACGCCAACACCAAGGCTGGCCAATTGTCGGCGGAGGTGATGGACGTTGACGGCAAGGCGATTCCCGGCTTCGCTTTGGAGGACTGCAATCCCTTCACGGGCAACAGCACCTGCCAGCCGATCACCTGGCAAAACGCCGACCTGGCGAGCCTGGTCGGTCGGCCCGTCGGGTTTCGCTTTCACATGACCCGCGGCAGCCTGTACTCGTTCTGGGTGAGTCCCGATCAAACGGGCAAAAGCCTTGGCTATCTCGCCGGCGGCGGCCCGGGGTACGACGGACTGATCGATGGGTGAGAGTGTGCTGATGTTGCCCAAGAGTCAGCGGGATGTTCGTAAAAGCCTTTAAACATTGTAGTGTGGAGCAAACCCTTATCGAACGTTGAAATCAAGAAACGAAAGAGAAAAATATCACTGTAACATTCATTCTTCGTCCTCACAGCCATTGAGTTGCTGGCGGAACGGTTTGTCGATTTCGACGGCAGGGAAATGTCCCTTGGCGCAGGGGAGGCGGCCTATGGTTTTCAGGATGGATGTTAGGCCGCAGCCACCCATGGTTTGTAGTATGACAGCGCTACTTCAATTTCAATTTATGACTACGTTTTCGACGGCTTCGGTAGGAGGCCTCGTTACGCCACTGATAATATA
>JAFGJE010000197.1 GCA_016929245.1 Phycisphaerae bacterium
GGCTTGGGTCTTTTTGGGAGCATGTTTCCCATCCCTCAGGGATGGCTACTTTCAAAAACGAAACTAATGAAATTCATTACGGAAATTTACGATTTTAATCGTTAGTGGTACGAATGAAGACGAATAAGACGAATCAACCAGTCTTGAAGCCCGAAAGGGCTGACCGGCTATATGCTTTTGTCCCTTTGGGACAAGGAAAACAGGCGTTTGCCTTTTGACGGAAAAGGCGTTGGCCGGGAAAGGTTTTGGTATGTTTCCGGCCATTGGACAGAAAACCTGACATACTATTTGCGGGTCAAGGTGAGGATGACAGGCCGGCATACTCATCGCTTTTTTTCAAAAATTCGACCGGTCCGTTTTGACATTTCGTTGGTTACATAACCGTCATCAGCCGATAGAATAGATGCGTCGGTGTATCGATCAGGCTGGGTTGTCGCCCGGCCTGTTGTATTTCAGCAGGAGTCAAACATGTGCGGAATTGTCGGATACGTCGGTCCCAAGCAGGCGGTGAACGTTCTGATCGAAGGACTCAAGCGCCTGGAATATCGCGGATATGATTCGTCGGGGCTGTGCGTCTGCACGGAGGGCAAACTGAACGTCGCCAAGACGCCGGGTCGCATCAGCAATCTGGAAGAGCGCATCGCGGGAAATAAAAGCATCATCGCCGGGACGATCGGCATCGCGCACACGCGCTGGGCGACGCACGGCGCCCCGACGGAGGAAAACGCCCACCCCCACACCAGCACCGACGGAAAGATCGCGCTGGTGCACAACGGGATCATCGAGAACTACTCGACCCTCAAGCAGTACCTGGAAGGCAAGGGATACGCGTTCGCCAGCCAGACCGACACGGAAGTGCTCGTGCACCTGATCAGCGAATTTTACGGCGACGGCGCGGGCAATCTCGAACAGGCGGTGCAGATGGCGCTGGCGGAGGTGTCGGGCACGTACGGCCTGGCGGTGATCTGTTCCGACGAACCGGACAAAATCGTCGTCGCGCGGCGCGGCAGCCCGTTGATTCTCGGCGTGGGCAACGGCGAATACGTCGTCGCGTCCGACGCCTCGGCGATTCTCGAACATACCGCCAACGTGATTTACCTCAACGACAACGAGATGGCTGTCGTCTCGCGCGAGGGCGTGCGCACGCTGACCATCGATAACGTCCCGATCACCAAGGAAGTCAAGCAGATCGAATGGTCCCTCGAGCAGATCGCCAAGGGTGGATACGAGCATTTCATGCTCAAGGAGATCATGGAACAGCCCGAAAGCGCCCGCCAGGCGATCACCGGGCGGCTGGACATGCGCGAGATGCGCGTCGTGCTGGGCGGCCTGGCGAGCGTCGGACGCGAGATGGCCAAGATTCGGCGGATCGTCCTGACCAGTTGCGGGACCGCGTGGCACGCGGGACTCGTGGGCGAATTCCTCTTCGAGGACCTGGCGAAGGTGCCCACGGAAGTCGAATACGCCAGCGAATTCCGCTACCGCAACCCGATCATCGACGAAGGGACGGCTGTGGTCGTCATCAGTCAGTCCGGCGAGACGGCCGACACGCTGGCGGCGGTCCGGGAGGCGAAGGAAAAAGGCGCCTTCACGCTGGGGATCGTCAACGTCGTCGGTTCGACGATCGCGCGGGAGACCGACGCGGGCGTGTACCTGCACGCCGGTCCGGAAATCGGCGTCGCCAGCACGAAGGCGTTCACCAGCCAGATCCTCGTGGAAATTCTGATGGCCATGGCGCTGGGGCGACGGCGGTACATGTCCCAGCAGACCATGGAGCGATACATCCGCGAACTCGACGCGATTCCCGACAAGATCAAAACCGTGCTGAAGCAGTCCGATCATATCCGTGATATCGCGAAGCAATTCATCGACCGGGAGAACTGGCTGTTCCTCGGGCGGGGGTATCATTATCCCATCGCGCTGGAAGGCGCGCTGAAGCTCAAGGAAATCAGCTACATTCACGCCGAGGGTCTGCCCGCCGCGGAGATGAAGCACGGTCCGATCGCGCTGATCAACGACGGTATGCCGGCGGTCTTCGTCGCGCCGCGCTGCGGGACGTACGACAAGATCATCGGGAACATCGAGGAAATCCGCGCCCGGAAGGGCAAGACCATCGTCGTCGCGACCGAGGGCGACCACGAGATCGAGAAATTCACCGACCACGTGATCTATGTTCCCGACGCGCCCGTGCCCCTCCAGCCGCTGCTGACGGTCGTGCCGCTGCAACTTCTCGCGTATCACGCCGCGGTCCTGCGAGGCTGCAACGTCGACAAACCCCGCAACCTCGCCAAAAGCGTCACCGTCGAGTGATAAAGAATTGCGTATTGCGAATCGTGGCACCTTCAAGCGAGACTGTAACAGTGGCACCTTCAAGCGATTCTTATCGCTTGTGGGTGCTCTTCATGATACATACTCTCATCAGCACCGAAGCAAAAAAAGGGATCCAAAGCATTTCGCTTCAGATCCCATAATGTACAGGTACTATTAAAAGTACTGTACAAGGAGAATCAAAGATTTTATCTCTTTCGGAGTATACCCCAAAACAGTCCCGTTGCCAACAGGCTTATCGTCGCCGGTTCGGGAACCACGTCCGAAAAAGACGTACCGAAATAAAGGTCGTCAAATCGAGCGTCGTTATTGACGCCGCTCTTGAGGAGAAGATTCTGCACGTCAATCGCACCGCTGCTTCCGCTGACCTGCAGATCCCAACTGGTCGGTTCGGTCGCGTCGATGCCGCTCGTGTAGATCTTCAGATACGCTTCGTCGCTTGTGGAACCGGAATAGGTGACCACCTTGGCGACCAGGTACACGTCCCCGCCCGTGTAATCGCCCGCGCTGGTATTCGCGGAGTAGGTGTCGTTGTCGATGAAGCCCAGGTAATAGCTTTCATCGCTTCCGACGCCGAAGCTCAGATACGTCGTGCCGACGGATTGTGACCAGACTTCCGCGACGGCGTAATCGCCGCCGGAGTTGCCCGTAACCTGCTTGTTGATCTTGATGCTCATGTAATAGGTTCCGTCCTGGTCGTAACGCATCGGATCGGCGATGGTACGCGTCGCGGCTCCCGCGCCGTAGGCGCTGTACTGGGCTGCCTCACCGCCGGAGGTGACATAGGTATTCTCCGTCGCCCAAGCGTCGGAGAAACCGGTCCCTCCATTCTGGCCGTCCAACAAACCTTCGGAATACGAAAACGATTCCTGCCCGACAAACGCCGCCTGTAGCGGTAGCGCCACAAGCGCTAGAACTACCATACTCACTCGTTTTCTCATCTTGCTTCTCCTTCCAAATAGGAATATAAACCAAACCCTCGTTACTTTCAGACTAGAGAAGTAACGCCTCAATATCGTCCTTCAAGTGATCCTGAAGCGCCCGGTCCGCCTCGATGGGATCGTCTGAACACAGTCGTTCCACCAGAAGCGAATGTTGATTGTTCGGCCGTTCCGCGCCGGCGAGATCCACGTGGGCCGAGTGAAGGGCGAAAAAGTAATTCCGCCGCATGACGCGCCGGTAGGCTTCGCTGACGGCGGGACAGTCCGCCAGGTCCACCAGCGCCTGGTGAAACGCCAATTCCGCCGGCCAGGCCGACGGATGCTTGGGAGGCCATTGGTCCACCGTTTCAGCCAGTTCCTTGATGTGGCGGATCGACTTCCGCATCCGCTCGCCATGGGCCATCGAAACCGCCTGCCGTTCCAGCGCCAGACGAATGGCAAATTGTCCTCGAACGTCTTCCTTGCGGGTCAACCGGACACGGGTATGCTTTCGCGGTACCGTCTCCAGTAATCCCTCCGTCGTGAGTTGATCGATCGCCTGGGCGATCGGGGCGGGACTGACGCGCAGTTCCCGCGACAACTTGACCCGATCCACAATTTCGCCGGGAAGCAGCTCTCCGGATAATATCTTATTTAAAATATAGTTATAGACCTTCTCCCTCATCGAGGTTTTCCCTCTCTTGGCGGGAATCATGATGGATCGAATATCTAACATTTTTACTAATATAATCTACTAACATATCACAAGAAATGGTTGTGTTCAACCCTTTTTTGGGAGTTTTTTGGTTTTTTTTGAAGTTTTTTTGACGGAGGAAAGCCGTTCCGCAAGGCTGCAATCCGTGTAACCTCGCCCAATGCGCCACCGTCGAGTGAGACAAATGTGATGCATTCAATCGAGTCCGCTTTTAGAGCGTTTTGCAAAAGAAAGGTCGTGTGTTCTCATTTCGTTTTTCCTCTGTCTTCAGGGAAAAAAAGGCCTTGGGGTACGACACAACTTTTGGCAAATGCTATAAAGGCAGAATTGATTAAAGGCATTATGATTTCATTCATCTCAATTCATTTAGTATTTCCTTCTGTCATTTCGTAATTATCTATAACAGATTTAATAAAATAATATTACATAAATATTTTACATATATGTAAAAATTAGTTATTTAATTATTAGGTAAATATTTTATTGAATAATTTTACATATATGCTATAATTTTATTCGAGATTTTTATGAGTCCATCGGAAATTACATACAAAAGCAAGGCAGTGAAGCTATCCGGGAAGCTGTTGCGGGACATTTTTCGCGGCGATTTCATTCCGGGAACTCGTCTGCCGACGCAGGAAGACCTTGCCAGGAAATACGGCGCCTCCCGCCCGACCATTCGCAGGGCGCTGGATCTGCTGGCGGAGGAACATCCGGTCGTCAAAGAACTTCAGGAGGGCGCGGCGGTTCCCTATCGGGACGGTGAAACGTTGAGGATGGAACCCTCCGTGGTGACGATGTTGTTTTTCGGCAGTCTGGATCAATTTAAACCCAGCCGTTTCGGAAATGAATTGATGGGCTGCATGACGGGCCGTTTCGCCCGGAAAGGGGAATTGTTTCGGATTCATCTGATGGACGACGGAGAAGACTCGCAACGAGTCATCAAGGAACTCATCCGACAGAATCCCCCCGCCGTGACCGCCTACTTTATCCGGTCCCGCCATCTTCATTTCATCCACAGACTCCGTCGGGCGGGAATCCCCTGTCTGCAGGTTTTTCCCAACCTGGCGGAGTATATCAGTCCCTGTCTGACGATTCAGAACGAACAGGTGGTTCGTCGGCAGGTGGAGCATTTGGTGCGTCTGGGGCATCGCCGCATCGCCTATCTGCATGATGTCAGCGGTGAAATCGGCGGTGTGCAACTGCATCGCGCCCGGCGGGACGCCTTTTGCCGGCTTTGCCTGGAGTACAGCCTGGACGTGTCCTACGACTGGGTGCGGTTTTCTCGCCAGGACGGAAAAGACGCCCGTTTTCAGGTGCGGGACATCATGACGAAACCGGGCGCCAAACCGACGGCGTTTATCATTTACGACGAACACGTCAATCCCGCCTACGCCGCCCTGCGCGAATGCGGATATGTTCCGGGGGAGGATATCAGCGTGATCGGCGCGGACGACATGCCGTGGTCCGCGCACGTGGATCCCCCCTTGACGACGATTAGCGTCTCCCGCATGCGGGCGGCGGAGATGGCTTGTGAAATGATGGACGAACTGACCTCCGGAAACGATCCCGGTGTGCGATATCTCGAAACGGAGCTTGTGGCGCGAAATTCGACGGGACCGGTTTCGACGGAGACCAAACGTTAATTTCATTCGGGAAATGAAATTGCCTGATGTGTGAGTAACACATGTTTTTTCAAATGAAAGGAGATGGATTATGAGGAAGCTACTATTGGGAATGGTGGTGTTCTGTGTGCTAGCCGGTGCGGCGACGCCGTCGCGGGCCGCGATCATCAGCGAGACGTTCGATACGGATTCGGCCGATATGCCGACGGATTATCCGTCGTATTTGTATCATCCGGACGCGTCGTGGATGTCCGTGTCGGGCGGGATTCTGTACGTCCAGGATCGTAACGATGGGCTTGAAACCTCTCGTCCTGATCGAATGACGGTGTTCCTTACCGGCCCGACGGTTTCCGGCGCAATGACGTTGGACGTGGACCTGGGATGCCAGCCCACGCAGCATCCGAACAGCCGTATTTCGACCGGCGTGATGCTGGGCGATCTGTCGGGTTCGTACCTTCTTTTCCGATTCCACGCCGATTACACCGGTGAAGGATTCGCCATTTCAGACGACGACAGCGACATCTGGTTCAATCCGGGTTGGACGCCCGCGACAGGCATCCTTCCGCAGCACTTGACGATTGCCTTCGACGGCGTGGACACGTTTGACGTGACCTTTTCCGAGGGAACCAACGTGTTCACCACCCAGTACGTCGATTCGCGGTTGAGCGGAGCCACCATGCAAGTCGGCCTGTTCAGCATGAACGGCGGCGGATACGGCACGAGCAATTTCGACAATCTGAACGTCACCCCCGAACCGGCGACGCTGGGTTTGCTGATACTGGGCGGTCTTCCGGGAGTCTTAAGACGGCGTAGCCGACAGGCGTAACCGCGGGATTCGTCGAAAACGCTGAATCATCTGTTGGTTTTATGCGTCATCGAATCAACGGTATGGGGAGATTTCCATCCGAGGGATCTCCCCATATTTTTCACGCCGGATATGCCCGCGGTGTAAGGAGGAGTTGGATTCCGAATTACAACCGCCCGTCGTAGTCCATCAGCAGGATATACGTAAGAGCGGCCGTCCAGTGGTAATCGCGGATGGGGTCAATTTTTTTCCGGACGTCGTATTGCGGAAGGCTCGGGCCGTGCCGTTCGCAGAGAGTCGGCGGAACGTCGTCGCGGGCGTCGTAAAATTCAAACACCACGCCGAAACGTTCATAGTATTTCCGGACGTGCTGAATCGTCACCCGGGCCAGTTCCAGCGCCTTTTCGTGTCGCCCCTGACGCTCCAGGCCCAGAATGGTCAGGTAATTGAAGTTGATCCACGTCGGCCCGCGCCACATGTCTCTCGACCAGGTCGGATCCGACAACGCGATACTCGGTAGCGGGAATTTCGACGCGAAGCGGGCGGGATCGGACATCGTCCGGATCAGGGCGTCCACCCGTTCGGCGGGGATGTCGTGTAACAGCAAAGGCAGGAATCCGCTGACCGCCTGCACCGGCGAGATCGTACCGTCAAAAAATCTGTCACCGTAGATGTTCTGCTCCTCGTTCCAGAGCAGGCTGTGGATTCGCGAGGAAATCGTTTGGGCGATATTCCGCCAGGACTCGGCTTTTTCGGGCAGATGCAGTATCTCCGCGATCTCGGCGAGGCACGCGGCGTCATTGGCCATGAAGACGGAGAAATCGAGCGAGTCCAGCCTGGTGGCCGCGTCAAATCGCGAGGAATTGTCCATGCCGCTTTCATCGCTGCGGCAGGAGGCGTTGTCCGTGATGAACCACTCGAACAGGCTGTTGTGGTTTTCGTCGCGGTTGGCGAGGTTCCATTCCAGGTAGCGCTCCAGCGGTTCGAACACGACGCGGAGTTTTTCCTCGTCCCGGAGATATTGATAATTTTCCCGTATCCCCCACGCCAGGATCGGCGGCTGGGTGATTCGGGACGTCACGCCGTTGAAATGGATCATGTGCGAGATCATACCGTCAGGCCGCTGCGTTTGTAGGACGGCCTGGATGTACTGCCACGCGAGCAGCGGATTGATCCGGTTCATGGCGAAGGAATGAAACACGGAATCCCACAGCCACAGGATCTTGTGCGGCACCCGGTCGGGGGTGGACCAGGGCGATTGGATCGCCCCTTCCGGGGAGAGGCTGTTGACCTTCATGACGGAAAGCAGCTTGTGCATGAATTTCCGGAACTTCTCGGTCTTCAGCGTCGGCGCCTTCCGGAGGAAATCCAGGCGCCGCGTCGTTTCCTCCTGAATGTCGCGCTTCAGACCGGCTTGGGCGCGCCGTCGGGCTTCTTCGGGCGTTCGGCCGTAGGACAGGGCGAACCTGTCGCCCTCCCGCAGAAGAACCAGCGCATCTTCAGGCGTCCGCGAAATTCCCTCCGGACAGCCGTCGCCGGTTTCCTCGGACAGTGAGATTTGAACCTCCGCCCCGGCCTGTCCTGCCAGCGTGTGCCACGCCGTGAAGACCAGGCTCGCGTTCTGGGAGATGAAGACGTCGCCCGTGATCCCATGACAGCCTGGATCGTCCGTTTGTATGGATTTGACGGAGAAAATTCGACGCTGAGGCGTCTGAATCAGCCATTGAAATTTTTCCGGCCACGTGGTCAACACAAATCCGGAACCGGCATCCGTCGGCCCGTCGATGCCCGAAAAAGCGAACAAAATACCGTCGCCCCAGACGTCCGGCAGATTTTTCAATGAGGCAGAATTCATACTTCTTTCCTTTGTGCGCCGGGCTAAACCGGCAAGGTGGTGTGAATGAAAAAGTCATACGTTAAAGGGTTAGCGGCCCATAACGGCCC
>JAFGJE010000198.1 GCA_016929245.1 Phycisphaerae bacterium
ACCTTCAACGCCGTGACCGTCGACAGCGACCAGAGCACCTCGGATATCGTCGCGGTCTTCGCCAACGGACAGGCAGGCAACGCGCCCCTGCGCGCCGACACAAGCGCGTACGCGAAATTCGCCAACGCGCTGCACGAAGTCTGCGCGGAACTCGCCCGGGCGATCGCCGCCGACGGCGAGGGCGCCACGCGCCTGATCGAAGTCGTCGTCACCGGCGCGAAAAACCAACGGGACGCCGAAATCGCCGCCAAATCCGTCGCGAACAGTCCGCTGGTGAAAACCGCCGTGCATGGCTGCGACCCGAACTGGGGGCGCATCGCCATGGCGCTGGGCAAAAGCGAGGCGACCATCAACCCCGAAACGCTGAAAATCACCATCGCCGGGCAGACCGTATTCGCGCGCGGTAAAGGGCGATCCTTCGACGAAAAAAACCTCTCCCGCCGCATGGGTGAATCCACCGTGACCATTCAATGTCACCTTGGTATGGGGGAAGGAAACTATACAGCCCTAACCTGCGACTTGACAAAGGATTACATTACAATCAACGCGGACTATACCACCTGAAAAACCACCGGTTCGTCCAATTTGTTTCTTTACTCAAAATGCGATATCGTATATAATACACTCGCTGGGAGGCAGTGGAGCACACCCGGTGACAACTCGGTGATCCTTACCGACGAGGTGAGAAAGATGTTGGAAGCCATCGGAATTCCACGAAGGAAATTGAAGGTCGCGTTGTTTGTCATACTCTGCTTTGCGGCCATGTGCTGAGATTGCGTGATTTCAAGAAATTGAACCCGCTGGAAGGCGGGTTTTTTTGTATCTACATCTAAAATTCCAAAAATATGATTAGTTGGAAAAACCTCGATTTGTCCTTTTTCCAACAGCGCTACGCGGCCAGCCGGGATACGTTTCGGTTTACCGCTCGGCGCTGTTGCTCTCAACACGACAAGCAACTAACATGGCGGAGCAGGTGCTCCGCCATGCAATAACTCAACGTATTTGGTAGTGATTACTCCCACAATTCCGCCCTGTCGCGCAGGGCTTTGGGGGGGGAGAGGATTTCCTGGAAGAGGATCGCCGCCCGTGCGGTGGCGGGATCGAGCAGGTTTACACGGGTGTGAACTGTGCTCTGCTCGTGCGGAGTCGTCGCGATCGCGTCGGAAATCTCCCATTCGGTGATGGAAGGGCCGGAATCCTCCGGCTGGCGGATCAACTCTCCGACGGACTTCTTTCGTCCGGCGTTTCGGTTTGTCCGCCGTCCGGAGGAGGAATGAATCCATTCCTCCCCCGAAGGAAGATGCTCGATCGGCTCAAGTTCCACCAGGCGCGGTTCTTCCGCGGAAACCGGTTTGGGCGCCGCGGCGAACATGGACCTGGCCGGGGCGTTTGTTTTCGTCGGCGGAGACGGCGGGACGGTGCGCTGCTGAATGAAATCCCGCAACGACGCCCGCTTTTTTATCAACGTTCCCAACGAAGCGTGCTTTGGAGGCGCCTCGACCCGCCGGACCTGCTCGCGCTGGGCCTTGCGGGCGAGGATCGCCTTGGCTTCTTCCGCCTGCTGCCGGGCCTTGTCCTGCTGTCGTTTCTCGCCGGCCTTCTTGAAGTAGGCGCTGAGAATCGACCCGATGACGACCAGGACAAAGAAGACGATTTCCGAAATCCCGAAGTCGCCTTCCGCCAGGATCGTGATGCAATTCGGCGAAGTCATCCTGATTTCCCTTGTTCGGGTTTCCCGCCGCCGCCGATGCTATCGCGCATGGACGTGTCGGCCTGGATGTTCCGCATCTTGTAATAGTCCATGATGCCCAGGTTCCCGCCGCGGAACGCCTCGGCCATCGCCAGGGGAATTTCCGCTTCGGCGAGCACGACCTTCGCGCGGTTCTCCTGTGTGAGGGCCTTCATCTCCTGCTCCTGGGCCATCGCCATGGCGCGACGTTTCTCGGCCTCCGCCTGGAAGCGGCGCTTGTCGGCCTCCGCCTGGTCGGCTTGCAGCTTCGCGCCGATGTTCTCGCCCACGTCCACGTCGGCGATGTCGATGGAAAGAATCTCAAACGCGGTTCCGGCGTCGAGTCCCTTTTCCAGCACCTTCTTGGAAATCTGGTCCGGGTTTTCCAGCACGCTCTTATACGTCTCCGCGGAGCCGATGGTCGTGACGATGCCCTCGCCCACGCGGGCGATGATCGTTTCCTCGGTCGCCCCGCCGACGAGACGCTCGATGTTCGCGCGGACGGTGACGCGGGCCTTGGCTTTGACCTGGATGCCGTCCTTGGCGACGGCGTCGATGGTAACCTTGCCGCCCACGGGGTTGGGGCAGTCGATGACCTTCGGATTGACGCTCGTGCGAACGGCGTCGAGAATGTCGCGCCCCGCCAGGTCGATCGCGGTGGCGGTGCGCCACGACAGCTCGATGTTCGCGCGGTTCGCGGCGATCAACGCGTTGACGACGTTCATGGGCCTGCCGCCGGCGAGGTAGTGACTTTCCAGGTCGGTCGTGTCCATGCTCAGACCCGCCTGGACCGCCTGGATGCGCGAAATCACGATGATCCGCGGGTTGACCTTGCGCAGCCGCATCCCGATCAGTTGGAAAATCCCCACACCCGCGTGGGCCGCGAGCGCCTGAATCCACAGCCCGAACAGCGGACCGAACAGAAACAGGAACACCAGGCCGATCAGCACCAGGATCCCGATCAGCACCCAGAACCCGGCTTCCTGCGCCGCGGCGAGAAGTTGTATCATTCCGATCATGTCAACACCCTTTCCTTGCGAGGTTGTTTCCTATCCGACTTAACCCAAAGCCAAGTCGTATCCATTACCTTATGAATTTCACAAGCATAAAACAACAAATAGAAAAAATTACAAACAATATTGATTTGCCACAGAGAGCACAAAGGCCACAAAGAAGATAAGATTTCGTATCTCTTTACTCCTGACTACTCTCATTTCATTCGCGTGATTCGCTCTTTTTCGTCTTATTCGTCTTATTCGCGTTCTCTTACGATTCGATTCTCGTGACGACCACGTCCGTTCCGCCGGCGCGGAGAATCCTGATCGACTCGCCTTTCTCGATCATCCCGTGCTCCGCCAGCGCGTCATAACGTCGGCCTTCGATTTTCACCACGCCGGAAGGACGCAGGAGCGTTTCGGCGACGCCGGTTTTGCCCACCAGACTCGCCAGGATCGCCGATTCCGGCGCGGCGTCGTTGGTGGCGTCGGGGGCGGCCCGGAGGAACAGCCTCTTGCCCAGCGGCGTCTTCGGCAAGAGCTTCACGAGAAAATACAGGTATATGGGCGTTACGATCAGGCAGCCCAGGATCACCATCATCCCGACGAACATGTTAATCCGAAATCCGAACACCACCGCACCGGCGAAGGACGCCAGTCCCAGAAACGCCAGCACGCCGAAGGAAGGCGTGCAGACTTCCAGCAGAAAGCACACCGCGGCGGCCAACAGGCACAGGGCGATCATTCCGGCGTCCGACAAGGGCAACTCGGCCAGCATCATTCCGTCACCTCTTCCACGATAATTCGATTTCCGTCGCGGCGCAGAACACGCACGTCCCGGCCGGCTTCGATCATCCCGCTTTCGCTGACGGCGTCCAGCAGATTCTCGCCGAACCGCACGCGCCCGACGGGATGCAGCGCGGTGATCGTCGTGCCCCGATCACCGACGCGAACCCGGAGCATGGGCGAAGTGACAGGCCGGGGCGCGTCGGCCGCTGCCGTCGCGGGAGCGAGAATCAGGCGACTCTTCTGGATCAACGACCACTTCGGCAAAAACCGCGACAAAACGGCTGCGATGACGAGAAATCCGATGAACCCAAGACACATCGCCATCAGACTGTTCCGGAACATCTCCCACGTCATGCCGCTGTCGGGCCAGGGAAATTTGTCCGGCGCGTTGGGTATCAGCATCGCCAGCAAACCGACGACCATCAGCAGGATCCCCGACACCCCCACCACGCCGAATCCGGGGATGACGAAAATTTCCACCAGCAGCAGGATCACGCCCAGACCGAATACCGCGATTTCCCACCACTGGGCCATCCCGACGAGATACCGGCTGCCGATTAAAACCGCCAGGCAGAAGGCCGCCAGCGCCCCGAATCCGACGAATCCCGGCGTGTGCAGCTCCAGGTAGATAAACAGCAGCATGAGCATCACCAGCAGCCCCACCACCGGGGCGCTGGTCAGGAAACTCACGACGTTTTCCGACCAGGTATCCTCCAGCATCCTGGGTTGGACGGTGATGTTGTAGTGTTTCTGAAGTTCGTCCATGTTCTCGAAGATATGCTTCGCGAATCCGAATCGAACCGCCTGGTCGGCCGTCATCGTAATCAACTCGTCCGGGCCGTCCAGAGTTTCGATGTAGCGCCACGACGCATCCTTCGGCGCCGCCGGCGCGTCCTTCGTTACGGGAGCCTCGAGCACTTTCCCGCGCCATTCCTCCGCGTCAACGATGCGTTTTTCGCCGGTCTTGACGTTCTCGATCAGCCAGACTTCCATGGTGATGGTGATCATGGCTTCGCAGAGAAGTTTATTGTATCCGTTGGCGTTGTTGGCGCGAATTTTCGCCCTCGCGTAGGACTCGAACTTACCGCGTTCCTTGTCGGGAATTTCGACCACACCACTGGGACCCAGCATAATCGGCATGGCGTCGCCGATGACACCCGCCGGTGACATGACGATCTCGTCGCACGCCAGCGCGATGATCGCCCCGGCGGAGACGGCTTCGGGGTTGACGTACGCGACGGTGTAGATGTCTTTCAGATCGCTCTGGATCAGGGCGGAAATTTCATTCATGGCGTCGGAGCGTCCGCCGGGCGTGTCCATGTCGAAGATGACGATTTGGGCGTCCTTCGACTTGCATTCGGCGAATTTCCGCTTCAGGGAATCCACCAGGACCGTGTCGATCACCCCGTGGATGGGGACCACGAACGCGCGCGTGACGTCCTTCGGAAGCTCCGGCGTGGGAACTTCGGCGCGGGTGTACAAGGGTTTGACGTCCTTCGCTTCGGCCGGCGCGGTGGAGGGCGTTTTTTTCCCGACGGGGGATTTCGCCTTCGTCTCCGTCGCCGAAACGACGCCCGTCGAGACGAACCACATCACCGACAACCCCAAAATAAATCCGATCCGTCGAATCATGATGCACATACTCCCAACTGTGCTGAAATTGTACGTTTCCACCACGCCGGGAGCAAGCACGGAAACGAAAGGATCGCAAGGCGATCATTCCGGATAGGTAAAACAGCGCCGAGCGGCAAGCCGATTCTCGTGTGGGCTTGCCGTTCGGCGCTGTTGTTTTTTTCCGTTCTGTTCCTCGCCGGGGTCAGTCCCGACTTCTACCGCGGGAGGATCGATCTCTTGAGGATCCGCCGCTTCGGGAAGATCGATCGCGCGTTCGATCGGGCACCTCGAAGGGATTGCCCTGTCCGGGGATGTCCCTGTCGCTCGGCGCGAGATTGGGAACTTCAAATTCCGGAGCCAGGAGTTCTCTTTTTTTCTCTTCTTTTTTGGGTCGTACCGGGCGTTCCGGTTCAAAGACCGCCGCCGCCTTCTTCGCTTCGGCTTCCAGTTCCTTGTATTGAGTGGAATTCTTATCCCGGTACATCGAACGGCTGCACAGGCGTCCTTGCGGATCGAGGTAGATCAATTCCACGTCGTCGCGCAAGGAACGGGCTTCGGTTTGAATGCGCCGGTCGAAATCCAGGCGGATCACCGTGGCGCCGGTGTCGAATTCCATGACGGGATCGCCGATCCCTTCGGGATTCCTCATCGGTTCCCCGGTGGCGGGGTTGAGCACCTTGACCGGTCGTTGCCCCTGAATCCGCCGGCCGGCTTTGATTTTGCTGATCGGATACATCAGGCGCTGGTCCATCCACTTGGTGAAGATGGTCACCGTGATGCTCTTTCCCTTCGGAAACGATCCGGTGACGAAGAAATCCACCTCGCGTTTCACGCGGATCGGATCGGACCATTCGGACCATTTCGTCCGGACCGACGGGACGTAGGCGTCCCGCTTGTTTTCTTCCTGCAGGTCCTTGTCGTGGGTCAGCAGCGGATTGGCGAAGACCATCCGGAACCGGCAGCGATATTCCCGCCCCAACTGGATGTTGTTCACGTGGAACCACATGAGAACCTTCCCCAAGGCCAGTTGCTCCTGGTATTCGGGAATCTCCGGGATTACCACCGGCGGTTCTTCTTCCTCTTCCTCCTCGGGAATGGGAGTTGGAGCACCGGGACGCGGGGACGTGGTTCGTCTGACTGTCGCGCGTCCGCGAGGCAAGGTCGCCCCGGCTCCGCGAGGCGGTACGGCCCCGCGTCGCATCATTGCTTCGGGGGGCATGTCCATATCCGGGGGCATGTCCATATATTCCGGTTCGCGCGGCGCGGCCGTGCGCGCGGTTGTGCGCGCGGTCGTGCGACGGGTGGCCGACGCCGTGCTTCGCATCCGCTGGGCCAGCGTTCCTCCGCGGGTGGCGCTTGAACGGTTGTTCCGTTGAATGGCGGGTTGTCCTTCGGCGTCCTCGTGCAGTTCGGCGGGATACACGTCCAGCACTTCCGCGGGGAAATGCGCCTCCCACGTCGGGGTGTCGCAGTTGCGCAGCCAGACCTCGTGGTAGGCGGGTTGAAGCTGATACGGCGTCCAGTACGCGCCGAAATCCTGGTACCATTGTCGCACGATCTCCCCGTTGGCGCCGGTGTATTCGGGCAGCGGTTCCGGTTGATTCGCTTCGCCCGTACGGGAATCGACGATGGGAAGCAGCACGGGCTTGACGTCGTCGGTGGTCTTCCAGGTACCGTCGGGCTGTTTGACCTGGATTTCCGTTTCATACCCCAGGGCGATGACGGTCGTCTCGACGACGGTTTTGCCCAGCAGTTGCAGCCAGGCTTCACGCAATCCCCCGAAGGGATACCAACTCACCGCGCGCCACGTGGGCGGTTCCTCGATTTTGATTTCCGCCCGCTCGGTGTCCAGGGCGGGTTTTTCATAGAGAATGATTTCCGGACCGGCCCAACTGACGGGTTTGGCCGGGGCGGGCATCACCTCGATGAGTTTCGCCAGCGTCGGAACCTTTTCCGGTCCTTCCATGCCCTGGATCAACGGCAACTGTCCCGGCGAACCATAGGAAAGAGCGAGGCTTTCCACGCCCAGCACACCGAAGATCTCTTTTTCCGTCGCCGGGGGCGTCGGAAGCGGATCCTCCAGCATCGCGTTGAGAATCGCCAGGTCTTTTCTCGGTTCCACCGCCGGCGGTTCCACGTCTTCAATGCGCTTTTCGAGCCGCTGGGCTATGGACAGCAGATGCTGATCGATCTGCTTCGGCGGGATTCCTTCTTCCCCGGCGATCCGGTACGTCCGCTTGCTCGATACGCCGTACTGCATCAGCGCGTACAACAACACCAGCAGGCAGAGAAGGAACACCACCTTCTCGATATGCTTATCCGCAAAACCGGGTCCTTCGGCTTTGGCCATGACCAAAAGCCTCCTTCCACTTCATTTCGTTCGCCAACGCACCGTTGGCGTTATCGATTGTACCCGGGCCGCCGATACCGATCCGAGCGTCCTTCGCGACGATCGTATCGGCCGGGGGTCGGAGCGACCCCCTCCGGAACCGCGGGGTTCCGGGGTTGTAAGCGTCCCTGGGTTAATTCCTGATCTTCAGGCCGCAACGCCGCGGAGGGGAGGTTTTTCATCACCTCCACCGGCATGAGCGGCAGGTTGATCCAGTTTTTCCGTTCCTCATCCAGCAATCCGCGGGTAAATCCGGTCATCAGGAGCAGTTGCCCTTCAATCGTCACCTTCCGCAGCGGCTCCACGCCGTAATAGAAGTCCTCGCCCGACTCCGAACCGCCGGACCGGCTGGGTTGTCCGCCGGCGCGTCCGCCTCGAGACGACGTCGTCTGGGCGTCGGGCGGTTCGATCTGCATGTTGAGAATCACGTGGTAGTTTCGCTTCAACAGGTTCTCTTCCAGCAACGGTAAGTACCGCGTGGGCATGAGAACCGTGAACGAATAATCCACGACATCGTACAGTTTGCAGGCCGCGTTCTGCGTGAGGGTGTCCGGTTTTTCCACGGGGGTTTCGACGGTGCGCGTCGATCCCCGCTGACCTCTCCGCGAAAGTCTCGGATCGTCGTGATAACCCCCAGGTCCTTCCGGTCCCATGGGGTAATCCATTTCCCTCGACAATCCCCGTCGGGGGGAGGAGGAGGAACTCCTCGTATCGCCGTCGTCGTCTCCCACGGTAATCTTCAGCAATCGCTTGACGGGCGACGTGATGACGTTTCGCTTGTCTTCGGGCAGATTTTGCTGTTTCTGGACGTCCTGAATCGTCTCATGGATCGCGCCGACGATATCCGTCCGCACCCACAATCCCACCTGGGCCTTCCAGAACTTCTCCGGATCGATCTTGTCCGAATCGATGGAAATTCCCCTGGGATAGACCGGGGAAAACGACGAGTCTTCCACGTAGATTTCCCCCTCCTGGGCCTTGCGAATCGTCAGGGTTTCCCGGGCATATTGCCGGGCCTCGGCGGACACCGTCGTGGTGGTTCCTCGCGTGGTTCCTCGCGGCGTCGTTCTTTGTTCGGGTATGGGAGCGAACTCGTCCATGTCCGGAGGCATGGGTTGCGTCATTCGACGATCCGCCGCGGGATTTCGAGGGTTCGCCGCGGCGCCCCTCTCCAGGTCGGCTTTCCGGTCGAGTTCCCTTTGTTCGACCAGGCGTTGTTGTTCGAGAATCTTCTGCGATCGGACGGCTTCGGCGTCGATTTCCTCTTCCGTGGGTTGTTCGGCGGGATGCAGCGACGCCTTCAACGCGTCCAGTTGCCCGTGATATTTTTCCAGAAACCGGTTGGCGAGAAAGTTTTTCGCCCAGACCGTCATGTCAAAGGGAAAGGCCGGCTGCATCGAACCGTCGATCATTTTCAACTCGGGAACGGTGAAATTCCGACGATTCCAGAGGACGGTCCTGTCCTTGACCTTCTGAAGCGATTCGCGGATTCCGTCCACGCGGTTCTGCTCGGCCGCGTTCGTGTTTCCGTTGTTGAACGGAGGACGACTTAACCCTTCAATGGATTTGGACAACGACTCGCGGGCGGCGACTTCCTCCTCGTCGATCTGCGTATTGATCGATTTCGACCAAAACACCAGGATCAGACAGAGCACGATCGTGCAGGTGGTCAGGAGCACCATAAAGAGATGTTCTCGAAAGAAATTCATCGACCACTCCTTCCGGACCAGCGGGAACGAACCGTCGGTTCCTCGGATCGCGTCGCCATGGACTCGGGCAGTTTGAGTCCCTTGCCCGTCACCGCCACGCGCAACGTCAGGATATATCGTGTATCGTTTTCCATGGACTCCTTCTTGGACTCATCGGAAAACAGAGGATCGACGTATTCGTCCGGAATATCGGTTTCACTCTGTCCGGGCGTCGTTTCTAATCTCCCTGGGAGGGGCGTGGGTGTTACACGAGTGGAACGACGACTCGGCGTGGAGGATTCCTCCGCCTCTATGGTTTTGTATCCCACCATGCCGACGACTTCCAGATTCGCGTCCGAATCGATCACTTCCTTCAGCTTGTCTTTGAACTGGCCGATTCGGAAGTCGGCCTGCCTCTTCGGCAAGGGGGTGCGCACGCGGATCATGATCTCGAAGCCGCGTTTTTTCTCGACCGCCGTCGGCCGCGTCTGGCGAGTCGTTCTTCCCCGATCGCGCAATAAGCCGCCGGGCGGACGCATGGCCGTTTCCCGCGACGCCTCGCTTTCGTCGGATTCCTCTTTCGGGGTCAGATCATCCATGTATTCCGACGTCAAAGACTCAAAATAAATGATGTCCCGCTGGGGACGGTGCGTTTTCTTCAGTTCCTCGATCAGTTGCGTGCGCAGCGGCGTTTCCTCACCCTCCCCGGCCGATTCGGCGGGGAGCATGGCGATTAATTCCAGGATCGCCTGCGGGGACCGCACCTGCCCGGCGAGCGCCCGGCGCTTCTCCGGATCCGTCTCGGAGGGGAATCCCGCCAGGATCTGCCTCTCGGCGTCCGACGTGGTGATCAGGCGCAGCGACTGGGCGACGCGCGCGTTGATCGCCGGCCAAATGCGGCTGTAGGCGCGCAGCGAGAGGAAATCGACGATCTGCGATTCCTCGTTCTTCACCTTCGCCTTGATCTCGCCCGCGTCGCGGTCCCAGGTGGTCAGTTTATCCACGACCCTCTGGGCCTGGTGGAGCACTTCCTGCTGATCGGGCGCCTGCAGGACGGATCGGTCGGCGTAGCTGCGGAACACGAAAATGCCCGCCGCCAGCAGCAGACACGCCGCCGCGGCGATGAACATCGGACGCTTCTTCCCCCAGAGACGTTTCTTCGCGATGGTTTCGGGCAACAGATTCGTGTGCACCGTCGCGGCGCCGATCCCCTGGAGACACAGGCCGTATATCACGCCCAGCGAAAGGATGTGATCCTTCAGATTCTCCGGCGCCGCGGAGAGTCCTTTGAATCCCTCGATGCGGGTCACGGGCATGTTCAGGTTCTGCTCCAGGTACTTCTGCATCCCCGGCAAGCGGAATCCGTTGCCCATGCCGATCATGCTCTTGAAACGGCTGTCCCGGTTCAGTTGCGTGTAATATCCGATGGATCGCTGGATTTCCTGCACGAGATCGGCGAACACCGGGCGCATCACCTGGAAAATCTGTCGGGCGTATTTGCTGGCCGCGGCGGTGCGTTTGAGTTTCTCGGCCTTGGCGAAGGACAGTTTGAACGACTTGACCAGCGCCTCGGTGAAATTGTTTCCGCCGATCTGGATCGTTCGCGTCCAGATGCGGTTTCCGTCGGCGACGACCAGGTGGGTCTTGTCGGCTCCCACGTCCGCCAGCAGCGTCGCGCCTTCCGGGGCGACCAGGTCGTCGTGCTTCATGAAGTTGTACAGCGCCAGCGGGGCCATCTGAACGATATCCACCTCCAGGGCGGCGTTGGCGTAGTAGGTGAGCATCTCGGCGACGTCCACCTGCTTCATCGCGAAAATTCCCGCCTCCACTTCCGGGGAATCCTCGTCCTGGAACGTCTGATAGCGCCAGATCACCTCCTCGATGGGGAAGGGAATCTGCTGCTCGGCCTCGAACCGGACGATGTCCGGAATCTTGCTTTTCTCGACGGGCGGGAGCTTCACGAAACGCGTGAAACTGCTCTGCCCCAGCACGGAGACAGCCACCTTCGAGTCCGACACGTCCACACGACGAAGGAATTCGTCGATCGACGTGGCGATAATCAGCGGCGCGTCGGCTTCGGGCTGGGAGAGCACCTCGGAATGCTCGACCACCTCGAACGCCTCGACCTGGAGTTGCCCGTCTTTCTGCTCAACGAGCTTCATCGCCTTCAAGGCGCACTGACCGATGTCAATGCCCCATACGGAATTCACAGCTGCCATGGGTACTCCTCGACGTTCGGGCGCACCGCGCGGGGTTTGCCCGACAATCTTCCACACCGCACCGCCGTCGGCGCGACGCGTCGGCCTGGGACGCGGATCGCCCGCGCGGAACCACCGAGCGCGTCGGCGGAACCATTCCACTTCGCCGTCTCGTCGTGTATACTATATGGTTTCTCCCGTCCCGGAGCAACCACGTTGTCGCTCGGGACGGACTCCGGCGGCGACGTTCTCGCCAACGGACGTTAGTTCTATTCCTATCGGCAAATGCGCTATTTCACGATTACAACATTAGGCTGTAAAGTCAACCAGTACGACGCCCAGGCCGTCGCCGAGGCCTTCCGCCGCGCCGGATGGTCCCCCGCGGGCCCCGATCAGCCGCCCGACCTGGTTCTGGTCAACACCTGCTGCGTGACCGCCGTCGCGATGCGGAAAAGTCGGCAGGCGATCCGCCGAGCGGTCCGCCGAGCGCCGGGAGCGGCGGTGTGGGTAATGGGCTGTTACGGCGCGGTGGATCGAGCGCGCCTACACCGCCTGCTCCGGGCGCTGGGCGTCGGAGAGAATCTATTCCAGATCACGGGTAACCATGACGATCTGAAAGCCTGTGTTTCCAAATTGCTCGGGGGAGGTGATTCTCTACCGTATGAGACAACTGAAAAGCCAAAAAGTTTCGACGAATTTCCGGATTGGGAAAAAACAGGGCAGGCCGGCGTAAAACCGCGAAGAAAACGCATGCTCCAAAGCGGCTGCGTGGGCACGGAACGTCTCGAACCGCTGCGCGAATTCGCCGATCATCAGCGCGCGTTCGTGAAAGTGCAGGACGGCTGCGACGCGTTCTGCAATTACTGCATCGTCCCCTACGCCAGGCCGCGCGTCTGGTCACGACGGGAAGAGGATATTCTCGAAGAATGTCAACTCCTTGTAAACGCGGGACATAAGGAAATCGTACTCTGCGGCGTGTTCCTGGGCGCATTTGGCCGAGTGACGACCATCCGACGAAAATGGGACGCCGCCCCCAGCGCCCTGCCCCGACTGGTGCGACGGGTGAGTGAAATTCCGGGCTTATGGCGCGTGCGATTGAGCAGCCTGGAACCGGGCGACCTGTCGGACGAATTGATCGCCGTCCTGCGCGACGCGCCGTCAACGGCCCCGCATCTGCACCTGCCCTTACAAAGCGGTTCGGACAAAATCCTGCGGCGGATGAACCGGCAGTACCGCTCGGGGGACTTCCGCGACGCCGTGAAGCGCCTGCGCGACGCGCTGGACCGTCCCGCCGTCACGACGGATATCATCGTGGGCTATCCCGGTGAAACCGACGACGATTTCCGCCGGACGCTTACCGTCGCGGAAGAAGCGGGATTCGCGAAAATCCACATCTTCCCTTTCAGCCCGTTGGAACCCACCGGCGCGTGGCAGCGAAGAAACGAAATCCCCCCCGCCGACGTAGTCAAAGACCGTCTCGAACAACTCTCCGCGCTGGAAACTCAACTCGCCCAAACCTATCGAAACCAGTTCATAGGTCAATCCCTCGAAGGTGTAGTGGAAAAAACAACAGCGCCGAGTGGCCAGCCGGGATGCAACCCGGCTGGCCGCTCGGCGCTGTCAGAAAAAAGCCGATCCGTAGGGCGTGCAATCCCTTGGGGACAGGCTCGTTGCACGCGTAAAGCCATGACCGACCGCTACCTGACGGTGGAATTCCCCGCTCCTCCCGAAGAATCCCTAACCGGCCTGGTTGTGACACTCCGCATCACGGGTATCACCCGCGAAGGACTGAAAGGTAATCCAGATCGTCCTTTCTCAACGCGTTCCATTCCCGATCCGGATATCCCCTGATTTGAATGTATCGTATGATTTCGAGACTTGTCTGGTTCTGAAAAAATCCATACAATTCCGCCAACCGGGTTGTTTTCCGATTTTCCCATGAAGTGTCATATTTCCGTCAAACGAGGATTTCTCATGGAACCAACAGATTCTTTGAGCATATTGACCCAGGCGAAATCCGTCCCTCGAAAACCGTTGCGGGTATTGCACGGTTTGACCGGAGCGGCGGGACAACCGTCCGCGTTCGCCAAGGCCCAAAGAGCTTTGGGAATTCACGCGGATAATGTCTGCGAAGGAATCAACAAATTCGGTTACCCCAGCGATCTTCAACTTCCATTGGGCAATGATTTACAACAGAGTTACAGTGACTTCCTCTCGAAAGTCTGCTCCCGCTACGATGTGTTCCATTTCTATTTCCGTCCTTTTTTTTTCTTCAACCACCAGGGATTGTATTTTCCCACGGCGTTGGATCTGCTGGTTCTTCGCGCCGCCGGAAAAGTGATTATTTTTCATTATCGGGGCAGCGAGGCGCGGACCGCGGAGAAATTCCGTGACTATTCCCCCTACAACTACGTCGCCGAGAATCCTCATTCTCTGTTCACGAAATTTCCCACCAAATCCGTGGAAGCGCTGCAACGTTTCGTCCGCGCCGTTTCCCATCGTATTCTCGTTCCGGATCCGGAACTCCAATCCTACGTACCCCATTCCGAAATCGTTCCCCGGGGAATTGACGTGACCCGGTGGACGCCGGCCTATGAAACCGAGGAGACGCCGCCGGAAGGTCCACTGATCGTTCACGCGCCGTCGAGAAAGGTGGTCAAGGGAACCCAGGCCATTCTCCAAGCCGTCGATTCCCTGCGGGCGAAAGGTTTGCCGTTCCGGTTTCAGTTGATCGAAAATCTTCCCCATGACGAAGCGCGACGTATTTATCAGCAGGCCTCGATCATCATCGACCAGCTTCGCATCGGATGGTACGGCGTGCTCGCGGTGGAAGGGATGGCCTTGGGTAAAGCGGTGGTCGCCTACATTCGAGACGACCTGATCCATCACCTGCAACCGAATCCGCCTCTCGCCAACGCCAATCCCGACACCATTACGGATGTTTTGCGGGATTTGATTATTCACAGAACCCAACGGCGGATGCTGGGACGTCGAGGCCGCGAATTCGTCGAGGAAACACATGATGTCATGAAACTCTCCAGGCAACTGATCGATCTGTATCACCAGGAATGGTCGAACCCGCGTCCGGTGGACGTGGCGGCATGTCTGGAGTACCTGATGGTGCAGAGAAATCACACCAATGGATCGTACCGGAAAATGATGTTTCAAAACGCGAACCTGGCGGACCAATTGGGAAAATTCGCGTACACGGCCCAACAGTTCGGATGGCGGGAAGCGTTTCGCGGGGTCGGACGAAAAATCCTCCGCGCCTTTTCCCCGCGACCCGACGAACCGTAGTGAAGGAGTTCCCGGATTTGTCTGATTCCCCTTCATCCCGCGATGACGGCGCATGCCGCTCCGTCGATCCGAAAACGTCGAACGGTTCCCGTTCGTCCGCACCGCGTTGGTCGGTGATTTTTCGGGATGTCGGATGGTTGATGCTGGATGCGGGACGACAATGGCCCGGACGAATCGGCGCCGCGCTCGGTTTGACCCTGACCGGGCAAATCCTGCAGTTGGCGGCTTTGGCGGTCACGATGCTGACGATCACGGCCGTGCTGCGGGGAAAACCTCTCTGCCTGTATCAATGGTGCCTTCACGTCGAACAATCGCGCCTGGTTTTCGCCCTCGTGGAAATCTGCGCGGGATTGGGATTGATCGCCGCCGGGGGAATCACGCTGATCGGAAAACTCGTCACGATTTCCCTGGTGCGAAAATATGAAACCTATTGCGCCCTCCGCGTCATGACGCGATTCTCCGAGGGATATCCGAACATCGATTCCTCGAATTCCTCGTCCGTTGCGACCCAGGAAAAAAGTCTTGTCGTCGCGATCACGAAAGACGTGCGCTATTGCGGCCGGGCGCTGCTGGAGCTGCTGCTGGCGATGCCTTCGGCGGTCATCGCCGTTACGGCGTTGGCGGTGTTAATGGGATTGTATCCCGCGCCCTCGATCGCGGTCGTTTTCGTGCTTTCCGGTTTTTTCCCCGCCTACGCCTGGGTGAATCGACGCGGCGCGAACTCCATGATGGACATCGAACGTACCGCGCGGGCCGACACCCTTGCACGTCAAATCGCCCTGCAACGATTGCTTCGGATTTCCGTGGCCCCGGGTTCGGCGTCCTCCTGGGTTCGACGCGCCGTGGAACAACCCCATGCCGCCGAACACTTGCGCGCGTACGAGGCACGCCTTCAATCGCCTCACATCAGCATTTTTCTCGGAAGTGTTCAGTTGGCGACCGTGCTGGTGGTGGTCGTTGTGTTCTTTGGCGCCCGAATGCTTTCCGGCGGGGGATTGGACGGCGGAACCGCCTGGAAATACGTTCTTGCCCTGATGTACTTCCTGGGATCGTTGCGTTCGCTGGGCAAACACGGTACGAACCTGGTGATCTTTCATTCCTCCTTCAGCCGTTATCTTACGCTGTTACACTCCATGCAACCGAATCAAACGAAGGAAAAAGATGCGGCCTTCCAGGAGGAAACCCCGGTGGAACTGCGAATAGACCGTTCTCCGCCCGGTTCGATAGATCGTGTTCCGCTTCTTCCCGGTCAGCTGATTGCGGTGATTTCCCCCCTGCCGCTGACGCGTGTATCGCTAGCCGATATCGTCCGATCCCTGTTTCACGGGAATCCCTCCCTGCAACGTCGCGTGCTGAACTCGGCCGCGATTGTTGGTTCACAATACCCGCCGACCGACGGCTCCCTGGCGGAATCGCTGGGTTTTGTGGATTCGACGGAATCCTCCGAAGAACCAAAGGAATATCCGGCTGAATCCATCGAAGCGCTGCGCCGCGAACTGTGCGAAACCCTTCCGTGGAATCCAGCCGAACCGATCGATTCCAAGCGATGGAAACAGATCGACAGCCGTACACGGTTTCTGTTCGCCTTCCTCGCCGCTTTGGAGAAAAAACCAAAGTGGCTGTTTCTTGAACCGGAAGAATTCCAGGCGATGGAAGAGGAGCGGCGAGAACGTATTGTATCACTATGCCGAAACTGCGTTATCCTTCCCGTGTATGACCAACCGCCGGACACCTTGCCGGACGGTATGGGACGCTATTTCGCCGTGCTTTCAAAGGAGCGGGTGGAATTTTTAGGCAGGCAATGTGAGTATTCGCGCATCCGGATGCCGGATGGAAAGAGTTAAGGGAAAGTCCTCCATGGATCGACAATCCTAAAACTCTCCCCGACTCACCCCAGGATGAATAAAAATCCCTTCCGCGCGAACCTTTCGCGGTTTTCTCCCGCCTTGTAGGATAGAACGAAGAGATTCCTACCATGCCGGACAAAGATTCCAACCTGCTTCGACGCATCGCCAAAGGCGACACGAACGCCTTCGTCGCGTTGATCCAGCGTCACCAGTCGCAGTTGCTGGCCTTGATCCGCCGCGAACTGGCGGATCCGGACCACTGGGAAGACGTCTGGCAGGAAACACTGCTGGCGGCATGGGTGGGATTGCGAAAATCCATGCAGGTGCACAATCCCCTCGGCTGGCTGGTTCAGGTCGCCCGCAATCGATGTCGAGATCATTTTCGTTCCCCGCAACGAAGATTGCGTCCCTCGACGAATGAGGAGCTGGAAACGCATTGTGGCCGGCGTATTCGACTCCCGGCCCGTAGATCAGAAACAACCGATCAAATCGCTGAGATTCTGCAATCCGCCACAAAGACCGAACTGCGCACCGCCCGAATGTTCTATCTCCAAAATCTGAGTCTCTTGGAGATCGCGGCGCAGGAGCGATGTCCCATCGGGACGATCAAACGCCGCCTGTATGTGGCACGCAACGAGTTAAGACGAAAACTGAACCTGCCGGTCAAACCAGGGAGAGTTATCATGACAACCAAGTCAAAAATCCAAAAACGTGCGAAATTTCCACAACGTATGCCCGAAATCAAGATCACGCACAGTAAAGCCAAACCGTTCGAAGTGGTTAGTCCTGAACTGCTCTGGTGGGTTTGTCGGCCGAAAATCGGGGATCACGCGATGTGGGCCACCTATGATCCCCCGGACTGGCGACTCACGAGCGTAACCGATCTACGCGCAATCCGTCCCATTACGATCCACGGTGTAGAAGGCGTGGAAATCGAGTCGCGCGATCTGGAAATCCCTAACGGCCAGCCCGCGTCCAACCGGACATTCTACGCCCGTCTGACAGAAACGACATCTCAGTACCTAGCCGTAGCTACCACAGAGAAAGGACGCCTTCGCTTCCGCACGTTTCTCGACAAGGATTTTGATCAGGATTGGGGAGAAGAAGGCCGAATCTTCGCGGATCGTGGCCGCTTCGTTCAGCAACCCGACGGTTCATACGTGCAGAAGAGTCAGAATCCGGTGGCCATGGGCGCGGGGATGTTCCGCGTGACGGTCGGCGAAAAGAGCTTCACTTGCCTGCGCGTGTTCTACTGGAGCTATTACGATCAGATGGGCCCTCAGAAAGACAAACGCATGGCGTTGATCGAAGCATTCTTCGCCAAAAACGGCCGAACGATCCTCCTGCGGCACTATTGCGAGGAAACCAGCGGTAAAAAGATGAGCATGGGTTTCGACAATCTGCCAGGCCGACCGCCCATCGTCATCGACGGCGTGACGTTCCTGCCGTGGTACAACTGTATTGGACACATCGGATGTAATGTGAAGGTGTAATACCAATTCAACAGAAGAAAGGCCGATGTTGTCATTTGTATTTCTTTGAAAGTAGCCACGGGCTTGCGCCCTCACCTTTCCCCACATCTATTGTATTTATTTTTTTCCAATGTTCTGAATCATACCAACACCTTTCAGGAGATAGATAAAGCACCTGTTTTTCCTCGTCCCGAAGGGACGGCAGCGTTTAACCGGGGTGTGAGCGCAGCGAACCCCCGGTACAGGATTTTCTGAATCGGAGTCCCGACGGGACGACAGCGAACCGGGAATTTCCATCCTGTCGGCAAAAAACCAACATCGCTGCCGTCCCGTTGGGACTTGCAGAAACACATCGTGTTCCGGGGGTTCGCTGCGCTCACGCCCCGGCTAAACGCTGTCCAGCCCTGTCGGGCTTCAAGACAAGCCTATACATGTTTTTGAGATGTGGGTTAAGGTGAAGGTAAGCGCCCGTGGCTACTTTCAAAAACAAAGATTCCTTTGTTTTGGATCAATACGTTTACACGAAACAATCGGCCTTTGTATGTTGGTTGAATTGATGTAAAACCAATATCCCATCAGGAACCCAACCATTGATGAAACAGTTTCCCCGCCAGCAGTACCGCGGCTGCCAGCACCACCGCGGCGAAGGCCCGGCGGAGTTTTTGGGCGTGGAGTTTCATGCACAGCCACGCCCCCGCCTGCGCCCCGATACTGCTGCCGAGAAGCAGGCACAGGGAAATCAGAAGACTCACGTCATACCCAAAGCCTTTTTTCAACGTCCCCGCGACGGCGGCCAGCATCACCACCGCCAGACTGGTTCCGACGGCTTTGTGGGCGTCTAAACCGACCAGCAGCAGCAAAATCGGCACGAACAGCACACCCCCACCCACGCCGAACAGACCCGTCACGACGCCGACATCCAGCCCCACCACCAGCAGGCCGGGCAGGGACACGTGATCCAGCCCCGCACCGGTAAGGTTCACGTAAGGTCCTAACGGCAGGCGCTGCACGGGCGTTTTCCCGCTGTGATGCTCCCGCCGGCCTCGAAACACCAACCAGGCGGTCGTCAGCAGCAGCACGATGAACAGAACCGACATGATGGAACTGAAATACGCCTCATCCCCCCCCGCCACGCACACGATCAGCACTTCCTGGATATAATCCCCCGCCACGGCGCCGATCATGCTCCCGCCGGCCAGGATCAACGCGGTTTTCCGGTCCACGTTGCCAGCGCGAATATGCTTCGGTAACCCCGCGGCGCTCGTGCCGACGATAAAACTCAGGCTGCTGCCGATGGCGATGGGATACGGAATCCCCAGGAGAACATACAGCAAAGGAACCACCAGAAACCCCCCGCCCACACCGAACAGGCCCGTCAGCACCCCCACGACCAGCCCCAGTCCCGCCAGCGACGCCCACAACGCCGGGCCGTTCAGGTACGAGGAAAACTCCGGAAACAGGATGGCCTGCAGTTCGCTCATACCTCCTCCCCCGCCGACGCGTTATCCCCGCGACGCGCCCGGCGCGTGAACAACCTCGCCATCGCCAATCCCCATAACAACGGCGCGACGACCAGAAGGAGCACACCAATCGTTCTTACCAGCCAGACCATGGACGTTCTCCGGACTATAACCGGCCAAACCATAGTGTAATGTCGCAACGGTTGCAAGAATCCAGGGATCGGAAAACTTCGGTTTTCCCCATGCCGCTCGTTACAATGGGAAACGTTTGTTATACAATACCCGTTCGTTTCATAATCCGAACCCGCGCAGGGGCTTTCCCGTTCCCCAGCCGACATTTTTACCAGGAAGGACGAAAACAGGATGCCCACAATGGAATTCAACCTTCACACCCCGCGTCACGACGCGATGGTGGATATCACCGCCGAGGTGTCGCGCTTCGTCGCGCAAACCGGCGTGCGGGAAGGGGTAGCCGTCATTTACACGCCCCACACGACGGCAGCGATCACCATCAACGAAAACGCCGACCCGGACGTGGTGCACGACATGATCGCGCAATTCAACCAGATGGTTCCCTGGCGACAGCCGTTCTTCGACCACGGGGAAGGCAACAGCGCCGCGCACGTGAAAAGCTCGATGATCGGCGCGAGCGAAACGGTTCCCGTCGTCGACGGCAGGCTGACGCTGGGGACGTGGCAGGGACTCTACTTCTGCGAATTCGACGGTCCCAGAAGCCGCCGCGTGCGCGTGACGGTTTTAGGGAATCCGGAGTGATGATAAACTGAAAAAACAACATCTTCGATCGAAAGACTTCACCTTAAGCACGGAGTTATGATACGCCTTTTAAAAAAGGACCGACAAACAAAAAAACAATTCCAAACAGTATGATAGCAATACCAACAATAATTCGCATCCATCCTTTTCGTACAGCGGTTTTTCCATAATATTCGCCGCTTCGCCCCAGCAGCCTATTGAACCGTTGTTGTTTCCATCCGTCACGAGCGTATCGAGTTTTCACTGAAATATACCCAGCGACAATCACGAGAATTCCCATTACGAGTGATACCATAAAGACAATTACGCGTTCCATTCCCATAAAATAATCCCTTTATCCCTGGAGTTCCGCTTTTCGTTTTTCGACCATCGCCTTGCGGTCGGCGGGCATGTCGGGTTCCGCGAGTAGCGCGTCGCAGCCTTCGACGAAGAAATCCTTCGCGAAATCGCGATCGTAGACTCGCTGTTCCGGGCTGCGGGACCGGGCGGTCTTCAAAAATCCCTCGAACTCGCCGAAATAACTGCCGTAGATGTGGAACGAGTCGGCGATGTGCATATACTCGCCCGGCTCGACGCCGACCGCCTCAGCCACCATCTTTTGCAGTTCGCAGAACGCGTACATGTTCATAAACGCGGCCTTGAACGCGTCGTTGGATCGCATGTGGACGTTCATGTGTAATCGCCCGTCGGCTTCCGAGACGCGAAACCACATCCGCTGGAGGCAGGACGGGTCGCCGATATTCATATCGTTCCACACCTGCCACGTGACCGCCTGCGCGCGGCGCGTGTGGCCGGCTTCCTTGAGTTTCTCGATCACGCCGGCGATCTGGTCGTACACGCCCTTCTCCGGAACGCGATACTCGAACAGCCGCTCGTGGTACGTGTATTCCCACTTTCCGACCGACGGGTCCACCCAGTGATCGTGCACGCCGTAGAGCACCTCGCCGCGATACTTCTCCAGGTCATCGAGCCCGCCCGGAAACGCCCGGTGAATGCCCGGTTCCTCGAACGGCTTGCGGACGTGAATCAGCGCGGTCACGTCCCGGCTTTTCGGATCGTCGGGCTTGTCGTACTCGGTGGCGAACTGCTCCCCTTCTTCCCAGCAGGCGATGACGGCCTTCTCCCACGCGAACGGTAAATAATCCTCGACGATGTGAATTGATTTCATCCTTGGTACTCCTCGTGCAACGGGGTGTTCCATCACAACCCGAAAAAGACTCTACCCGACCGACACGAATTAAGCAAGCCCGCACTAAAACAGGTGCGCGTGGCACCTTCAACCGTCGCTTCGACGGTTGTGGGTGCCGTTACTCCAAAGCACCCACAAGCGAGAAGACTCGCTTGAAGGTGCCACGAATGTCTCCGCCCATAATGCCGACGCCCCCTTCCCATTTCCCCTTATCTCCGATACACTTACACCCATGATGTCACACGAAAATCCAAATACGCAAGACACCGTCGTTCTGGGCGAGGGGAAATATTTCACCTTTCTGCGGACGGGATGCTGGGAATATATCAAACCGAAGAATTTCACCGGCGTGGTGCTGATCGTACCGATCACCGACGACGGGAAGGTGGTGCTCATCGAGCAGTACCGCACGCCCGTGGGAGGCAAGGTGATCGAAATCCCCGCGGGACTGATCGGCGACCAGGAGCACCTCGCCGACGAAGACCACGCCGTCGGCGCCAACCGCGAACTGCACGAGGAAACCGGCTACGAGGCCGCGACGATGGAACTGCTGACCAACGGCCCACCGTCGGCGGGGTCGAACACCGTGATGCTGTCGATCTACAAAGCGACCGGCCTGAAGAAAACCGGCCCCGGCGGCGGCGACCACACCGAAGACATCACCGTACACGAAGTGCCCATCCCCGAACTCCGCGCCTGGCTGAAGCGGCGCGAAGCGAAGGGCAACATCATCGACCTGAAAGTCTACGCGGGTCTGTTCCTCGCGGGGATTATGGCTTGATATCCGCCCGTGTGCTTGGCGGAGCACACCTATGGTATTCCTTCGGAACCTGCTCCGCCAAGGAAATCCGCGTCTTCATACAAAAACCATTGATAGGCATTGCGACACTCCAATGAAAATAGCACTCCTTGCCGATCTGCATTACGGGGAAAAAGGTCCGCTTCCCCAGCGGCGTTGCGAAATTGCCCCAACTCTCCTGAAACGGGCGGTTGCTCGTTTGAACCGGCTGATTCAGCCGGACGTCGTTCTCCTGCCGGGCGATCTGCTGAACGACGGCGACGCGACCGACGCCCCGGACCGCCTGGCGGAACTGCGAACGATTCTCGAGAAGCTGGTTTGTCCCTATCTCGTGATTCCGGGCAATCACGACAACGCGGCTGACGATTTTTACCGCGTGTTTGATCGGCCCGGCGAGTTTATGGAGATCGCCGGTGTGCGATTCGTTTCGTTCGTGGATCCCGAAGAGCCCGGCTACAACGCCCGGCGGGAGGCCGTCCAACTCGAACGCTTCCACCTCGCCCGGCGCGGGTTTGACGGGCCGATCGTCGCCGTGCAACACACCTGCCTGTTCCCGCCGGGAACAACCGACGCGCCGTACAACTACACCAACGCCCCGGAGATCATCGCCGCCATGCGGGCCGCCGGGATCGCGCTGTCCGTCAGCGGCCATTACCACAAGGGTACGGAAACCATCCGCGACGGCGATATCACGTTCGTCAACGCGCCGGCGCTGTGCGAAATTCCGTTCCCCTTCCTCGTCATCACGATGGTAAACGGGCGGATCGAAACGCGACGACACGAGCTTTCCATGCCGCGGGAGATGCAATTATTCGACGGCCATGTGCATACGCAACTGGCCTACTGCAACGACAACATGACCGTGAAAAGCGCCATCGAGTTAGCCGAAGATTTCGGCCTGGCCGGCTTCGCTTTCACGGAACATTCCGGACAACTGTATTTCAGCCCGGAGGAGTTCTGGGGCAAAACGTGCTACCAGACCGGCCTTAATGGCGCGACAAGCCAAAACAATCGCATACTGGACTACCTCGCGATGAAGCAACAGTACGAACGGGATTCCGTCCGCTTCGGCCTGGAGGCCGACTTTGATTATCAGGGAAATATTCTGATCCCGCCGGAGGATCGCGCGCAGTTCGATTATATCCTCGGCGCCGTCCACTCCCTGCCGTCGCTGAC
This sequence comes from Phycisphaerae bacterium, assembly GCA_016929245.1. GTDB lineage: Bacteria > Planctomycetota > Phycisphaerae > SM23-33 > SM23-33 > JAFGEJ01. The sequence continues at coordinate 23,417 of JAFGJE010000198.1, forward strand.
GAAAGACGCACCGCCCATGAGGGAAACGCTCGATACGTTTTTGGTTCTCGTGGAGAAGATGCTCTCCCAGGAGATCGACGTGCTGGCCCATCCGTTTCGCATATTTCGCCGCGGCGGCTGGGATACGCCCGAAGAGCTGTTCGCGGCCACTGCTCAACTGTTGCGGAAATACGGGGTAGCGTCCGAGATCAATTTCCACACCAACGAACCGCCCGTCGAATTCGTGCGCCAGTGCCTGAAATACGACGTGAAACTCTCCTTCGGCAGCGATTCGCACGACTTATCCGAATTGGGCGATTTTTCCTACCATCTGAACCTGCTGAAGCAGGCCGGCTTCGACGGCGATCTGACCGACGTCCTATTGCCAAGATAAAAATAGCCACAAAGGAAGATTAAGTTCCTTGGTTTGCTGACATTCCTTGTCAAGGAGAAGAAAAATGATTTTGTACAAGAAGCGAAGCAAATATAAATACAATCTGCGCTCTGATACGAAATATTCGACCAACCTTGACGTTGAAAATCCGGCGGATTTGGGATTCCTTGCCATCACCTCGGCCGGTGAATTAACCATACGAAAAGGATATTCCTGGGACGGCCCCAGCGGGCCGACCCTCGACACGAAAAATTTCATGCGAGGCTCCCTGGTGCACGACGCCTTGTATCAACTGATGCGAGAAGAAATCCTGCCGCAAAGCGCCAGAAAACGAGCCGACGAAATCCTGCGGGACATCTGCCGCGAATGCGGCATGTCAAAATTTCGAGCATGGTACGTATATCAAGCCGTAAGACTCTTCGCCGCCTACTACGCCAAACCCGATCTGTTACAGGCGCCGTAATACATATCAAATCTTATTGAGTCCATTTGCATTCCACGTCCAGGCATTGGGCGAAGCGCAGGGATTCCATGGTGAAACCTAATCCCGTCACAAGTTGCGGTGCGGGGAGTCGGCCTTCGTTGTCGGGTTCGGGATACTCGTAATGCGCGCCGCCTTCGGGTTCGGCGAGGTGCTCGAAGATAGCCTCCATCGCCCGCTGAATCGATTCCCGCACTTCCTGACGATACTCGCCGCTTTGCAGCGAATACTCGGCTAGCATCTGAATGGCATCCATGTTCGCGCACATGCCGCCGTCGTGGAACAATCCGTCGGGGCGTTGCAGATCTAGCGTGCTCCGGATGATCTTTTTCTGATGGCCGATGGGTTCCTGCAGGCCCATCGGGTAGAGCGTGAAGACGAGGATGTTGTTTCGGTGTCCTCGCATCGCCCAGCCGGGATCGTCATGCCGGCCTATGAATCCCGTCGTCTCGTCGCGGAGGGAAATCAGGTACGCGAAGATCGTCTCGATATACTCGTCCCAATCGCAGCCCGTCAGCAGGCGATACAGCGCGAGATATTGCGTGATCTCCTTCACCCCGGCCCGGGGATTTTTTGATATGCAATGCTCCATCCATGTGTGCAGGTTGTCGCCCATTTGCGGCGCCCAACCGAATCGGGGGAGCTTGTCCAATCCCTGCGCGATCGGCTGGGAGGGCAGGTTCAGAATCTTCAGCGCCCGCGGCAGGTACAGATATCCGTCGTGCAGCCGCCAGGCGCCGACGCGCGTGGATTCGTGATTGTCGATCCCCTGGTAGAGTTCCAGTTCGGGATTGTAATAGGAATCGATCGTGCGTCGGATTTTCTCCCGGTCGGCCCGGACGCGCCGCAGCAGATCGCTATCCCCCAATTGCGCTAACATCCGAAGGCCGCAGTATAAGGACCGCGCCGTAAACGGCGCGTCGATAGCCGCGGATTCCCGGAAAGTGGCTGTCTGGTCGTCCGCCTGGTAGCAAGTTTTCAGAAATTGCAGAACCCAACGGCGGAATGTCTCATCCAGGCCGGGCAGCGGCTGAAGCTGAGGCCGGATTTCCTCCAGCAGACCACCGCGCGGCATGGATGTCCACGGGCAACTCATAAAGAATATTCCTGATATTCGTTTTCGCACGGCGGGCCATGGGCGATCAGCGCCTTGCGCTGCCAACAAAGCGAGATCATGGAATACACCGTCACCGAACCGTGCGAACCGCCGTGCCGGCAGGGCGCCCAGGGTTCATGGCCGGCGAGAAGCTGCTTCACGTCCTCCACGTCCTTCGGCGGATGGTTCTCCTCCACCCAGCGGAGATATCCCCAGCGATACTCGCAGATGGGTTTCTTGACGGGGTGGCGCAGGTCGGCCGATTCAAATCCCTTCGCTTTGAACAGGTTCGTCGAGTAGATGAACGGTTTATTCTCGTCCCGCACGGCGATATGCGGCAAGGCGGCTTCGATGATCGCGACGTTCCCCTCCGCGTCGCCGGCGGCGAAGCTGATGCCCTTCCCGGCCCAGGTTCCATCCCGCAAACCCGCGATCAACTCGCGGACGCTCCGGCAGGTGCGCATCAGGCCGTACAGGCGCAGGCGGAAATCCAGACATCCTTCCGGCGGGGGAAACACCGATCCGACCGATCCGGACGTCACCGCCAGTCCCGCTTCGTTGATCATGTTGTATCCCGTCAGCCAGCCGGGCTGGGCGACCTGCACGAACGCCATACCTTCGGAGGGCCTGCACCGGCGGATGAGATATTGCATCCAGGTCGCCTCCTTGGGCGAAAGGTCGGTGTTTTTCGCGACAATCGGACCTTCGGGCGTCGTTCGCACCGCCAGAGGCGTGCAGCCTTCCTCGTCGAACACGTCAACCTGGTTGATGCTCAGTACCTGCCGCACATCTACTCCCGCGCCGCGGGCGATGCCCTTCAGCTCTTCCAGCACCTCCGGATGCCGGGTGGCGATCACCTGCCGCGCCTCCTCAACTGCCTTCGGCGTAAGGAGCAGAGAGGGATTCCGCTCAAAGCGAATCTCAAAATCCCGACGGATGATCTCCCGCGCCTGTTCACCGAAAGCCTCTCCCAGTTGACGATTTGTTCCCGCAATGTCCAGAAATTCCATAACCCTCTTTTATATCAACCGCTTAGCAAATGCAATGTCCTATAGGAAAAAATCGTCCTTCAAACACAACCAAAACGTTTCATCGTATAGTTGACAAGTTAACAATACCTTAATGTCTTCTTCCATCAGGATTTACTCGGTTTTCTCATTAAACTTCCCCTCCGGCGCTCCGATATAGAACGGTATCAATGCTTTATCTCACGGCAGTCGGATAAGCATTCCAGGGTTGGATTTCATAAGAACAACAGAAGGGAAATCCATGAATATCGGTATGGTCGGTGGCGGCCGGGCGGCGGCCGTCCTGATGGACTACTTCACGCGGATTCCCTCCGTGGATGTCGGTATTCTTTGCGACCTGAGCGAAGACGCCCCCGGAGTCTTACGTGCCCGCGAGTTGGGAATCAAGACCACCAAAGACCTTTCCAATGTGCTGCGCTGGTCTCAACTCGAAATCCTGGTCGAACTGACGGGGTCGTCGGGGGTGCAGGCGAAGATTTTCCGGGCGCGTCAGGAAACGGACAGTCATTGGGACGTGATCACCTCCGGCGGGGCGAAAATTCTGTGCGAAATGATCGACGCCCAAACCCGACAGATCGGGGGAATCGCCGAAGACATCTGCCGTCAACTGAAGGATCTGAGTTCCCAGGCCGGCCACGCCCAAACGCGAATCCACACCGCCGACGGAAACGTCGCCAAATTGCTGCGCGAGGCGCATATGGTCACCGTCAACGGACGGATCGAAGCCAGCCGGCTCGGACAAGCCGGCGCCGGGTTCGCCGCCCTGGTCGGTCGCCTGGACGACCTGATCAAACAGATCACCGAAGCGGCGAAGGACATTTCCGCCGCCTCGGACGAGAACCGCTCCATGCTCGAACAACTCTCCCGGAGCGAACAACATCTCCGCGAACAGCTCGTGCAGGGAAATACCACACAAAACGAACCCACCGCCGCGCCGGCGAAATCCGTCGGCAAAATGAAGGATCCCGCCCCGCCGAAGACCAAAGACACCGCACCGCTAGGCGAACTCCTCCGCGTGTAAGTCTACGGCGAATCCAGGTGCACATCCACCGTCGCCACACGGCCGTATTCTTTCGCCGGTTCGGGCGTCACCTCACTGTGGAAAACGTCTCCCTCCGGGGTGGTGACGACGGCGCTGTACCGCCCCGCTTCCGGAACGAGAATCCACGCTCGCCCGTCGGAATCGGTGACGGATCCGACAGGTTCCGTTCCCTGTCCTTCCAGGGGGTGGAGCATCACGTCATAATCCCGCGAAACGGTTTTACCGTTCCGCCATACCCGCACGATCACCTCCGGCCTGACGTCGTCGAAGGACGGCAGCGGTTGGGGTGCGAAATGATCCGCGAGAGTATCCGAGACGAAATTCCACGGATGCTCGGGATACTTCGGATCGAACCAGTTGAGTTGCTTCAGAACGGTAAAAATCTGTGCTTCCTGGGGTTTCTGTCCCGGCCCGGACAGGGCGGGATACTCCAGCGGCGCGGTCTGGTTCCCCAACCCCCGCGGATCCAGCGGATTGGTGCACCAGCTTTCCATACCGTAGGGCATGATTCCCGGAATCTCCCTCCCGCGGTACAGATCGATGTAATACCCGATCCGATTCGCCGAAGCCTTGGCGGTGTCCCAGAAATAATCCAGCAGTACTTTCTTGTCTTTCGCGCGACGTTCGAGATCCGTGCTGAAGAACACCCAGCGTCCCTGGAACGCCAGTTCGCCGATAATCAAAGGCCGCTGCTTGACTCGTTCTTTCCAGTTTTCCGTGTCACTGATTTGCCACTGGTAATGCAGATTCGCCACCGGCGACCAGGGCGCGCCGTCCTGAATGTAGATTCCCTCCGAACCGTGAAACTGCGTCAGGCGGCTGGGGTCTTCCTGACATACCACGTCGTTGAGACGCCGGAGAACCTTCTCCAATCCCTGTTTGTTTCGTTTGACTTCCTCCGGATCGGTTTTAATGCGCGACCAGTATTCGTTCTGGATGCTGTACAGCACCAGGGACGGATGGTTCCGGAATCGCCGCGCCCAGTCGCGGAATTGCTTGAGATATTGTTTGAAATGCTCCTCGTTGACCGTTTGCGTCTTCCAGTCCCAGATCCACTCCCATGGGATGTGAGTCGCTTCGAGACAGATCAGCATACCCATCTCGTCGCCTGTCCGGCAGAACAGGGGGTCATTCAAACCCGACTGGTGCAAACGTAGCAGATTACAATTCATGCCGCGATACATTTTCATCCGTGCGCGTTCGCGCAAATGGTGCCGGACCGGAATACGGTAATGGCAAATATTCGGGCTGTCTCCCTGGAGCATAATCGGCTCTTCGTTCAGCAGGAATTGTGTCCCCTGAACGCGAAATTCCCGAAATCCGAACCGAGTGTACACCTCGTCGAGAACCTTCCCCTCCGGAGAAATCCACTTCGTTCGCAGAGAGTACATGTGCGGATCCGCGGGAGACCAGAGTTTCGGATTCTCCCAGCGGGCGCTTTTCGCCAACTCATTGAACGCATTCAATGAACTGACCGGAACCGAACCGATCGGCTTGACGATCTTCCCGTTTTCCAGGACGTCAAACGAGACAGTCCCGCCTTGTTTCCCGGCCGTCTTGGCTAACTGACACTGCACGGTGATCGTGTGATGCCGCACGCTCGTGCGCACGAACACATCCTCGATTTCGGCCGCGGGAATCGCCTGCAGGGTCACGTCGCCCAGAATTCCAGCCCAGTATTCCATCGTCTTGGAACCGGGATGATAATCCAGCCGTTGCGTGATGCGGTCGGCTACGCGCCTGGTGAACCGGATTTCATACTCCCTGCCGTTTTTCCGGGGATCCGTGTTGTCGCTGGTGGACAGCAGCAGCGTCTGGTCTCGTCGATTTCCGAGGTGGCTGAATCTGCCGCCGCCGAGTTTGCGGATGTCGTCATGCTTGCTGTGGGCCGGACCGAGGGGCTTTCCGTTTTCATACACCTTCAATGTGCTGCGGCCCATTTCATCCGTAACACCGCATTCGCCCAGGTTGAAAAAGTATGCGTTATCCTGCACCTTTTGAATGTTCCCGGGATCGAGATCCTCTTTAAGTCGAACCGGTTTGAAATAGTTGTGATGATCTTCCACACAGATAAGCAGTTCGTTGGGTTTCCCGGTGGCGTGAACAGCCTGGGTTACGTCGAAGGCAAACGGCTCAATGTCGCCGAGATGCTCGCCGACCTTTTGGCCGTTGACGTAGACCGTCGTCTTGTACGATACCTTTTCATAATCCAGCACCAGCCGGCTGGTTTTGGCGACACCGGACGGGGTGTAAAACTTCGTGCGATACCAAAGGCTGTGCGTTTCGGGTTCCTGCGCGGGCAACCCCTTCGCCAACGACCAGACGCCCGGAACGCGAACCGTCGCGGCGAATTTCGCTGGCGCCTTTTCGGGAGGCGCAACACCCAGTTCCCACACACCGTTGAGACACAGCGACATGCGGCCGACGGGATCGAGTTTGGCTTGCTTCGTAGCCGTCCGCTTCGTCGTGGTCGCTTCGGGAGCCGAGCGCGGTTTGGGTTGGAGCATCAGGTGGCCCCATTTCGCAAGGTCCGGATCGCTCGTGCCGAAGATCGCCCCGACGCGAACCGCGACGAGTTGATTCTCCCCGTCCTGGCCGGTCGGCGTCTCGTGGACGTTGGGGGAACTGTCATACCAATAACATCCGACCCGGCTGTCGCCGCTACAGATGACGCCTACAATAAAAGAATCATAATTTTTCTTTAGATACGCTAATAACGGTTTATCGTCGATATTGAATTTGACGATCCAGTCGCCTTTTTTGAGTTTTTGTGAATAAGTCTTTCCGCCAATGGTCAAATTCAGCATGTCGCCTTCCGTCAGTTCCTTCAGGCGCACCTGAACCAGAAGGCGTTTTAGATTTTTCGCTTCAGCCGGCAGGCGTCGCTTGACGACCACTTCCGGTGCATCGACCGCCAGGAAGCGCCGACCGACGTGAACGCGAGGCATGTATTTCACCTTCGCGTCCTGGATGGGCATGTCGCGAAGGTGTCGGGACGGGCCGGTGACGTCGAACTTCCTGCTGGTCACGGTCGCCGCGAGGAAACCCGGCATCGCTCCCTGTACTTTAGATACGAAACGAATGGCGGTGACGTATTCCCCCGGCCGAGGGTTTTTCCACTCCAGCACGTGCAGACCGATGGGCGAGCGCCGCGGATTTTTTCCGATCCACCCTAACGGACCGTGCGCGGCGCCTTTCGCGTCATGCCAGTCGAAGACTTCTTCGCCGACACGCAGCGGAATCGAAATCTCCTTCCCGTCGCGGTACTTCACGTCAATCGTCGCGTACGGCTCGGCGCCGGGTTGCGCCCAGGCCGCCCCGTGCAACACGTAAAGATACTCGAATTGCGAATCGACTTTTACCCAGTCGGTCTTCTCGGGAAAATGCGACGGCTTGGTTCTCGCCAGAACGACCGCTGCCTTGTTCTTGTTCGTCTCCGGCTCGATCACCCAAAACGGGATCCCCGCGAACGTCTGCTTGCCCACGGGCAACATGGAAAGATCATTAGGCCCCTGGTCCGACCACCCGCCGACGCCGTCCTCGGGATATTCATCCGCCAATCCCATGTTGCAAACGCCGCGCAGGTCAAGATACGTGCTCAACTCAGGAGCTTCATACGGCGCTTCCGCATAAGCGACAATAGTCGTAAATAATATTATAATTACATATAAGTATTTCATATTTGTTTGTGTAAAGTATTTCATATATTTTCCTTTATATTACCTTGCTTAATGAACCATATTGAATAACGTATTACACGTAAATATATTTCTATCTGTGTCGTGTTTTATTTCATAATTTATCAATATTCTACTATTGTCATCTCCTAAGGATTCCCAAGGGCCTGAGCGAAGCGCTGCGAAGCCGAAGGACCTCACGGACTCGATGCCGTAAGATCCTGCGTCTCCTCTCCGCTTCGCTCAGTCCCTTGGGAATCCTTAGGAGATGACAACCGTATTTTTGCTGTTCAAATGTGAATGGAATGCTTTACAATGAATGAACGGGGATATGCAACGGCTGGAAATTATTTCCCTTCCCACGTCCAAAGATCCCAATAATCACCCCTGTTAGTCAATGCAGGTTGATTGACAACATGCCCATCAAAAAATAGAAAGTTACAGGAATTTGTTCCTATGTGATTGCATTCGGTAGCAAGAGGATAAAAAGTATAATCCGTATGCATCCAATACCAGTATTTTGCATAACCAAAATAAGAAAATTTAGGCTCGCCACCGATTGTTTCGTCATAACACATCGGACACATCAGCATAGGGGTATCGGCCATATTCTCAACAGAATCCCCAAGATACCGCTGAAAACCCATTTCAGGATTCACGGCATATCCACAACTATTACCGTGAAAATCCGCTGCAGGACAATGAATCGGCAATTCCGGATGCGACCCCCCTTTTGTATCATTCGAGGTTATTTCCAAGTAGGGTCCTAATCCATAGTCTCGATAGGAATGCCATCCGCTATAATCACCATAATCCTTCCAATTCACAGTACCCCCTCTTGCTTCCGAACGTTGCCATTTATCATCATACCAGGAAAACCCGACGCAACCGCGATTATATTCCGAAGTGTATATTCCTAACGCCACACCGATATTATGCAGCCTTGATTGACAACTTGCCACAATCGCCAAGGACTTGGCCATTTGGAGGGAAGGCAGGAGAATCGACACCAACAGGGAAATGATCGCGATGACGACCAGGAGTTCTATTAAGGTGAATCCTTGCTCCTTGCGATTTATGGAAATTCTGTAATTTCGCTTTTTCTCGTTCGTAATATAGTTGTCATTCATGGTTCTATCTCGTCAAGTATTGTTTAACTATCCGATAGATACTCACTGATCTGCTTGCCGTCGTCGGGATGGTCAGCCGGGAGATTCAGGTTCATCATCATGGGCGCCATCGCTTTTTGGTATCCGTCATGCTCACAGTCGGGATTGATCTGCACGAGAATATATCGTCCCTTTCCTTCGTTTAACACAACCATGGAATATCCATCCAGCCGCTTGAAGGGCGGCTTGAGTTCGCCGATGGGTTTCATCCAGCCTTCCCACCGCGAGGACTCTATGGGTTGATACACGGATCGCGCCGGAACCTTTTCGGGATCCTTGGTTCCCCGCTCGCCGATGACGGAGCGCACACCGAAAAGCAGCGGTTCGGCTGGTTTCAGAACCTCAATCGCTTCGGTGGGTTTTTCCAGGGGAACCAGTTGAATCGGTTCCGGCAGCCAGTTGTCGTCCCAGGTTTCGGGATTCTGCGGGAGCACAAGAACCGTTCCGCCGCGCTTCACAAAGGAGCGAATCGCATCGGCGTTTTTGTTTAACCAGCCGGATTTCTTCTTATCCACGACATCCCTGCCGATCACCAGCACGGAGGTGTTGGGCAAGGCGGAGTTCGACGACCCCTGATCCGCCAGCGGCAGCATGATCGAAGCGGCGTCGGCAGGCGCGTCTTCGCCCACGTACACGCGCGAAGCGAAATCTTCCGGTGTGGCGATCCCAGTCCCGCCGTATTTCACGTCTCGCCACTTATACCCAACGTAGGCCGCTTTAGCAGATTCGGAAGTCTGTGACGTGAGATATTCTACAAGGTTATTCAACAGCACCCGGGCGTTTGGATCCTGATTGCTTTCCGGAATCTTCAGTGTCGAGAGAACCAACAATCCTTTTTCATACGCCATTTCCACCAGCACCGCGCCGTCGATGCGATACGTCTGCTTCTGCCGGTCGGAATACCACCACCAGACTTCCACCACCCCGGGAGACCGGTGTTCCACAAGCATCCGCGCCCTGCCGTTTTGGGGAGCCGGGAGAAAATGATCGTACAGAATCCCCGATCCATTCCGCCACAATCGCAGAATCGGATCGGAAATATTCGCGAAGGCGGGATGCTTCGGCGCGGAAACTTTGGCGAAGCAACTGTCCAGCTCGTATCCCATCTTTGGCGTAAAGATGAGCAGTTTCTGCCCTTCCGTCAGCGCGGAGAGAATTTCCTTTCGATAGGCCTGCAGATTTTTCGCGTCAGGGAAATACAGCAACGCCGGCGTCGCAGGATCGTTCCATATCTCATCAAGCGTGCCAGCCGTTCGATAAGGAACCTTCGCTAAATCCAGAGATTTTCGCAACGCGCCGTTTTTGTCGAATACCTGAATTTTTCCAATATTCTTTTTAGTTTCCCGCAAGCCGGCTGGGTAAACGGTTATTTTCAGTTCATCCCGATCCAGTTCGTTTCCCTCGGAATCGAGCAAAACGGCGGTAAGCGTTTCATTCGACGTTGCATTCGCTTCAAACGGCGGTAAGATCAGCGTGACGGACGCGCTTTCGCCGGGTTCGACAGGTTCCACCTTGGCCTGGGTTTTCTTCGCTCCACATTGCAGCAACACGGTCCCCTCCAAAGGCCCGGCTGTGCCGTTAATGATCGTCAGCTTTTTCGCGACGGGTTCATCGGACCAGAAATTCCCGCTCAAATCCATGGCGAAGCTGACGCGAACCGGCTTATAAACCTTTCTGCCGACCTCCCGTGTGCCGCCGTACAGAGTGACTCCGGAGATCAGACCGTAGCGTGCGATCCCCTGGGCGCGCCAGGCGTCGGTGACCTGGGTCTGATACCACCCCGCCGTCAGAGCGGCCTGACGATCATCAACGAACGGTTCGCCCAGGATTCGATCCCCCATAGACAAATCCTTCGGATAGGTAAAATAGATCAATTCCCCGGAAGACAAAGGTCGGTCGTATTGTTTGACGACTCCCTCTACGTTTTGCAGAACGGTCAGCGCTCGGCTGGGGGCGGGATAGTGCGGGTCCACGATGGGATTGTGCCCGCCCATCGACGCGCAGGCGAAATTGTCCTCCATACTCACCGCCCAGCCTTTCGACCCGCCGGGAATGAAGGCGATGCGCGTGGAGTCGGCCTTCTTCGCTTCGGCGAGATAGTAAAGGTAGCACTGTCCCTTCCACTTCTCGATCCGGTCCGACTGATACCACCCTTCGTTCGCGATCCCCCACAGTACCACGGAGGGATGATTCCGATCCCGCCGGATCACCCCGGCCATCTGATCGACGAACCCGTCCCGAATTCGCGTGTCCCCCTTCGGCGGAATGAGTTCGTCGAGATGGCTGAACTCCTCGATCATCAGCATTCCGACTTCGTCGGCGACGTCCATCACGGCGGGAACGCCGGGCTGCTGGTGAATCCGAATGCAGTTGACGCCGTAGGATTTTCGCTCTTCGAGAAATTCGCGGATGTCTTTTTTCGTCAGGAACGGATTGCCCCAGGGATTCAGCGGCGTGCCGGTGTTCCCTTCGCGCAGGCAGGTCTTGACGCCGTTGAGGTAGAAGTGCCTGCCGCGAATCTCAAATCGCCGAAAACCGGTCCGCAGAGTTCGCTCGTGCACAACCCGGCCGTCCTTGTCCAGCAGCCTCGCCTTGAGGACGTACAACTCCGGATGCTCCGGCGACCAACGCTTCATTTTGGCGGGAACCACGGTTTGGATTTTCTTCACTTCCTTCGCCTTGAGCGATGGAATCGGAAAAGTTCGTTCGGCGATCTGCTTTCCGTCCTTTTCGACGATGAATTGCATCGAACCATCGAATGGTTTTTGGGTGAGCAGTTCCGTTTCCACGCGCAGCGCGGGATGCTTCGGATCGGTCGAGACGAACACATCCCGGATGGCCGTCCCAGGCAGCGCGACGATTTCCACGTCCTGCCAAAGGCCCAGCCGTCCCTTGTTGCCGTTCCGAAGATCCCGCAAAGGGCGGGTGTCGTCCGTGCAATACACTTCCACGCGGTTAGGGCTGCCGAAGCGCAGCGCGGCGGTGACGTCGAACTCGAACGGATCGAATCCCCCGACGTGCTCGCCGACTTTTTTCCCGTTGACGTACGCGACCGCCTTGTCGGCGGCGGCGCCGACGCGAAGCACCACCCGCCCCGCCTGCTTCCAGCTTTCAGGAAGCTCAACCTCTTTGCGATACCACACCGCCGGATCGGAAATGTCGCTTCCTCTACCCCTGCCGTGATAACTCTCCGCCCGAACTCCCTGAGGAGTTTTTACGGCGCGAACGAATGCGGGAACCTGCACCCGCGTACAATTGACACGCCGCGGCCGGGTTTGGGCGTCGCCGACACCCGCCAGCCAGTCGCCGTTTAAGGAAACAGCCAGTTCACCATTTTGATACTCACCCGCCCGGATCGAATCCAACTGCTGAGCCTTGGAAGAAGCTCCACTGGAATCTTTCGCTCCACCGACGGCGAATGAAAGAGATATGAAAAGAACCAGTATTGTGGTTGCCGGTAATCTAAATTTTATTTTCAGGATAGACATCAAAACAAAAACTCCTGCTTGATTCTTATTGTCAGTATCAACCCGACTTAATCTTCTTTCGGTTTGGGAGCATAACCATTGTCAAAACACACTCGAAAGGCGTTCGCCATATAATACCAATCATTCTGCCCTCCGTTCTCACCCCACAACCAGCCTTCCGGATCGGCTATCCATCCGGCATGTCCATCCGCGTAGCAGGCGTGGTATCCCTCGAACATACCATGGCAGGTATCATCCCTTCCGTACCAGGCTCCGGAATTCGTGCATCTATCCGCAATCAGCGATAAGGAACTCAGGCTTTTTCCGGGGTCTTTTTTTGTGGAAACGTCACTCGTATTTAACCAGAGACCGTCGGATCCGTAGTCCCCGGTTTGCAAATCATCCGGATCAAAGGATTTCCACATGCGATAGGAATACCCCGCATGCACATCATCTTTTGAGGGAGATTCAATCCATAATGCCAGCTTTTCCTCATCCACCGGATCACTGGGAGAATATAGCACTTCCGGCGTATCGAGAAATCCATGGATGAAGAGCAATCCAAGGTTTCCCCAATATCCTTTCCTCCAGGCAGACTGCGTAAAACGTCCAACACGGGTCGGCCGATACGCCGCAGCCCAATCGTAGTTGCTATTGCCAACACGGGGGCCTACCGATGGAAAATACCCACTGTTTTCCTGGGCATACAAACTCGCGCTGACGCCGATCGCGCGAAGATGCGACGCGCAGACGGCTCGTTTGGCGAGTTCCTTGGCTTTGGTCAGACTCGGCACGAGGATCGACACAAGCAGGGAGATGATCGCGATGACGACCAGCAACTCGATCAGGGTAAAGGCGCACCGACGTCGTGCGGTGGGGTTTGGTGAGGATTTCGCTCGCGGGGATAATACCGGAATCATGTCTCACGAACCTCCTTTCGTCGGCGGGGCCGTCGTTTCGCGAAGAATCAACTCGGGGGGATATAAAATCGTCTCGAACCGCCGGGGCGCGTCGCCTCGAACCATGTCCACCAGTTTCCGGACGGTCCGGTCCGCCAATTCTTCCGACGGCTGACGGATCGTGGTGATGGGAATCACGTTGTTTTTCGCCAGTCGGCTGTCGTCCAGCCCCACGATGGAAATGTCTTTCGGAACGGACAACCCCAGCCGCATCAATTCCCGCATGCAGATCGAGGCGGTTTCGTCGCTGAAGGCAAGCAGCCCGGTCGGGCGCGGCGAGGCGTCGGCCAATCGCTTCATCGCCCGCGGGATTCCATCTTCTTTTTGCCGTTCATAGATATACACCTGTTCCGGCCCACAGGGCAATCCCGCTTCCGCGAGCCCTTTTCGGAATCCTTCCAGGCGGATCTGATTTCCCCAACTCGACGCGATTCCTTTCGTGCTGATCTCCGGTAAGACGATGGCCAGTCGGCGGTGTCCCAGTTGCAGGAGATATTCCGCCGCCATGCGAAATCCCTCCATGCGATCCGTGTCGATGGTGTTGAACGAATTCTCGCCGAAGTAGGCCATGAAAAGAATAGGCCGATCTTCGTCCGCCCAATCCTTCAGCGCCCGCGGCAGGACATATTCGCTCATGTCCGAGACGATCAACGCCGCCACCTGCGACCCTCGGAGCGACTGCACCGCCCCTTCAAACGAATCCTCCTCGGGCCAGCGGTAATACATCATCAGGTTAAAACCCTCGCGGTGCGCCAGTCGAGCGGTCGCGGCGATGCGGGCCTGCGTAATGTCAGGCCAGGTCAGCGACGGCGCGATGATCCCGATCATGTTGCTGGTCTGGGTGCGCAGGTTCCGGGCGAAGACGTTCGGCTGATAATTCAGCGCCCGGGCCATCTGAACGACGCGTCGGCGGGTTTCGGGGGCGATGAGTTTCACCCCCCGCAGGGCCATCGAAACGGTCGTGGGGTGCAGATTCAGCTTATCCGCGATCGTTTTTTGCGTAACACCTTTTGAGACAGGGGCCAAGGGGGAACACCTCAATTCCTTATTTCTATCGTTAGATATGAAATTTCTATCGTTAGAATAAACAATTTTTTGTTTTCTGTCAATAGTCATATTGGGGGAAAAGCGTACAGGAAACGCTATGGAGTAGGAACGAACAGGGGTTCCTTTTATTTCAAATTCCTTACTGAACGATGGACCGTTCTTCCAGTCGGTAGCGTCGGGGGGGGCGGTGGAAGTGTTCCTTGAAGCGGCGGTAGAAATATCCCAGGTTCGAGTATCCGCTCTGGAAAGCGATTTCGATGATGGGACGGCTGGTCATGCGCAGTTCACGGGCGGCGTGTTCCAGGCGCATCGCGTTGAGCAGTTGGGAGGTGGTTTTCCCGTAGCACTGTCGGGCCACCCGGTTGACGTGTTCGGGACTTTTTCCCACCCGTCGCGCCAACCCCGCCGGACCGTCATGGAATGACCCGGTTCGGCGCGTCTCGTCCATCGCCCCTTCCAGCCAGGCTGGGACTAAACGGGAGTGCTCCCGCGACGCCGACCGCTCGTTCAGGCGAAACAACTCCAGCAGAAACCAAGCCAGCAGCAGCCGGCTGTCCCGTCGGCGGTCCAGCCGGTCCGCCATCGCGCCGAGACGCGGCAGATCGTCGACGGCCAGGCGAAACCGACGCCGCGGTTCGTCCGCCTCGATCACCGAAGGTATTCCGTACCGTCGGGCCAACTGCGCGAACTGTCTTGTGGGATACGCCAGGTTCACCAACACGCCGGGCCGCTTTCCGCGTCGATACAACGCATGGGCGTCGTCCGGTTTCACCCAAACTCCCTCCCCCTGCTTCAAAACCTTCCATCGGCCGTTGATGACGTATTCTATCTCCCCTCGCTCCACCCAGAACACCTCGGAAAACGTATGCCGATGCGGCGGCGCTCCGGATTCCGCGCCCAGCGTATCCACACGGGCAATGTGAAACACCTCCCCCGGTGCGACGAAGCGATGCAGAGGATAACGCGGAATTCGGGCCATAGATCAGATTAGTGTAATAAAATATCATAATATTGGCAAGAAATATCCATAAAAGAGAATTATGATGGAGTCTGGAATTGTCATCCTGAGCGGAGCGCAGTCGAAGGACCTTACGCTCAGCTACCCGTGAGGTCCTTCGACTGCGCTCGAAGACTCGCTCCGCTCAGGATGACAACTTTGAATTACAAAACGAAACAATATCAAATCGAGGCGGAAACCATGAAAACGGATTTATGGAAACTGCACGAGGACGTCGTCTTCGGACGATCCGGCGGGAAGGTGATCTGGCAGCCGCGTATCGCCTGCTGGTACGACGACAAAATTTTCGCCGGCGAACCCCTGCCGGTGCCGTACACCGGCATGAGCTTACCGGACATCTATCGTCACCTGGGCTGCTCCGACCGGCTGTATCGCTGGTACAATGATTGTATTCAGCGGATCGAACACCCGGCTGTGACGTTCCGCGAAACGAAGCTCAACGACACCGACACCCGGATCATTACCGAAACACCCGTCGGAAATCAGGTTACCGTGATCCGTCATTCCCCCAACAGTCCGGGCGTGGTCTTTCTGAAGCGCGAAGTGGAAACGGAGGACGAACTGCGCGTGGCGGCCTGGCGGGAGGAAAACACCGCCTGGCGGTGGGACGCGGAGCATTTCGAGAACTGCCGACGCGAAGTCGGCGACCTCGGCGCGCCGACGATCTACCTGCCGCGCATGAATATTCAATGCCTCTACATCGAAAAAATGGGCGTCGAAAAAGCGATTTACGCCTTGTAAGACTGGCCCGACACCACCGAAGCCTTCTTCCGCGCCCGGCAGGAGTGCATCGACCGGTTGATTGATATCGTCATAGAGTCGCCCGTGAATATCATCAACTTCGGCGAAAATATCCACGCCGGAACGCTCTCGCCGGACCTGTTCCTTAAGTATCACCTGCCGAGTTGCCGGGCGAATTCCGACCGCCTCCGGGCGGCAGGGAAATTCACGCACTCCCACTGGGACGGCGACACCAGGCCGCTTCTGAAATACGCGCGGGACACGCACTTAAGCGGCATCGAGGCGATCACGCCCCAGCCGCAGGGAGATGTGACGCTGGAGGAAGTTAAAGACGCGCTCGGCGACGAGATGTTTCTCATCGACGGCATCCCCGCGATCTTCTTCGATCACACGTTTTCCGAGGAGGTGCTGATCGAATGCACGCACCGCGTGCTGGAGCTGTTCGCGCCGCGGCTGGTGCTGGGGATTTCCGACGAGATCTCCTCCACCGGCGATCTGGAGCGCGTCCGCCGGGTCGGACAAATCGTCGAGGAATACAACGCGCGGTTTGATTCGAGCGGGTAGTGGTATTCTAAGGACCGCTGCTATTGTATTCCCCGTGGGATGAGCCTTTGGGACAAGGCGAAGGGCGGGGACAGGATTCAATGGGTTTCACCAGCCCGCCGGTGTTGATTCCTCCGGCGCCGGTGCCGCCGAAGTCCATCACGCCGCGGCCGGTTCCGTATTTGCGCAGGTTCGCGTCTTCCACGTTCCCCAGCGCCAGCGGATCGGACTGGTGCGTGTCGAGTTCTTTGGAAACGATTTCACCGGTGGAATCCAGGTTCTGGTTGGTCTTGTCGCCCTGGTGGGTGGTTTTGCTTCCGCGATTGGTCGCCACCGCCCACGTGTCGTGCGTGTTGGCGAAGTTGAGTCCCTGGTCCGGAAAATACGACACGAAGCAATTGCAGCCGCGGGCGCTGAGCGTCGCCACGGGCGTCGTGACGCGAAAATCGTTCTTCCCGACGGTGCTGTCCACCTTCAGCCGTAGCGAGCCGTACTTCAACCCGACGTTCGCGTGGACGACCTCGCCGCGTTTCCGCAGCGTGCGGATACCGAACTTACCGCCGCCGGCGGCAGTGAGATTCACCCGGTCGGAAAACTGCAACACGAGCTTCCCGTTGAGTCCCATTCGAATGACCGCCAATTCCCCAAGGATTTCGCCGGCCTTCAGTGGAACCCACTTTCCCTTCCTGGCCTCCGGAACGTACCGATGCACTCCCCCCGAAACGGAAACAACCTCGGCCTGGAGAATTTCCTCTTTGGGCGCCTGGGGCTTGACGGTTTTGGCGGGTTGGGGTTTGGCGTCCGCGAACACGCTGCCGCAAACAGCCGTGAGCGCCACGAGCGGGATAATTCGTTGAAACCTCATGTTCCTACCTTCTTTCCGCATCCATGTTCAACAGCAAACGACAGGTAAACACGCTCCTCCTAAGGATCTATCGGCGTAGATACCCATATCTCATCAGACACTTTACCCGCGAAAAGGTTGATGGGAAAAGACCAAAAATCGGAAATTTGAATTGACTTGCATAATTTGTAATATAATATTATTATTTGTTTCACTGGACGATTTCCCAAATATTCAGCCGCGTTTTGTACAGGAGGAATGATTTCATGCTATAGATCAATAAGAGGCGTACACCGGGGAGGATGCTGATCCCTTCTGCTACTCCGTCACATCTAAAACTATGAACTGTCATCCTGAGCGGAGCGCAGCGGAGTCGAAGGACCTTACGCTTAACTACCCGTAAGGTCCTTCGACTTCGCTCGAAGACTCGCTCCGCTCAGGATGACAGATAACAATTTACGATGTGACAGAATATTACAACGCCGGAAGGAAATTTCGGCGGCCCGTGATGTACTCCGTGACGACGCGATTGGCGAGGTGGAGTTTATCCGAAACGGGAATATCGTCGCGGCTGTGCAGGAGCATCATGCAAACGCTCAGCAGATCGCCGCACCCGGCGGCGTTGACGTGTTTCTCCACCGGTGCGGCCGGTTGTACCGTCCATTCACCGTCGCGATAATATCCCGCGCCTTCGGCGCCCATGTGCACGACGACGGCCCGGCAGCCCCAGTCGCATAGACGCCGAAGCGTGACGGACAGATCGTCCGCGTCGCAAAAAAGGTTCATCTCGCGGATGTTTCCGTGCACCAAATCGACCAGCGGAAGAATCTCCCGCACTGCTTCTTTCCGCTTTTGGATGACGTCGCGGGACGCGGCTGCCCGGCAGGGATCCCAGTTCACATCGAGGGATGTAGCTAATCCCTGATCTTTGGCGGCTCGCAACAGCTTCGCGTTTCCACCGTCGAGCATGGAACGCGAAAACCACACATCCGCCCGCAGCAGGTGTTCCCCGCCTTCGAGCGACGACAAGTCGATATCCGAAAAGCAAAGCGAATCGTTATTCGGCTGGGCGCTGACGAAATGCCGACAGCCGTTGGTGAAATTCAGCACCACGGAACTGCCCGTCGGTGTCGCGGGGTCGCGTCGCAGAAATGGCGTAACACCCCGGCGGAGCATCGCCTGCTCGAGCCTTACCGCCAGGTCGTCGTCGCCGACTTTCCCGGCGAAGATCGCCTCCGCGCCCAGACCGGCGGCGAACAGGGCGCTGTTCGCTCCCCCGCCGCCGATGGTCTCGAGGATCGCGTCGGTCGGTGTTTCGCCGTCCTGAAAAAGGTTCTCGCCCGGTGCGATGGGCGCGAACTTCACATCCCGACAGAGATTCCCCACGACGCACAGCCTGTGGTTCTGAAATATCGATTCATCCCGCATGGTCAAGCATCTCCTCAACGGCGGCGAGGGACGGAACGGACGTTCTGCCGCCGCGAACCCGCACCGACAGCGCCGCCGCGGCGCAAGCGAATCGCAGCGTTCGATCGATCGGAAATTCCCGCAATACTCCATACGAGAACGCGCCGTGAAAGATATCCCCCGCCGCCGTCGTGTCCACCGTCGGAACTTTAAGGGGGGGGTACCGTCGAATTTCACCCGGCCGACCGTGGAGCACATCCTTCTCGCCGCGCGTGATGACGACGGCGTTTCCGTTGTGCGAGTATAACGAACCGAAGGCTTTGTCCTGGTTTTCGGGTGTATCCAGATTCTCGACCCCGCTGAACTGCCGCGCGAACCGCTCGGAACTGACGAGATAATCCACGCGGCGGGAAAGCTCCCGCGTACCGTCCCGCGACGAACCGGCGTCGAGAATGGTGCGAGCCTCCGGAAACCATTCCATCGCCTGCAGCGCGGCTTGTAGTTCGTGGCCGTCGAAGAGCAGCACCTTCGGCGACACGCCTTTGAGCGCCTCCGCGGGGAGTTGAAAAGGCGAACCTTCCCGGACGGCTTTGCGATTCACGATCGTGCGGCTGCCATTTGTCTGATTGACCAGGATCACCGAAACGGGCGTCGTGTTATGGGGATTTTGTTCCAGGCAGGAGGTTTCCGCGCCGACGGTGTGGAATTCCTCGACGATACGGTCGCCGTACTCATCCGCGCCGATCGCGGCGGCGATACCGCATTTCACACCCCAGCCGGCCAGAAGATACGCGGCGTTGGCAGCCGGTCCGCCGCCGCATTCGAGCATCTCGCGGATTTCACGCTTAGCGTTCTCGGCCGGGTAGTCGTCCAGGAACAGGCTGACGTCCCAGGCGGCATGTCCGACGCACAGGACGTCCATCAGGCGTCGCCTCCACCGGCCAGCTCGCGCCGGATCAGGTCCATCAGCAGGTGCTCGATCACGAGGTGAATCGCTTCGGTCCGCGGGGTCGATTCGTCGGGCACGAGAATCGAACAGGTGGACTCCCGGTGCAGCACGCCGCCGTCGAATCCCACGAGGGAAATGGTGCTCGCGCCGGTTTGGTCGGCGAAGCGCATCGCCCGGACAAGGTCGCTCGAAAAACCCGTCCCCCCGTGCACGGACACGAGAATCACCACGTCACCGGGGGCAAGCAATCCGCGCATCTGATTGACGAACACATCCTCGCGATCGGCGTCGTTGGCCCAGGCGGTGTAAAGGGAGACGTTGTCGGTCAGGCATCGCGCGTCGAAGGGGCGCCCACCCGGCGGGATGACGAACTTGCCCAGATCGCAGGCGAAATGCTGGGCCGTCGATGCCGACCCGCCGTTACCGCAGGTAAACACCTTCCCTTGCCGACGGTAACAGTCAAGGAGCAAGTCACGGGCCCGCGCGATGGCGGCCTGGTCGAGTTGCCGAAGAAGCTTCACCGTCTGTTCGATAAACTCCGCAATCATGGAAAACCTCGCTCTGGATTCGATTCAAATCTCATCCTGAAAATCCACCACCCGCATTCTACCCGAAATGAGATAAATATCATATTATAATATTACCATTTGGATCGCGGGTGATTTATATGAAGTGGCGATCATATTATATAAATGTCACTACTCGCTGACAGATTCATTCATAAATTCGCCGAAAGTGGTTTCCTCAGCTTCCAACGCTCGGCAAGGGCACGATTTTACCCCGTTTGGGGAGATTGTAGCGTTTTTTACCGCGGGCGGCGCGGAATTCCTCGACGGCTCGTTTCCGTAATGGATCATAGAGGAGAAGCTCGATCGCCGTGGCGGCGAGCACTTCGGCGGCTTTGAGCATTCCGCGGTGGGCGGCGGGGAGACGAACGGCGGCGGCGTATTCCGCCAGGATGGCGATTCTCGGCCGACCCCCCCGTCCCGCCGCGGCGCGAAACGCCGTCGGTAACGATTTCCACGGGCGCGTCACCTTCAAACCGCCCTGCGATAATGGATGTCGTCAACTCGGCACCGCAGGCGGGAGGGACGGATATTCATTCACGGAAAAACAGACAAACCTAAAACAGGTCCCCTTCTTCGGGTTGGGGGTTGTCGGATTTGGGAGTGTACGGAGCCGCCGTGCGGTGGGCCATGATCTCCGTGGGATACCAGGTACCCGCGTGCCGCCGGTTGTAGCGGTGGAGGAAGCAGAGCGTTTCGTCGCACTGCCCGCCCCGCTGGCCACACTTGGCGCGGTAAATGTCGAATGTTCCGTCCGGGCGGAGGAGATATCGTCCCGCCGCGTCGCACTCGTACGACCCGGTGACGAACATTTGATAATGAGGACAGCCGATCAGGATTCGCTCTCGATGGGCCATGGTTTTGCGGAAATCATGCCATAAAAACACGGCGTCGCCGGGGAGCAACACCGTGTGGAACATGTTCGCGAAGAATCGGGTTATTCCGACTCGGATTCCGGCGGTTTTTTCTTGGCCAGCGACTCGACTTTCTTGCCCTCGGCCTGGCCTTCACGCTGGATGGCTTCGTAGACCTCTTTGCGGTGCACGGGGATGTGCGGCGGGGCGGTGATCCCCAAACGAACCTTTTCCCCGCGAATATCGACGACGGTGACCTGCACCTCGTCCCCGATCATAATGGTTTCGTCGCGTTGTCTGGACAGCACCAGCATCGCGTGCTCCTTCCCTGGAGTGGCGTTTGCAGCGCGGAATCGTAAGTTCAGCGCACCCGGCCCTAACAAAAATACACGGTTCCAGCGTTATAACCCTCTATCGGCAGATTGAATACCAAAAATGAATGTATTTCTCCGGATTGTTTCTCCACAGCCGGCCGGCACGTGGCACCTTCAAGCGAGATTTTTTGAAAAAGACCTCGCTTGAAGGCGCCACTACGCCCGGGTACAATGGCCGACCGTGATTCCGCTGGATACAATCATACAAGGCGATTGCATCAAACTCCTGGGAAGTCAGTTGTTTCCCTTCGCGGATCTCGTCTTCGCCGACCCCCCGTTCAATATCGGGTATCAGTACGACGTTTACGAAGATAAGAAGGCCTACGACGAATATTATCGGTGGACGCGGGACTGGATGTCTGCCTGCAAACGCATTTTGAATCCCAGGGGCAGTTTCTGGATCGCCATCGGCGCGGAATACGCGGCCGAGGTGCGATTCATCGGCAGAGAGCTGGGCCTGACGCTGCGGAACTGGGTGATCTGGTATTACACGTTCGGGCAGAGCACGAAGCGCAAGTTCGCACGCAGCCATACGCATCTGTTTTATTTCACGCAAGACCCCGTGGAATTTACCTTTAACGACGAGGCCGTCCGTACCTTCTCCGACCGCGAGCGCGTCTACCACGACAAGCGTGCCAATCCCGCCGGGCGCATCCCCGACGACGTCTGGACGGAATTTCCGCGCGTCTGCGGGACGTTCGGCGAGCGGGAAGGGTGGCACCCCTGCCAGATGCCCGAACCCTTACTGGCGCGGATCGTTAGGGTATGCAGTAATCCGGGGGACGTGGTGTTCGACCCGTTTTCCGGCAGCGGGACGACGGCGGCGGCGGCCAAGCGACTGGGACGACGCTACGCGGGGATGGATATATCAGCCGACTACGTCCAAAACGCCAACGCCCGCCTGGCGGAAATCCAACCCCTCGGGGAAATCCCCCCCTCGGAGAACGGTCTGTGGCCCGAGGAGATTCTGGACCTCTTAAATACCTCCTACGCCGAATTCGCCCTGCCCACCGACCGACTTCACGCCAACCCGCACCTGTTCGAGCGATTCGTGAAGCGGTTTCACAGCCGGTTGCATCACAGCGGAGTGGCGGGATCGTATTCCCCGGAGGACATCTGGCGGCAACTGGAGACGCTCCGCAAGAAAGCCCGTCTGACCAAAATCCGCGCCCACGCCGACGAACCGGCGAAAATTCCCATCCGCACACTGCCGTAACTCAAACGGACCGATATTCGTCCACGAATGACACGAATTTCACGAAGAATCAATTATTACATCTTCTCAGTACCTCAGAAACTCAGTGTCGGATTTGTTGTTTTTTCGTTGCGCCGGAAATTCCGGCCTCATCTGCCGTCAAAAACCCCCCGGATTCGGACTGGCGAACTGTCCCCCGCGCCAGTACAATACCGCGACGGTCCGGGCTGTCGTTGCATCCTTGCCCGGAAAGGAAACCAAGCAAGAAGACCATTCATCCAAACGGAGTTGAGAGTATCATGACGCGACGAATGATCCTTATGGTGCTGGGGACGGCGATGCTGGCGGGAATCGGCTGTAGTGGTACGGAGTCCTCCTCGCACTATCTGACGAACCCGCGGAAGGAAAACGGGTTGGTCGTGATCCTCCCCGGTATCGAGGGGGAAAGCGAGTTCAACCACAACATCCGCCAGGGGCTCGCCAGCGCCGGATGCTTCCGGGCGATGCCCATCTACAACTGGGGCGCCCCGATTCCGGGCGTGGGGCTGATCATCAACCAGACCAACGTCATCGGAAACCGCATCGCGGGATCGAACATCGCCAAGATGATCGAGAAATACCAGGACAACTACCCCGGCCGACCGGTCTACGTCGTGGGACACAGCGGCGGGGGCGGGGTGGCGGTGTTCACCGCCGAGGGCATGAGCCAGGGACGGAAAATCGACGGACTCGTGCTGCTTTCGGCGAGCATTTCCGGGGATTACGACCTGTCCAAGGCGCTGGGGAACTGCAAAAACGGAATCCTGAACGTGTTCAATCCCGACGACACCGCCCTGCTGGGCGTGGGGACGGCGATCATGGGCAACGTCGACGGCGGGCACGCCGCCTCGGCGGGACTGAATGGGTTTACCCGCCGTTTCAACGGGCTGTATCAGCTTTCGGTCAAACCGGGCATGTATTACGGCGGCGGGGCGCACGACGCGGCGACCCGGCCTGGATTCGTCGCGCGGTTCGTGGCGCCCTGGGTGCTCTCGAGCATTTGGCCCCCCGGAACCGCGATGAACGTAGCCAGTCGATAAATCCACCTGTGTTTATCCTGGGTGCCGTGGTTCGCGCAGCGAAGCGAAGCAACCACGAATCCCCACAACGTGGTTGCTCCATCCCCAAGGGATTCCGCGAACCACGGCACCCCAAAAACAAACATTTGTAAAATATGCTGGATCGAATGAAATCTATTTTCGGAGTCGCGCGACATGATCGACGTTAAACACCTGACGAAATGGTACAGCCAGGTCCTGGCGGTGGACAACATTTCCTTTCGCGTCGAGAAGGGGCGCATCGTGGGCTTTCTCGGGCCCAACGGCGCGGGCAAGAGCACGACGCTCAAGATCATCACCTGTTTCCTGCCGGCTTCGTCGGGTACGGTGACTCTCAACGGCCTGGATGTGCTGTCCGAATCACTGGCGGTCCGCCGGCAGATCGGGTACATGCCCGAAAACGTCCCTCTCTACGAAGAAATGCGCGTGCGGGAATATCTCACGTTCCGGGCGGCGCTGCGGGACATCCCCGCCAAGCGGCGCCCCGCGGCCATCGATCGCGTCTGCGAGCGATGCTGGTTGTCCTCGCCCGAAGACATGACCCGCCGGCGACTCGGCGAGCTGTCCCGCGGATACAAGCAGCGCGTCGGACTTGCCGAGGTGCTGCTGCACAACCCGCCGGTGCTGGTGCTCGACGAGCCGACGATCGGCCTGGACCCGGCGCAGATTCGCGCGATGCGCGAACTGATCCGCGAACTGAGCGGGGACCACACGGTGATCTTCTCCAGCCACATCCTCGCGGAAGTCGAACAGACGTGCGATGACATCATCATCATCGCCGGCGGCAGACTCGCCGCGGCCGGCACCCCCGCGGAACTGCGCCAGCGGGTCGCCGGTCCCAGCCGGATCGTCGCGGAACTCAAGGGCGCCGCGCCCGAGGACATCGCCAAAGGCGTCGAGGGTCTGGCGGGAATCTCGGCCGTCGAATCTTCGCAGCACAACCACTGGACGCGCCTGGACATCCAGGCCGGCGACGACGACCCGCGCAAGGACATTTTCCAGCTCGCTAAGACCCAAAACTGGGATCTGCGCGAACTGCGCCGGGCGACCGGATCGCTGGAAGATTTCTTCGTGCAGATCACCTACGAACAGTCCATGCGAACTGACCGAGCGGCGGGCTGAACAAACATAGCTGTCATCCTGAGCGAAGCGAGTCTTCGAGCGAAGTCGAAGGACCTCACGCGCAGCTACCCGTGAGGTTCTTCGACTCCGCTTCGCTCCGCTCAGGATGACAATGATAGTTTTTTAGATTTTGGCTGGCGGGGCTCCGTCCCACCAGCTTCCGGAAAGGTGGCGGGACAGAGCCCCGTCACCCAAAGATTGAGATTTGTTGGGAGTATTGGTTATGGGAAAAACATTCTCCATCGCCCGTCGCGAGTTGGCGGGATACTTTTACAGCCCGTTGGCGTATGTCATCGGGGCGCTGTTTTTGTGCGTGTGCGCGTTCAAGTTCGCGCCCCCGCCGGGCTTCATCAGCGGGTCGCGGGAATGGTTCATCCTCGTTCCGCATCAGCAGGCGTCCCTGCGGACGCTGTTTGAAATGATGGGCGCGGCGATGGTCGTGGCGGCCCCGCTGTTGACGATGCGCCTGTTGAGCGAGGAATTCCACGTCGGGACCATCGAGACGCTGATGACCGCCCCGGTCACCGACGCGCAGGTGGTGCTGGGCAAGTTCCTGGGCGTGCTGGGATTCTACCTGGCGCTGTTGGGAAGCACGCTGATGTTCCTCGTGCTGATGTTCATCTTCGCCAGGCCGGATATCGGCGTGGTGGTGATGGGATACCTGGGCATGATCCTGCTGGGCGCCGCGTTCCTGGCGGTGGGATTGTTCGCCTCTTCGCTGACGCGACACCAGTTGCTGGCGGCGGCCGCGGCGATTGTGATCCTCGCGTTCTTCTCGCTGCTGATGAGTCCCGCCGCGGCGCACCTGGGCGAACCGTGGAACCAGGCGGCCGCCCGCTTGAACGCGATGAACTATCTCAAGAGCTTCGCTCGCGGACTCTTCGACAGCCGGGCGGTGGTGTTCTTCCTGGCCTTGACGGGCGGATTTCTGTTCCTGAGCATTAAAATGGTGGAGTCGAGACGATGGCGATAAACCCGAACAACAACACAAACCAATCCGTCCCCCCCGCGTCGAACTGGATCGATCCGTATCGCACCCTCGCGGCCGCCGGGGCCATGCTGCTGGGCGCCGCGACGATCGTCGCGCTGGTGTATTGCCTCATCATCGGCGCCGCCGCGGGGGACGTTCCGGTGCAGGTCATCCTGATCCTGCTGGGCGCGGTGAGTCTGATCACCGGCGCGGTGCTGAAGTTCGGATCGCCCTCGGCGCGGAAGCAGGCGCTGTGGATTCTGCTGGTCTATTGGCTGCTGGTGGCGCTGGCCGGCGCGTTGCAGGCGTTCGCGGCGCTGCTGTGGGACGGCTGGAGTCTGCTGCCGGCGATGGAAAACTGGGCGCACGTGCTGGTGGCGGGCGAAATCGTACTGGGCGGATTGACGGCGATGCTGCTGTTCCTCGCCACGCCGCCGGCGACCCGCGACCGATACGGCGCGAACGTCACGATCTCGGTCGTCGTCGTGATCGCCGCGGCGGCGGTGCTGAACATGCTGTCGTTCACCGCGCCGCTGGAACACGACTTCGAGACGCTGGGACGCTTCGGTTTGTCCGAACGCTCCCGGCGAATCCTCAAACCCATCGACGCGCCGCTGCATATCTGGGCCGTCTACACCGACGCGAAGTCCGCCGCCGTCAACGAACAGCAGCGCACCGCGCGCAACACCGCGCAGAAGCGCCTGGATCGCGTGATGGAATTGCTGGAGGAAATGCACCGCTGCAATTCCAATATCGTCGTGAAGGACGCCTCCGGCGACGCCGCCCGGGCGAACCTGATGGCCGAACTCCGCGCCCTGCAGCAGGGAAAAACCGGCCCGCAGGAAGCCCTGTTGGTGAAACTGCGAAAGGAAATGCCCGTCATTCTCCGGGAACTCGACGCGCTGAAAAATCGCTGGACGTCCCTGCCGAACGATTCGTATCTCGCCCAATGGGACCTCGGCGGCGCGATGGGCGACGTCCTGAACGAACGCGCGGAGAAAATCGAAACCGCCGACCGCGCCGTCGCCGACGCGATCACCGCGTCCCCCCTGCCGGATTACGTCAAGCTGCTGGGAGACCTGACCGACGAGTTGCGCACCTGCCGGGAAGCACTGCAGGCCAACGGCGACATCCTCCGGCGCATCGCCAAACTCCCCCAGGCGATCCGCGACAACGCGCCCGCCGCCCTCAAGAGCATCGAGGAAAGCGTCAAGTCCGTCGGCGCGGTCCAAAAGGCCCTTCGCGGCGGCGGGAAAGAAGGACCCAAAGACCCCGCCAAAGCCCTCAAGGACTTCTCCGCGGCGCTGAAAAACACGATCGCCGCCGCCGAAAACGTCTCGAAGAAACTCGAAACCCTCGCCGGAACCGACCCGAAGGACATTCGCCTGCTCTCCGTCAGCCGGGCCTGGCAGGTGGACGTGCCCAGCCGTCAATACGAGGGTATGGTCGAGCGCACCACGCGGGGACGCCTGTTTCAGAACCTCGGCAAGGACCTGGAATCGCTCCGGTCGCAGACGGCCGTCATCCTCACCGACGCCAACCCGGACGCCCAGCGCCGGTTCGTCGTCGAAATGCGCCCCCAGGCGGACATGCTGCAAACCGCGCTGAAGCAGTATCAAGCCGCCGTGGAAAAGGGCATCC
Source organism: Phycisphaerae bacterium (assembly GCA_016929245.1). Taxonomy (GTDB): domain Bacteria; phylum Planctomycetota; class Phycisphaerae; order SM23-33; family SM23-33; genus JAFGEJ01. The sequence goes on from JAFGJE010000198.1 coordinate 51,077, forward strand.
GACAATTAACGAACGTGGACGCCGCCTCGAAGATGCTCCTGGCGCAGGGCGCGTCCGAAAAAGCCTTCGCCTCCCTCCAGGAGAAAATCACCCCCCTGCTGGAAGAAGCCGACAACCTCAAAACCCCCAAGGACGACGCCCTCCCGCCGGACTTGAGCGGGAAAAACATCATCGTCCTTCGCGCGGGCGAAAAGGTGGATGTCGTCACGTTCGACGACACCTGGCCGCTACGGTCCGTCGCGAGCGAATCGCCCGGAGAGGATTCCCAAACCCCGCGCTTCTTCAACGGCGACGCGGCGCTGGCGTCGCGCATCCTGGCGATGACGCAAAGCAAACCCTTCGGCCGCGTGCTGATCGCCTACCTGGAACCGTCCCTTCCTCCCGAAATGCGGATGCAAATCCCCCTCCCGCGGGGAGACATCCCCCCGTCGGAACTGACGGAACTGACGAAGCGGCTGAAGGAAGCCGGCTTCCAGGTGCAAAACTGGAATCTCGCCGAGGACATGCCCTCCCCCAGCGACCCCGCCGACCCGGCCGCCGAACCGGCGACGCAACCCGACAAAAAGGCGGAGGAATTGCCGACGATTCTCCTGGTCGTACCCCCCGCGCCGCCCATGCCGCCCATGGGACGAGGCCAGCCCCCGATCCCGAGCTTCGGCCCGGAACACCTGCAGAAAATCCGCGAAGCCGTGGACGACGGCGCGTCGGCAATGTTCCTCGTGTGTCACCTTCGCCCGCAAATGCTGGGCTTCGGCATGCCGCTACCGCAACGGTATCTCCCGGCGAGCTACCTGCGCGAGGTCTGGGGCGTCGAGGCCCAAACCGGGCACATGCTGGTGGAAGGGATTCCCAGTGAGACGCCGGGCATGTTCCAGATCAATCCCGTCAAAACGACCTACATGCCCGTCAGTTCCTTTACCAGCCAGCCCATCGGCAAGCCACTGCAAGGGCGGCGGATGATCTGGTCCGGTTCGTGCCCGATCACGAACACCCCCG
>JAFGJE010000199.1 GCA_016929245.1 Phycisphaerae bacterium
AGAGATCCGACAAGAAAAATTCGCCCCAGCCCCGAAATCCCCCGCCACAAAACGGTCAAAATCCCTCAAACCGCCAAACTCCAGGCCACGGGCGCAAGCCCGTGGACATCTCGTTTAAAAAACATGAGCCCCGGAGGGGCGATTGAACCGTTCAATCGCCCCTCCGGGGCTTGGATCATTCGATGAGCTTTTTCCCACGGGCTTGCGCCCGTGGCTACTTTCAAAGAATGGAAAATATCCAGGAACGGTCTTTTTTTAGTTGAATTGGTATTACAGGTGCGTGGGCGTAAGGTCCTTCGACTTCGCTCGAAGACTCGCTTCGCTCAGGATGACAGATTACATATGTTGCTGAGTGGCGCGACATTCCGCGACGGCTTCCAGCAGGGCGCGGGCTTTATCGAGGGTTTCATGATATTCCCCGTCGGGGGTGGAGTCCGCGACGATGCCGCCGCCGACCTGAAGATAGGCGGTTTCGTCGTCGTGGAGGATCGTGCGGATGGCGATGTTCCACTCCGCGGAGCCGTCCACGCCCACGATGCCGATACAGCCGGTGTACACGCTCCGCGCGACGGGTTCGAGTTCGTCGATGATTTCCATCGCCCGGATTTTCGGCGCTCCGGTGATCGACCCGCCGGGAAACGTCGCGCGAAGCAAACGGGCGGGGCCGACGTTTTCGCACAGTTCGCCTTCGACCGTGCCGACGAGGTGGAACACCGTCGGATGCGTTTCGAGGCGTCGCGGTTCGGTCACGCGCACCGTGCCGTAGCGGCAGACGCGCCCCAGGTCGTTTCGCAGCAGGTCGATAATCATCGCCAGTTCGGCGTTGTCCTTTTCGCTGGCGAGCAGTTCGGCCGCGGCGGTTTTATCGAGGGATTCCTCGCCCACGCGCGGGCGGGTGCCCTTGATCGGGCGAGTGATCACGCGCCGATTTCGGCAGCGCAGGAACAGTTCCGGCGAACTGCTGACGACCGCGCAGCGATGCCGGTCGGAATCGAATTGCAGATACGCGGCGTACCAGGCGGGGTTGCGTCGGCGCAGGCGGCGGTAGAGCGTCATCGGTTCCGGCGCGTCGGGAATGGTGAATCGCTGGGAAAGGTTCACCTGGAAGATGTCGCCGGCGGCGATGTATTCCACGCACCGCGCGACGGCCCGGCGGTATTCGTCGGGCTGGAAGTTGGACTTCGCTTCGGCGGGCGCGGCGCGGCGGCGGGCGTCGGCGTGTTCCGCGGGCGCCGGAGGGGGTTCGCCGCAGCCGGCGGCCCGGGCGAGACAACGGCGCAACGCCTCCCCGGCCTGTCCGGCGCCGATGGGGGGATTCTCGAAGATCAGTTCCACCAGCGTCCATGTTTTTTCCAGCGCGTCGTGGATCAGCAGCGCGTCGTACAGCGCCAGGCGCAGGTCCGGCAGGGCGGTGTCGCGCGGCGCCCGGCAGGGGAGTTTTTCGATGGTTCGCCCCATTTCGTACCCGACGTACCCGATCCACCCGGGCGCGTAGGGCGTTCGCGGCGAGGAAGGATGAAGCTGAATGCTCGTGAGTTCCTCATCGAGGGCGGACCAGAGTCTGGATTTTCCCTCGGCGACGGTTCGCCCGGTTTCATCGCGCAGCACGCCGTCTCGCGCTTCCAGGATTCGCAACGGCCCGCACGCGAAGAGCGAGTATCGCCCGTATTCCGGATGCAGCGCGCTGGATTCCAGCACCGCCGGCGCGGGTTCGCTCGCCAGCGATTCCAGCAACAGTCCCGCGCCCGAAGGGCCGGGCAGGAGCGTCGCCCGAAGTCGGGCGGTTTGTTTGTGGGAACCCGCGTTCATTGTTGCCAGCTTGTGATCTGTTCGCTGGTGCAGTTTTGGGCGACGTCCGCGGCGGCGCGGATGAGTTCATCGTCGTCAGCCTGGGCGGTGGTGAGTAACTGCTCGACTTTTCGCATATTCCCGCGATGTCCTTTTTGCCGGAACTTGAGCATCCCCAGCGCCAGCGTGCCTTCGATCCGCCACATGCGATCCTTGTCGTTTTCGATGATGTTGAACACGTCGCCGGGTTTGGCGTTGAAATTCCAGACGATGCGCTGCTTGTCCATCGTGAGCTTGTGCGGAAAGACCAGTTCGCCGAGGTAGCTTTCCATGGCCTGGAGTTTTTTCCCGTCGCCGGCGTCTTTATAGACTTTCAGCAGGGTCTGCCCGCCGGCGTCCTGATATTCCATGCCCGAGGCGACCAGCAGGAACCGCGCACGCTCGTTCATCAGATGCCACCCCATGATGAACATCGCCCGGGCGGGTTCGGCCGCTTCGGCGGGTTGTTGGGTGCGGTCGTAATGTTCGATGAGGCATTGCAGGGCGCGGGAGAGATTCTCGAAATCGTTCGCGCCGTCGGCGAACGCGGTGACCTTCAGTTCCTTCGGCGTGTGGACGAAGGTGTAGGTCATCGACTGTTTCGAGGCGGCGGGAGCAAGTTTTTCCAGAAACACCCTGCCGAGTTCCAGTTGCTTGATATCGAGGGTCGCCGCGGAGTCGTTTTGCAGCAGATCATACATTTCCTCGAATTCCTCCTTGTGCTGTCGGTAGAACGCGGCGGCGGCGGCGTAGTCGTCGCCGGCGTTCCCCTCGCCGGACGGCGCTTCGCCCAGCACGTCGTTCACGGGCGTTTTGGGCGCGTGAAGCTCCAGCACGCCCAGGCGCGTGGTGTCGATGGTGGGTTTGTCGGGGGACGGAAACACCACCGTGGAAAGAAGATATCCCACCAAACCCGCCAACAGCACGCCGGCGATAATCCAGCCCAGTTTATTACCCACGAGACGAACTCCTTTCTTTCGCTGTCAATTCGGGATTATACGATGTTCCGACGGGGGAAGGTACATGGTTCCCAGGCTCCGCGGGTCGTAGAAGTATCGCGACGCGCCGGACCAGCTGGAGGCTTCCAGTTCCCGCGGCGCGAACCGGGTGAAATTGACGCCCCAGAACGATTCCGCTCCGTCGGCGCCGAAGGCGTCGCGGGGGATCGCGATTTCCACCGACCAGTAGTCCTTTCGCCTCGCCACCGCCACCCGCGCCCCCAAGGGGAACGGACGGGTTCGACCCAGCGGCGGATCGGTGCGCACGCCGATTTCCTGGACCGTCGCGGCATTGGGTTTCACGAGAAGGTGATACAAATCCTCCGGACCGGCGGCTTTCGCGCCGGGATCCAGGAGAATTTCCACCAAATCCTCGCCGCACGCCAGGAGCTGTTCGTATCGCGCGAGATTGTCGTTATGCACGATCATGCCGTCGGGATCGGGCTCTTCGCAGCGAAAGGCGAAGTACAGATGTTTCTCGTCGTGCATGGCGAAGGCGGTGGTGCGTCGCTTCGCCAGTCCGTCGGCGGTTTGCCCTCGTCGGCCCAGTAATCGAAAATTCCCCGCCGACGCGCGCGGACGCGTCGGCCAATCGTCGAGTTTTCCGTCGATCGTCGGGGGCGTGTTGAAGCGCCCGGCGACGATGAACGCCACCTCCGTCCGGAGAGTTTGCGGCGGATTCGGTTCGGTCTGCACTTCGAGGGTCAGGGGAATCTTCCCGTCGGGCGTGACGGGAACATCGAGTCCTTCCACGACGAGTTTGGCGTCCCGCCGGGCGCCGGGCGCGAAACGCGGAATGGTATATTCGCCGATGACGGTTTCCCAGCCTTCCGGCAGGGACGTGATCTTCACCTTCGTCTCCAGCGGACGGTCGAATTCGTTGTACAGCGACGCCAGCACCGTCGCGCGCAGGTTGCGGACGTTCCGATCGGGCGTTTCGGGAATGTCGCTTAAAGGCAGGTCGCCGCCGCGAACGAACGTCTGCACGCGTTCGGCGGTGATGCGGCTGGTCTGTTCGGTGAAGCGCCGCCAGCGCACCTGGTCGGCGAGGCGGTCCTGTTCGGTGCGCGGAGAGGGATGGACGGCCTGGTCGACTTCCTCCGCCAGCAGACGGTGGGCCTGGATCCACACGTCGGAATCCTTGACCCATCCGTCGAGGCGCGGATCGAGATAATTGTCGCCGGCGGCGTCCAGGCAGGCGTATCGCACCATCGCGTCGTTAATCGCCCGGGCGAGACCCTCCCGCCGGCGCTGGCGGAGAATCCAGAGATACGCGGTGTCCTGGAGTCCGCGCCGCAGGCGCTTCAATCGCACGGACGGAAGGATGCTTCTCAAGCCCAGCCGCGCGCCGGGGTAGAAGAGCCTGGTTTCCGCGCCGGCGGGGGTGTGGAACACGTCTCCGTTCCAGTGGAGCACTTCGGGCAGGAACAGTCCGGTGCATTGGTACTTCGCGGCGAACCACGGCAGGGCGCGAACGTCGCTTGGCGAGGCGATTACCGATAGCGCCGGCAGGTAGGGAACGTCTCCCGGCGCCAGCCAGACGCCCGCCAGCGGATGCTCGGGCGTGCGACGCGCGGCGGCCTGGCGGGGATCCAGCCAACGGGCGGCGGGGGCGAGAATGTCGATGCTCTCGTCGAGATTCTTCGGCGCGACCCAGCCGCTGATTTTCGGGGGAGCGATCGGGAGCGTCGCCAGGATGGGAATGCTCTTGTCTCCCTGGCGAAGGACGGCGGCGAGTTTCTCGAAGTGTCCAAACGCACCGGCGTTGACTTCGCCGCGGTACGGCCAGGCGAATATCTGGTCTTCCGCGCCGAGTGAGCGGAAGTGACGGCCCGCTTTCGCGACGACGTCCACGGCGGTTGTCCGGTACGTCGGAGAATCGAATCCGCCGTAGTATTTCGGCGTCGGCCAGGCGTCGTTGTAGGGGATCGGCCAGGCGGAAAGTCCCACGCGATCGGCAAAGGCCGAGCCGTCGAGAAGGGGTTTGACTATTTTGTCGTAATGCGTCCAGTTGAGTTTCAGCCGGCCTTGTTCGTCCCGATGAATGTCCGGTTGCAGGTTCTTATCGAACAGGTCCAGGCGATGTTCGTGGGCGAGAACCACCATGTCCCGCAGGAGGTCAAGGGCTTGGGCGATTTTGGGATCGTCGGTGTCGAGGCGCGTCGGGACGTACGGTTTTCCGTCACGGCGGTAGAATTCGCGGAAGATCGCTTCGTGGGAGAATCCCCCGACAGCCGCGAAGGGCCGGGCGTCCGGAAGGACGTAATCGCGGACGATCAGTTCCACGTCGAAGCGGTATCCTCCCGCGCCGGTGTCGACGCGGATCGCGCCGCGATAGATTCCCGCGTGGGCGTTTCGCGGGACGGCAAGGTCCGCCCAGATCGCCAGGCGTTCCCCTCGCCCGAGTCGATACGGCTGGCCGGTGCGGGGGGAGTTGACGGGAACCAGCGGATCGTATCGCCCGGCCTTGACCGGCGCGTGATCCACCAGGCGGAGATACCAGGCGGGGAATTCCGTGACTTCCACGGGCAACACGCGAAACAGCCGCACGGTTTCGGCGGGGAGGGTGAGTTTTTTGTCGGCGGTTTGCAGCGCGTCGGGCAAAACGCGCACCGAAGGCAAGCCGCCCGCGGGGGCGTCGACGACGATCTGGAAGCTGACGGTTTCATTCGCGCCGGCGGTCAGGAGCACCGTCTTGCCGTCGCGGGAGAGGATTTCCCGGTCGTCGAATCGCGGCGTCGCTTCGGTCAGGGCGGTCATCTCCGACGCGACCCACACCTCCGTCGTCGGAGGAACGCGACGAACCGCGACGAGCGAGCCGGGCCTGGAAGCGACGGGTTCCTCACAGCCGACGGCGGTCAGAATCACCACCACCGTCAAGAGCAACCAACATCGAATTGTCACGAAGCGGAACATGTTTATGTTGTGTATGCTTGGCGGGGCTCTGTCCCGCCAAGTCTTCGATGGGAACATGAGCTGGCGGGACAGAGCCCCGCCAGCCCAACACGATTCTATTCGTTCGTCATCCGTTCGCCGCCGAACTGGGTGTTGTACAGGTGTTTGTAGAGTTCGCAGCGTCGCATGAGTTCCTCGTGGGCGCCGACGTCGACGATTTGCCCCTCATTGAGCACGACGATCTTGTCGGCCGACTGCACCGTCGAGAAGCGGTGGGCGATCATGAAGGTGGTTCGATCCTGGATGAACTCTTCCATCGCGCGGTGGATTTTCTGTTCGCTGTCGGCGTCGATCTGGCTGAGGGCTTCGTCGAAGATCAGGATGGCAGGGTCGCGCACGATCGCGCGGGCGATGGCGATCCGCTGCCGTTGCCCGCCGGAGAGCGTCGCGCCGTGCTGCCCGACCATGGTGTCGTATCCGTCGGGCAATTCGCGGACGAATTCATCGACGTAGGCCTTCTTCGCGGCCTCCAGGACCGTCTCCGGGTGGGCGCGGCGCTGGCCGTAGGCGATGTTCTCACCGATGGTGGCGTTGAAAATTACCGTTTCCTGCGTCACGACCGCGATCTGCCGTCGCAGCGAGCGGATCGAATGCGTCGAAATGTCCAATCCGTCGAGAAGAATTTTCCCTTCCGTCAACTCCAGCAGGCGCGGCAGGAGACTCACCAGCGTGGTCTTGCCGGATCCGTTGGGGCCGACGACGGCGATGGTTTTCCCGGCCTGGATTTTCAGGTTCACGTCGCGCAGCACGTTTTCTTCGGTGCCCGGGTAGCGATAGCCCACATGGATGAATTCGATGGACGTTTTGTGTCGCGGCAGCATCGGCGCCCCGGGGGTTCGTTTTTCCTTCGGACGATTGCGCAACTCAAAAAGGCGCTCGGCGGCGGCGTCGCCGCGCTGAAAGCGGGTGGCGACTTTCGAGAGCTTCCGCACGGGATCGAACGCGGCGATCAGGCTGGCCATCCAGGCGATGAACAGTTCCGGATCCATATACCCGGACAGAACCCAGTAGGCGGCGCCCCCGACGGCCACCAGCGCCGTGGTGATGCCCAGCGCCTCGACGGCCGGACTGGTCGCGGCGTCCGTGCGGGCCATTCGACGCTGCTGCTTGTACAGCGCGCGGTTGACGCGGTGAAACCGCTTGCGCTCCGCGGCCTCCATGGTGAAACTCTTGACCACGCGGATTCCGGTGAGGGTTTCTTCCAGCACCGCCAGGAGTTCCGCCCAGCTTTCCAGCGCCTTTTTCGTCGAGCGACGAATCGCCTTCCCGAAGAGGCGAATGGCGTAGACGGCGAACGGCCCGGCGATGACGGCGATCAGCGTGAACTGCCAGCTCAGGTAAAACGCCAGAACGACCGAAGCGACGGCCTTGGCGGGTTCGACCATGGTTTTCCCGAACAGCGTCACCTGTGCCCGCGACAGTTCGGTGGAGTCCTGCACGAAGCGGCTCATCGTGTCCGTCGTGCCTTCCTTGGCGAAATACGTAACCGGCTGGCGCAATGCGCTGGTGTAGCATTCTTCCCGCAAGTCCCACGAACCCTTCAGGACGGCCGTTTCAACGAGATATTCCTGGAAAACGCGAAGAATATTCCGCAGGAGCGTCAGAATAAACGCGACCACCAGCAACCAGATGAGAATGGGGATGCGTCCTTTTTTGTCTACGGGTTCGGGAAGGCGTGCGGCGATTTGCCCCAGAAGGCGGGAACCGAACCGAATACGATGCAGCTTGACCGGCGCGACGCGGTCGTTTTTCGTTTCCGGGTTGTACACCAGAAGGTGCGCGATGCGCCCGGATTCCTCGTCCCATTGCGCCAGTCGTCGGGCGAGTTGGTCGGCCTGGAGGTATTCCCGCCGGCCTTCCGTCTCCAGACCCACCAGCCATTCGTTCACCTGGATTTTCCCTTCGGCGGCGCGGCCGTCATTGTCCTCGCTGATGACATCCAGCACCCGCGGAAGAAAGCAATCCTCCCCGATCTTCTGGTCTTTCGGAACGAGGCGGTAGACGATTTTCGCGTCCAGGCGATCCTGCGTCATGGAGTTCCACGCCCAGCCGTGCAGTCCTTCCTCGCTGAGAAGCACCTTCATACCCGGCAAGAGCATCCCCAGCCCGCCGCCCCAGAGCACGGCGATGCACAGGATCAGAAAAAACGAAACGCCCAGCCGCACGCGGTAGGGCTTGAGATAGCGAAGCGATTGGAAAAAATATTTCATGGAAAATCCAAATTCATCAAGTCATCCGGGAAACGGCGCGGTGCGTTTTCCGGTGTAACCATTCCGGCAAGTTCCTCACTTGCGCGAAAAGTCATTATCAAGGCCGGGTGGGGGAAAATCAATGACGAGAAATGGGGAATCATTGTTGGTTGATGCGGAGGACGACATCTTTACTGCCGGCGGTGGTGGTTGTGCTGCCGTGCATGCGTCGGCCGTCTTTTTCTACCGTTACGGAGATGTTGACTTGTCCCCCGCCGAGTTCGGTCGCGGTGAAGCGGCCTTGCTTGTCGGTTCTAAACTGGTTGCCCGCTCCGTAATATCGGTTGTTGGAAGCATAGACGATGGCGTTGGGGATCGGCTTGCCGTCGCGGTCCAGCACGACGCCGCTGACGGTCATCGTCGCCGGGCGCAGTTGGAGGGTTCGCGGGTGGAGGATTCCCGTTTGATCCTCCGGCACCTGCTCGGTGAGTTTGTCTTCAATATATCCCGCCGCTTCGGCGGTGATTTCATATTTCCTGCCGGCGGGGATTGTCAGAAACTCATATTGTCCTTCCGCGTTCGTTACGGTGGAATCCAACGTGGCTATTGTATAACTGTTGGAGGATTCGGTAAATTCCATCTGAATACGAACCTGGGCGTGCGGCAGGGGTTTCTTATCTGACGATATCACGCGGCCGCGCATCATGAATCCCGGTGTGAGAGTAATCTCGCAGTATCGTTTGTCCGCCAGTAAGGGAGTAACGGCGACCAGGTTGCGGGCTTCGTGTCGCACCAGGATGGTGTTTTTCTTCCCGCCCGAACCAGGATTGTCTGACCGGTCAAACAGTTCAAACCGTCCGTCCGGGCCGGTGACCATTCTGGAACCTCCAACCAGTCGAACGGCAGCGCCTTGCACCGGCTTGCCTTGGGAATCCCGCACGATGCCGGTGATCCCCGGCATCTTGAATAATTGAACGGTGAAGTTCTTCGTCTGATTTTCCTTCAGGACAAAAGACATTTCCAGCTTCCTCGCCAAATAACCGTCGCAACCAACGCCGTTGATTTGATACTCGCCGGGCAGGAGATACGCTCTTGCCACGCCGTCTGCATTTGTGTTCGGGCAATATTTGTTCTTTCCTTTGGACGTGATCCGAATACTCGCTCCGGAAATCGGATGGTCTTTTTCATCCGTCACTGTAATTTTCACGGGCAGGCCGTGTTGCACTTCGATGGTGATGTCTTTTTCTTTCCGCCCGGCCTGGGTTTGGAGGTTCACGGGTTGGGTCATGATCCATTCCCATGCGTTGAAGGAAGGCGGCCAGACGTTCAGGCTGGTTTTGCCCGGCAGGGCGTTGACGATGACGAATCGACCGTCCTTGTCTGTCATGCCGCCGTTATGATGGCCGAGGAACGTTTTTGTGTGCGAATGGGCGTTGACGTACACGTTGGACACGCCTTTTCCGGTGGTCTTGTCGATCACGCGGCCTTTCATTTTCGCCGCGCGTGGAAGGGCGATGCGAATGTTGTCCTGCCCGGCGGAGTATTGGTAGTCGTCGGAGAGAGAACCGCGCGTTTGTACGCAGGCATATCCGTTAGCATGGATTTCGAATTCCGCGCCCGCCGACGCGGGAATGCCGTGAAATTGGAAACGTCCCTTGGCGTCGGTTTTCGTTGTGAGGTTGCCCATTGGGTCAATCGGCGGCTGAATGTAGTTGCCGCGTCCCTGGTTCAGGCAGGCCCGCACGACGGCGTCGGCGATGGGTCGGCCTTTTTCGTTCACGACCGTGCCCGAAAGCGTGCGGGAGTCACCGAGTGTGAAACTCAGGAACTCCGTTTTGTCGGGATGGATTGACGGCTCATGCCAGTCCAGCGCCTTGCCATCCTTGAACGCGACGAATTGTCCATATCCCACCCCGGAATACCTTCCCGGCCTGGCGTCGGCGGGCAGGGACATCGTGAAGTTCCCGCGTTCGTCACTGGTGACTTTGCCCACGATTTTGACGGGATTTTGACGATTCCCCGTGGCCTGATACGCCGCCACTGTAGCACCCGGCACGGCCCGGTTCGTCTCATCGACAATCGTTCCCTGCCAGATTTGCATTGCGGGTGTGGTCTTTTTCGATGCGGAAGAATTGACTTTTCCTTTTGGATGGTCGTTTTTACTTTTCCTGTCCTTTGCAAGTAATTCATTGACGGCATCGAGTTGAGACTGAAATCGAAGAGTATTTTTGTGGTTCGGCCCATAAGTTCGCTGCGCCTCCATCAGCTCCAACTCGACATCCACCTTCTTTGCTCGAAGTTTTTGGAGCTCAGGGGAATATTCGAGTTTCGATACGAGCAGTCTCACCTCTACCTTAGGCTTTCTTAACACCACGGTCTTATGATACGCGTTACTGATTCGTTCGCGCAATTCGTATGCCGTCACTCCCAGGGCCACTATTTTTTTATCAAGCAGCGGAAGATCGATTTGTCCAGTTTGCGAAACTTCTCTCTGAAGCGTCGTTTCCACCCCTTCGTAATACAGATCCTGGACACGAATAGCCAAAACATCACCAATCCGGATTTCGCGATCTCGATTAGCGGGTTTCTTCGGCTTTTCGTACTGGGTGATCAGCTTCCGGACATCCGCAAGCCTTCCCTCCAGCTGGATGACGTTTTTGTGCTTCGAGCCAAATCTCCGCTGTGCTTCCAGGAGTTCTAATTCAAATTCCAACTTCCTGTCTCGAAGTATTTGCAGCTCGGGGGAATTCGCGAGCTTCGGTAAAATCAATGTCACCTCTACCTGAGGTTTCTCTTTCATCACAGTCTTCTGATACGCTTTACGGATTTGTTCACGCAATTCGTCCGTTGTTTGTCCTGCGGCGACGAATCTCTCAGGAAGCAACGGAAGATCGATTTTTCCCGTTCGCGAGACTTCCCGCTGAAGCGTCGTTTCGACCCCTTCGTAATACAGATTTTGCACATCAATACGCAAAACATCACCAATCCGAATTTCAGAATCCCTATCGACGGGTTTCTTCGGCTTTTCGTACTGATCGATCAACTTCTGGATATCTGCAAGCCTTTCCTCCAGTTGAGTAACGTTCTTATGCTTCGAGCCAAATCTTAACCGAGCATCGGCAAGGTCCAATTCGGCTGTCACCTTCCTGTCACGAAGTTTTGCCACTTCCTGAAGTGTGGAATCTGTCTGGTTGGGAGTTTGTGAAGGTGGTTCATCTTCATGAAGGATGATTTTTGGTTTTACCATCAGCCAGAGTTGTTCCGTTGCGCCCGGGATTTTTTGGGAGATTACTTCATGCGTTGTCTTGCCGTCCGGGCCGGTGATGGGTTTTACGCCTTGGGCTTGCCATCGCTGGGAGGGAATGAACATCAGGAGGGTGCCTTCATCAGGAAGACTGACGGTCATATCCAGTGAACCCATGTCATACGTTACTTCCTTGTCCGCGGAAACAAGGTTTGTATGGATCGGCTTGAGATTCATGGTCACATATTTTCGATCCTGGCTTAGGGTCGCGTCGATGTCCAGCACCGTTCCTTCGCGGAAATATTCCACCACCTTTTCTTCGGTTCCGGGTTGCGAAAACAGCACGGCCTGATTTTTCGCCGCGCTGACATACGCCCTCTGGCCGTTGAAGGTTGTTACGGCCGGGGCGGTGAGTGTATTGGCGCTTTTGTATTTTTGCGTTTCCTTGAGCAACGCGTCGGCCTGCATTGGGGTTAAAAAGATACCGCGTATACTTTTTTTCGCTGTTTTTTTGTCGTTAAGGTTCTGGTTACGCAGCCATGCCTGCATCTTCTCGCCGACGTCTTTCGGGAAGGTGATAAAGCGTGTTTCGGTGCGAATTCGCAGTCCTCGCATGGAACGAAGGCGTTTGAGAAGTTTCTGAATGTTCTTATGACATTCGGGTGTCTGCGTGACGATGAGATTCCCTTTTTGAATCTCGGCCTTTCCGCCGCCGGGCTTCGGCGACCAGCCTTTCTCGCTGTACGAGGTTTGAAAGGTTTGCAGGAGAACCTTCCGCATTTCCGAACGAGTTTTTTCCAGTTCCTTCGGATCCTGTTCTTTATAGATCTGCTGGAATGTTCCATCAGCCGCATCATCCCATGGATCGGACGCCGCGGGTGAGTTTTCTATCTGAGGGATGACGGCCATCAGGTCGCGAATGTCATACTCGCGCGTCACCATGCCGTTCTCGTCCATCTTTTCGACTTTGACGGCGGATTTTAGATTTTTCCCGGCGGGGTTTCGTTTCCCGTCGATATGTTTCAACGTTCGTATCATTTCGGGCAGGGCAGGCCCGCCGTCCACGGGAATCGGCGCCAGCAGGGAATGAAGGTCGTACACGCGGGTGACCAGATTCCCATTTTCCCCAGCCGGGGAGGATTTCTCCGCAGGCGAATCCTTTATCGATTTCTTCAGTGTGGAGCGTATGGGCATCTGTTTGCGGGTGAAATCGCTGTTCACTCCGACGGCCAGGATGTCATGGGGTTTCAGGAAGAAGTCACTAACTTTTCCCGTCAGGATTCCCTCCAAATCCACAGAGAAGCTTTCCTCCTGGTTGCCCTTTGCCCGACGAATGAGAATCGCTTTTGTCGGCCTGTTTTTGCCGGTGGCGATTCCCGCGGAGGCGATGGCCATCTTCACCGTGACGTCTCTGTTGGTCATCGTGTACGCGCCGGGACGCTTCACGTTACCCAGGATGAAGAATGCCGCGACTTCCTTGAGTTTTTCATCTATATTCGTCGCAAGCCAATGGCCGTCGTCGGTTTGCGCCATGTGCAATGTCCAGGATTCCGTCTTTTCCCCGTTTTTCCGCTCGGCGATGAGCGTGGCGCGGTCTGCGTCGATGGTCACTTTGTCGCCGGGGAGGGAAAATTGCTTGCCTTTCAAGAGCGAGGGCAATTCGGGCATTCGTTTCGCCAGCGGCGAATCGGGTTGCACAAGCCTGCCTGCCACCTCGACATCTCCTGCCTGTGCATTGACTAACATGAAATTGGCCGCTGTCCTGATGTTGCTTAATTCCGAGGCAAGACAAAGCTCCGACGAATACGCCTTGCCGGGGAAATCCTCATATGGCCGGGCGTAGGCGGCGTAATACCCCCTGCCGTTGGGCAAGGTCACATTTTCCCCGCGAACCACGCCATGCCCATTCACCTGCCATTCGTGTTCCGTGCCGTCCGGATCGTAGGTGTAAAAATACGCCAAATACCAAAGGCCGGTGTCTTTTTCCTGTTTCGTTTTTGTCTGGCGGTAGATGGCCTTGAAAATCTTGTTCTTTCCAGTTGCGTCGTAGAGTTCCCAGTGGGATGGCCTGTTGTTTTCCATCACCATGCCCGTCGCCAGCAGCGTGCCGTCGGGGCGATGCACCGTGATTTGGGGCATGTTGAGGCCGAGAGTTTTCGTTTGCCATTGTCGGCCATGCGAATCAGTAAACTGCAACGTCCGAATATCGCCATATCGTTGCCAATTTTGATAGTCGTTGGTTCGTCGGCCTTCTGTCGACCAATACAACGGGCCGGGGATGAATACCTTCTGTCCGTTCCAGCCCAGCCTCAGCGTCATCCAGCCGCAAAGTTTGTCGATATCGCCTAAACGGGGATTGACGATTTTCCTGGGCAGAAAAATTCGCTTCGACCGGTTTTGGCGAATGTTGTTCAGA